>SVMB01000042.1 GCA_015067675.1 Oscillospiraceae bacterium
CACTTCTATACACCTTTTTGTGTAGTGCATATGATGCCGCGACACAATTACGAAAAAATCCTCCCTGTGAAAATCTCATAGGGAGGATTTACTGTTTTATGAGCACCCACCTAAGACAGCGCGGCTTTTTTTCTGCGCACTTTGGGGATATACGATCGTCAAAACGACAGTTTCGATTCCGCCTGATCCCATATCCGCCACCTCCCCCGTTGACATTCCGGTTATACCGTGCTAAAATGGCATCAGTCCCATGTTTACACAGTTCCCAGCATTTCGCACATCTTTCCCCCGGGTTTACATAAAAACAAAAAGGAGTCTGATACCATGTCCAAGCCCATTCAGATCGGTCTCATCGGCCTTGGCCGCGCCGGCAACGGCATGCACCGCAAGGAACTCGCCTCCCGCCGCGATAAATTCAACTTCGCCGCTGTCTGCGACATCATCGAAGAGCGCACAAAGCCCTTCGTCGAAGAGTGGGGCAGCCGTGCCTACACCAGGATCGAAGACCTGCTGGCCGATCCCGAGGTCGAGCTCGTCAGCATCGCCACCCGCTCCATCGACCACTATGCCCATGCCAAAATGGCGCTTCTGGCCGGTAAGAATGTCTTTCTTGAAAAGCCCTTCTGCATGTCCACCGCCCAGGCCCGTGAGCTCATCGCCCTCGGCAGTGAGCCCGGCGGCCCCAAGCTTTTCATCCGCCACAACCGTCGCTTCGAAGGCGGCTTTGAAACCGCTATGAACATCATCGACTCCGGCAAGCTCGGCGATGTCTACGAAATCAAGCTCGCCCGCAACAGCTACCAGCGCCGTGACGACTGGCAGACCATCTCCGAGTTCGGCGGCGGTCAGCTGCTCAACTGGGGTCCCCACATCATCGACCATTCCCTGCGCTTCTGCGGCGGTGACTACACCGATCTCTATTCCCGCATCCGTCACGTGGCGGCTGCCGGTGACTGCGAGGATCACATCAAGATCGTCTTTACCGGTATCAACGGCCGCATCGTGGATATGGAAATCTCCGGCGGCGTTGCCCTGCCCGTGCCCACTTACATGATCTACGGCTCCAAGGGTTCTCTGGTTTCCGACGGCGCATCCTTCCATCTGCGCTATCTGGATCCCGAGGTGGAGCTCAAAGCCCCCGTTGCCAATCCCGGTACTCCCGGCACCACCTTCGGTACGCCCGAAACGCTGACCTGGAAGGAAGAGGATATCCCCTTCGATGACGGCACCACCCGCATCTGGGATGCTCTTTACGATACCATCCGTGAAGGCAAGGCCTTCCCCATCACCCTCGATCAGGCTGCAAAAGTTATCGAGGTCATTGAAAAAGTCAAGCAGGGCACGATTTTTGAAAACAAGTAATTTTCAGGCACTGCATCTTCATTGACAGGAGAAAACTGCCATGAAAAAGTATTCTTTCTCCGCTGATCCCTTCTCCCGTGCATTTCTGGAAAACCGTCACGTTTCCATGCCGGAGCGTGTGGCGCTGGGCATGCTGGAAGCAGCGCATCGGCTCCCCATCACCTTTCCCGAAAACTGTATGCTGCCCACCGTGGGGGTGCTTGCCGACAACGGTGCGGTCAGCTACTCCTACGGCGGCTGCATCTCGGTCAACGAGGCCGCCTATGACCGGCTGATTGCCGAAAACCCCGCACTCGAGCCGGAACTCACCGATATCCGTGAGCAGATGAGGGGATTTGACACAGGCCGCCGCGTGGTCAGAAGCATTCCCCAGACCCATCAGCGTCTGTGGGACGCTAAAGCCTGCTGGGGCGGAACCTGGAGCGGTCACGCAAACCCCGATTACGACCGCTTTCTCCATCTTGGTACCAACGGCATCCGCGCACTGATTGAAGAATGCCGGGCAAAGAATCCCGGAAACGACGGTTTCTACGATGCCTGCCGCATGGCGATGGACTCCCTCGATATCGTCGGCGACCGCATCCGTGCAATGGCGCTTGAAAAGGCATCCTCCGATGCCGCCAATGCCGCCGAATGGTCGCGCATCGCTTCCGACTTTGCAAGAGTACCCAGAGAACCTGCCTTCGATATGCATTCGGCTACCCAGATGTTCTGGATGTACTTCACCCTCGACGGCGTGGACTCCCCCGGACGCTACGATCAGTTCATGATCGACTATTACCGCGTCAGTCCTGTGGATGAAAGCCGCGATATGGTCAGACGGTTCCTGGAGGGCATGCACAACGTACGCGGCTGGAACGTATGCATTTCAGGCTCCGACGAGCACGGCAATGATGAGACCAACGAGCTTTCCTATCTGGTGCTGGAGCTTGTCACCGATATGGGCTACCAGACGCCCAACCTCACCATGCGCGTGCACAAGAATACCCCCGACGCGCTCATGGAAGCCGCTGCCCGCTGCATCGCCACCGGCATCGGTCTGCCCGCGCTCTACAACGATGAGGTGGTCTGCCCTGCCCTTGAGGCCATCGGCATTCCTCCTGAGGACAGCCACGATTACTGTATGAACGGCTGCAACCAGATCGACATCATGGGCAAGTCCCATATGGGTCTGGAGGACGGCGAGGTAAACTTCGCAAAGGTTCTGGAATTCACCCTGCACAACGGTTACGATTTCGCCTCCGGCGGTACCGAGCTCATCTCCAATCAGTACGGCGATCCCAGAGACTGCCGCACATTCGAGGCGTTCCTGGCGCTCTTTTACCGGCAGCTTGACTACATCACCGACGTATCCGCAGCCGATGCCAACATTGCCCAGGAAGTCCGTGCCCGCTTCGCGCCCAACCCCATGCGTTCCTGCCTCATTCAGGGATGCCTTGAAAAGGGCCGCGACTACCGCTGGGGCGGCCCGCTCTACGGGCATGGTCAGGTACTTGCCGAGGGCATCGCCGATGCGGCGGATTCGCTGTATGCGATCAAAACCCTCGTTTATGACCAGAAAAAGTACACGATGGATCAGTTGATTCAGGCGCTTGAGGATAACTTCGAAGGTCATGCCGAGCTGCATCGTGACTGCAAAAACTGTGCAAAGTTCGGAAACGACATCGCAGACGTGGATGAGCTCTGCGCTGCGGTGGTGGATCACTTCTTCGCCTATCTCAAGACCAAATCCACCTTCCGCGGCGGCATCTACACCGGCGGCTGCAGTCCCTTCAACCGTGCCTCCGGCAACGGTCTTGCCACCGGCGCACTGCCAAACGGCCGATGCCGCGGCGACGCCAATTTCGCCGACAGCATTGCAGCCGTTCCCGGCTGTGACCGGCGCGGTCCCACAGCGTCCCTCAAGTCCATGATGCACTATCGTCAGCGTGAGGCAGGTTCCGGATTCGTCGCGCAGCTCAAATTTGACCGCAGTCTCTTCTGTACCGAAAAGGGCCTTCGTACCTTTGTCCAGCTTGCCAGAACCTATTTCGACGGCGGCGGTCAGCAGCTGTCCATCAACGTGCTCGACCGGGACACGCTGCTCGCCGCGCAGAAGGATCCCGACGCCTATCCCAATCTGGTGGTTCGCGTCGGCGGTTACTCTGATTACTTCCGCAATCTCTCCCCCGAACTTCGGCAGAATGTCATCGACCGCAGCAGTTTTGAACTATAGCCCAATTTTGAAAGGAGCAACTCCCATGTTTACCTCTATGACCGACACCTTTACCCTCTCAAACGGCGTCAAAATCCCCTGCCTCGGTTACGGCACCTGGCAGACTCCCTCCGGCGACATCTGCCGCGAGAGCGTCAAGGCCGCCCTGCAGGCCGGTTACCGTCACATCGATACCGCTGCCGGTTATGCAAATGAAGCCGATGTTGGCGCAGGCCTGCGCGAGTCCGGCGTTGCCCGTGAGGACGTTTTCCTGACCACCAAGCACTGGATCATGAACCGCGGCTACTCCAAGACCATCGCTGCTGTCGAAGCGTCCCTCAAGGAGCTGGGCACCGATTACATCGACCTGTATCTGGTTCACTGGCCCTGCGTTGAGAAGTCCCATCCCAACTGGAAGGAAATCAACGCTGCCACCTGGCGCGGCTTTGAAAAGATGTACAAGGACGGCAAGATCCGCGCTCTGGGTGTGTCCAACTACCTGCCCGAGCACATTCTGGCTCTGGAAGAGACCGCCGAGATCAAGCCCGTTGTCAACCAGATCGAGTTCCACCCCGGTTACTATCAGCCTGCCCTCGTGAAGTGGTGCCAGGATCACGGCATGGTCGTCGAAGGCTGGTCTCCCCTGGGCTGCGGCGCTGTGCTCAAGGATGCCACCATCGCTAAAATTGCTGCCAAGTACGGCAAGTCCCCCGCCCAGATCTGCATCCGCTTTGCCCTGCAGTCCGGCGTCCTGCCCATGCCCAAGTCCACCCATGCCGATCGCATCGCCGACAATGCCCGCGTCTTTGACTTCAACCTCGCCGACGAAGATATGCTCGCCATCCAGACCATGCCTCCTCTGGGCTACAGCACCTATCATCCCGCCGAGGCTCCCGCCGATTCTCTCTTCGGCGGTGTCTACGACCTCGACTGATCGGCAGCATACCTTTCAGTAACCATAGCGAATTTAAAACCGCCCTGTTCAAATCTTTTTGAACAGGGCGGTTTAACATTGACAGGTTGTTTGGGTAAACAAAGCCGTCCGCTATTTCAGGTTACCGCGGCCGCTTCCGGCGTTTCCGTCAGCGGAAGAACCGCCCGAAACGTAAACAGTCCTCCCTCTGTTTCAAAGGAGCAGATGCCGCGATGGTGGGTAACGATGGAACGAATACTGCGGCAGCCATATCCATGGCCTGTTTTCTCCGATACGGGCAGTCCGTCCCGCATCGTAATCTCTCCACTATACGGGTTTTCCGTTTCGATGAGCAGTTTGCCGCGTTTTACCTCACAGTAAAAATTCACCCATTTTTCCTGTACATCCATTTTCCCGGCAGCCAGCAGCGCATTTTCCAGTGCATTGGATACAACGGCACACAGTTCCGTATCGGACACGGACAATGCCCGCGGGAGCTTTGCATTGATGCGAAGCTCGATCCCCTGCGTCTGCGCTTTCTCGGAAAAAGAGGAGCACAGCATATTCACCAGCCCGTTTTCACAAAAACTGCGCGGTGTGATGGCTTCCACATCGGAATATACCTTGCGGATATATTCCTGCGCCTGCTGCACCTTGCCGGAGGTGACCATGTTTTCGATGATGGTCAGGTGATGGCGCATATCATGCTGATAAATCGCCGCATTGGTCTGCATATGCCGCAGACCTTCAATCTCCGTTTCGGCTTGTCTGAGCTGCGCATCCAGCATGGAACTTTGCAGTTCGGCATCTGTGCGCTTTTGCACCTGAACATGATACATGGCCATAAACAAAACGTAAAAAATGATGAGAATCGTGGGGAGAAATTCACTGATGGCTTTGATTTCGTCATACAAAATGCTCGAATACACAGCCGTTGCATAGTCAAAGCAGTAATATGCAATCGGCAGACTGCCAAACAGCATCAGTGAATATCGTGAAAAGGTCATGGTGCTGCGCGCTGCAGGAACAAACCAGCGGTACAGAAGCCCATAAAAAGCGCCAATCGCCAGCATATAGCCAATCTCGCCCAGTTCGGCAAAGCCGCCCAGCGCCAGAATCATCAGTCTCACCCATCTGGGAAGCTGACAGCACAGATAGCCGACAGTCACGCTGACCGCCGCAATGCCCAGCGACTTTTTCAGGATCAGCATCAGAGCCAGAATAAGCGGCAGATGTGCTATCAGCGGATAAAGCAGGCGCACCGTTGCTGCTCCGTAAAAATACCAGATGATTCCCTGAACCAGCAGGAGAAGAAGACACAGTATCGAAATCTCCAATCTTTGCTTTTTACCCTGCACACCGCCTGCGATATGGGTACTGAGCATCACGCCGTAAATGAGTACCAATACGTAATTGATTACATCGAGCACTTCCGCAATCGCCACGTGATCACCCCTTTCTCTCCGAAAACAGCAGCTTCATATAAGCTTTCTGCAGTTTTGGGAACAAAAGCCGTGAAACCGGCAGATTCTGCCCCGAAAACATCCTGATTCCTTCAGTGGAAAATTCCGCAGCCTGCAGCATATTGACGATATAGGATCTGTGCGGACGCATAAACTCCGGCTTTTCAAGCAGCAGCTGCTCATAGTCGCTCATGGAACCTGCCACTTCCCTGATGGATCCGTCAGTCAGGTGGAAAAACAGGTGTTTTCCGCTGACCTCAACGTAGGACAGCTGCGACAACAGAATCCGCACCAGCGTTCCGCCGCATTTGAGCGTAAGTCCCTCCGTGGGATTTTGCTCCTCCAGCGCCAGACGGTCAATGATCGGGAACAGCTTCTCGGCGCGGATGGGCTTGAGCAGATAATCCAGCGCATGTACGCTGTAGCTTTCATAGGCAAATCCCGGCGAGGAAGTGAGAAACACGACCTGTGCCGTATCATCAAAACCGCGTATTTCCCGTGCTGCTTCCAGGCCATCGGTTCCCGACATCATGATATCAAGCAGATACAGCGTGAATTGTTCTTTTTTGGCACAATCCAGCAGTTCTGAAGCATTTGTAAATGTACGTATCCTCAATGTCACTCTGCGTTCTTTCTGCCAGAGTTCCAGCAGCGCCACAAGCGCATTGAGTTCTTCCTTCTGGTCATCACAGACCGCTATATACATATACGTCCGCCCCCTTTTCCAATCAATCCGCTGCGCTTTCTATTGTACCATATGCCGCCCCGTATTACCAGACAAATAATTCTGCATTTCAGGCCGATTTTTCATACATCTCAGGCCACAGTTACTCCATTGACAACAAAATATGTTATGATATGTCTGTAAAAATACGCTGTTTTTTGTCACGCGTCATGAAAGGAGTTGTATAACCCATATGTTATGGCTGATAGCGCTTCCGACCGTTCTGGTTTTCATTTTCTGTATGTATCTCTGGTTCCGAAGGGTACGAAGGATTATGCAGAACCGTCGCAGCACGGTAGACTGTGCCGTTGACCAGGTACTCGTCTGCCGAAAGAAAGCGGCCCGTGAGAATCACAATCCCGATTCCGCCGCATTTCTTGCCCTGAGCGAACGGATTCTTCAGCAGGCGCTGGAAAATCATAACAGGACGCTGCGAAAAGCATCGGTTTGGCCACCGGCCTTTTTAATGGGCTACCGGCCGATTATCTGAACAAGCATATTCCCCAACGATCATAACCCGGAGGAAAAAACAAATGAAAAAAAGACTGCTCTGTGTTGTGCTGGTGTTTGCCATCATGATGTCACTGGTTCCCGCAGCAGTATTTGCCCAGGAACAGAATGCGACTTCAGTCAAAGTCAAAAACCCCTTCGCCGATGTGAAGGAAAGCGACTGGTATTATGAGTCTGTCATGTACGTGTACGTCAACAACCTGTTCAACGGTACCTCTAAACATACCTTTGATCCCGACGGCACCATGACCCGAGGCATGTTTGTTACAGTCCTTGGACGCATGGCAGGCGTACATATCGCCGACTATTCCGGAACCGTCACATTCGATGACGTTCCCGAAGATGCGTATTACGCACCTTATGTTGCGTGGGCGTCCAGGCACGGCATCACCACCGGCACCGGAGAAAACACCTTCTCCCCCGATGATCTGATCAACCGTCAGCAGATGGCCGCATTCTTTGTGCGTTATTTTGATGCCTTTGGTGTCAACTGCGACACCGGCGCCAACATCACCACCGTCCCCGCTGATCTGGACAGCGTTGCCGATTATGCAAAAGAGGCTGTTCTGCGTCTCTGGAAGTACGGCCTGCTCAACGGTAACGGAACCGACTTTGACCCGACGGCCAACGCCACCCGTGCGCAGACTGCTGCGCTGTGCACCCGTACCGATGCAGCCGTCAGCATCTGGTATCGTGAGCCCGGCATCCCCTCTGACCGCGTCCGCATTCAGCCCGACTTTTCCGATGATTCACAGGCTGTAACGCCGGACACGCCTGCCGTTGATCCCCAGCCTTCTGATCCCACCGAAGACGGTTCTTCCGGTGACGACGGTGAATCCTCCGGCGCTTCCTCCGGTATCTGCAAGGTAAGTTTTTACCACGGCAACAGCCTCATTGACGATATCGATGTACCCTATGGCTCTGCTCCGAATTGGGTTCCCGATGTGGAAGACTCCTCCCGCAAAGGTTACATCCTGACAGGTTATTATCTCGACCGTTCCTGCACACAGCCCTTCTATGCCTCCGAGCCGGTTTACACTGACCTTGAGGTGTTCGCCGGTTATCATAAAATGGACGATCCCGAGACTCTGAATCTGACCACCTTCACCCAGATGGATGCAGAGCCCACCCTCAGCTTTCAAATCCACCGTGTTTCCGGCAATGTGGAGCCTCAGCATGCTGCGACGTTGGAGGTCAAGGACGGATCAGATCCTGTTAATCTGACCGTATCCGGTCCCAACAGCCATCAGTATTACACAGTTTCAGCTGTTAATGGTTTCAATCCCGGCTGCTCCTATGAACTGACTCTGGCTGACGGCTGGACATTCCGCAATAAGCCCGAAACGGTGCGCACAGCCTCCTTCTCGATCTTTAAGGAGGAAGTCACCAACCTGCAGAAGCAGATGCGTGATGATATCATCTACATAAAAGATACCGACGAGATCTTCTACAACGTCGATACGCAAACCTCTCCTGTCCCGGTTCTCAACTCCGATATGCTCTCGCATAACACGAATGCGCCCTCCGACACCCCCGTGACCGGTTCGCTTAATATCTCCGGAGTTAACGCCGAGATCGGTGACATTCTCTGCATTTATGTCAACAAGCATCCCGTGACCGAACGCAAGGCTGACCTGGACTTCCTGGATCCCGCCGTATATGTGGAAGTTTCCAATGTCACCGACAGCGCTATCTACTTCAAGACTCTTAATCAGGAGTCCCAGAAAAAGCTCTACGAGATTCCCGACAACTTCCCTATCGAGCTGTCCACGCATGACCTCACCGGCTCTGCAGACATCAATTCGTTTGTGCTCACCGGCTCCACTAACATCAATGCCCTTGACGTCCCCATGTATCAGGCATTGCTCGGTCTGGATGCTGCGCCTGATGCATCCAGAGCACTTCAGGTACCCGAGACTCCCGAAGAGCGTGATGAAACTCTTGGCAGAGCGCGCAAAGTCATCAATGTCGGTGACTTCCTGACCTTCTATTTCGACGGCATCGATTCCGTTGATGACCTTCGCTACGGCCGCATCACAGCCTATGACGAGACTACCGGTGACATCACCTACACCGAAGTTTCCCGCCAGACGCTTCTTGAGTGCATGGATCTGTATTCCGACATCGATATCCCCGGTGATCATCTTGTCACCGACGAAGAGAAGGAACAGATTGAAGCCACGCTTCAGGAACAGCTTGATAACAGCGATTTTCCCGAAGAAGCTGCTTATCTGCTGGCTGATATGGTCACCAAAACCGACGGTTTCCGTGAAAACATGACCGTTGAGGACTATCTGCTCACCGACGAGAACGGCGAACCCGTCTCTGACGAAACGCTTGAACTGCTCGGCAGCGGCGCTTCCTTTGTTCTCAATTATGTCACCGTCGTTCCGCAGCTCATCACCAAGGGGGACAAGCTCCATTTCGGCGACGGTGTCCAGCTCTCCATCGAAGTGGATGCCGGCTTCGAAGTCGAAGTTGAGGACGGCATTATCGCCATCGATTTGTCCGCCAGCTTCATCCAGGAGGTTACGCTTGACCCCCGCGTAAACGGCTATCTTGTCTACAAGGAAATCCTGTTTATCCCCATCCCTGTCGGCGTTCATGTTGGTGCAAGCATCGACATCAAGAGCTACACTGCGCTTTCCTTCAACGCCGAGATCTATACGATCAAACAGGGTGACGCGAACCTTTGGAATCAGATCAAGGATATCGCCCGCAGCCAGCAGCCGATCACTAAGCTTTCCTATCTCCCTGCTGAGCTGACCCAGGATATTGAGACAGTCGGCGATATTGTTGACGCCATTGATATTCTTTCCAACACCATTGCACAGAGGAAAAACGACCGCATGACTCTCTGGAAATACGAAAACGATCTGGAATGTCTGTGGCAGCTTCTGGAGTACAACGGTGTTAACCGCCATACCTATTCCTACATCTGCAACCGCCTTGGCAAAACCTCGGTTTCCTCCGATATGATGAATATGATGGAAACCGCTGACAGAAATGGTCTGAATTATCAATACCAGGCCACTCTTGACCAGCTTCTTGAGCGTTACAGTGAACTTCTCTCCCGCGAAACAGACTGGGTTAAGATCGTTGAGCAGAACATCGTCACAGCCGAGGTCAATGCCTACGGTCTGTGCGCCGGTGTGGAGATCGACTTCGTCGTGCGCGCCGATATGAACATCTCCATCGGTTCCAATCTTGAGTATGAAGTCG
Source organism: Oscillospiraceae bacterium (assembly GCA_015067675.1). Taxonomy (GTDB): domain Bacteria; phylum Bacillota; class Clostridia; order Oscillospirales; family QAMX01; genus SIG502. The sequence goes on from SVMB01000042.1 coordinate 10,389, forward strand.
GTAAGCGTTACAGCTTCTGGTTTGAAATCGGTCTGTTCAAGCCGACGGCCGGCAGCTCCACCATGGATCTGATTGACGAACAGTTTGCTTTCCAGTTCTATGTCATGGGCAAGCTCGGCGTCAGAGCCGGTATCAGTGCCAAGGTCTACGTCGGTATCGGTTCCGGCAAGATCGCATCCGTCGGTATAGCAGCTGAAATGGGCCCCTATGTCAAGCTTCACGGCTTCTATATCTACGAATACACCCGTTACCGCGCCAAGAATACGCAGAACTGGGTTTCTTCCGAACGTATGGAAGGTGCCCTGCATCTGGAATTCGGCCTGTACTTCATTCTCAGCTTTGAAGCAGAGGCTTTGGGATTGTTTGAGTACACCCACGAGTTCCTAAACGAAGAAATTCCCCTTTTGGAGGCCGGAAACAATCGATTCTACTACGGTTTCGACTATGATCCGGCATATGATGAGGCAATTTACATTTTCGGCGAGACAAAACTTGATCAGAGCCTGCTTGCGCTTGCCTACATCGACCTGATCACCGGCAGACGAGGAAGCGATGTACGTTCCTTCGAGAATTACAACTTCAGCCTGTCCAACCCCAAGTTCAGCATTCGCTATGACCCGAATTGGGCTGTGCCGGTAGTTGACGTCGAGGTTCCCGAAAACACCCGCTTCATGACCTGCGACCTGACAATCACATATATGGGCGCCAAAATGCCCTTCAGTGATTACGACATGACGGTCACAATTCCCCTTGTCTGGACAAATCTCACCAACCGCGAGCTCAAGGAATACTACACCGCCTCTGTCAAGGTTGGCAATGAACAGGATGGCTACCAGACCGTTTGGACCAAGCAGGTTCTCAAGGGACAGCCCTTCGATCTGCCTTCCGAGCAGGAAATCCTCGATCTGCTTGTCTGGGATGAATACAAGTACGTCATGGGCAACGGCTACGGCAGCCAGCAGCTTGAAGATCTCACCATCATCACGCACACTGACTTTATCTTCGATATCCGTGAGCGTGAGTATACCGTCAACGTCACCGGTATTCAGAATACCGACGGTAGCATTTGCGAACCCAAGCCCTACACTGCAAAGTACGGCGAAATCTTCGACTTCTCGGATCTCTCCGGCACCGGTGCCTCCAACGACTCCACCGATAAGTTCACGAAGTTTAAGAACCTGACCACCAACTGCTATGTTGAAACCTTCTCCGTACGTGACGGCGCAGTGGTTGTGGAGTATCTGCCGATCGATCTGAGTCTGCCGATCAACAAGACCATGGCTGAGGCTATCGGCAGCGGCATCACCGCAACGGCAAACTATCAGGATAACTTCGTCACCGCTGTCTTTACCTTCAACGGTATTCCTCACGATGACGTTACCATGAAGGTCGAACGAGGTAGTGTTCTGAGCGCTACCAAGTATCAGCAGCTTGAGGCAATTGTCTCCAAGGCTGCGTTGGATGAATTCGGGTACACGATGGATATCACCTCCACATCTCCCGATGTGACGGTGCCTATCAGCAGTGCCACCAACTACATCCTCAACTGCAGTGCTTACACCGGCACCCGCTCCACCATCTACTTCATGGACAACTACGGTCCCGAGGGTACTCCCGAGAATCCTGATTACGGGATGCCCACCATCACCAAGATGGAAGGCAGCTACATCGGCCCGCTCTATAACATCTCCCGCCGCGGCTACACCTTTGAGGGCTGGTATGTGGTTGACCACACGCAGTTCACAGACGGCAGCTTCACCGGCAGTGAGCTCGTCGAAACCTTATCCACCGTGATCAATCCCGACACCGGTGAGGAGGAAACCATCACTGTCCTCACGGCTCCCTCTACCGGCGTGCAGTCCGGTACCACGACCATCTACGGCTCTGACGGTATCAATATCACTCAGGTCTCGGAGGAAATCACCTGGATTGACAGTGCCGAGCTCACCGAGCGCTTCACCGCCCAGAAGATGCCCAAGCACGACGTCTATCTCTACGCCAAGTGGACGCCCAACGAGTACAAGGTCACCTTCGACGATTCAAAATACGATGCAAACCTTGCAGAGGGTGCTGATACGATGTATGTTCTCTATGACAGTACCTATCAGGAAGGTTACGTCTATGAAAACGGTCAGCGCGTATCCTATGTCGGGAAGTATGGTTCCCTGCCTGTGCCGGTTGAACCCATTGCCAACGGTTCCAACAAGCGCTTTGTGTTCTGGTACTATAAGGATGCCGATCTCAACACTTGGCTGCGCGGCGATGTGCCCAATTCGCAGATTCGTTATGAAGACTGGGTACGCATCGATGAAAACTTCAATCCTCAGGTCAAGATTCTCGGTCCCACCACGCTGCAACCCTACTGGAAGGACAAGGTAGACATCAATCCCAGAAATCATTTTACCTTTGTCGGCAACAGCGTGATCTATGACCGCTATGCTTACCCCACAATGAGCTATGCTTACACCGGCGGTACGATCAAGCTCGATGTAATCAATGGCACTGAGACAATTGTCGAAGCTCCCTCTGAGAATGGAACGCTGATGTTCTATGAGGAAATTGAGTATCCAGCAGCCAGCACCTCTGACCCTGCTGCCGGTTACACCATCGGCTACAGAATCTCCAATGCCGCACAGGATGATTACACTTCCTCTGCACACAACGTCGGTACCTACAGTGTTCATGTAGAACGTCCAGAAGACCACGTGTTCAACGAGGCTGATACCCTGTTCTCCGAGTCCTACGATCCTAAGCTGATCGTCAACAAGGCTCATCGAAGCGAAACCACCAATTCCTTCGGCACGGTGTCCGTCTCCGCATCCAACATTGGTTACACGATGGCCGAACTGTCTGTTAATGGCTCGGAGTTCTCCAGGCTGGATCTGAGCACCAAGGCTACCTATTCCTTCATGCTCACCGATCATCCCGAGTACTGCCAGGGCTGCGAAGGCTTCATCCACTCGCTGGATCCCAACACTACCTACAGCAGTCTGACGGTCAGAATCACCGATGATCCCAACTATCACGACTCCGTGATGACCTGTTCCGGCAGCTTTACTACACGCTCGGCACCTGATGCAAGTGCAAAATGGATCACCAGCTACGACACCAGCTGGTTTGATAACTCGTCAGGCACTTACACTATTTCCACCGCCGAAGAGCTGGCCGGTCTGGCATACCTGACTTCTCTGAATGGAGATAGTTCCGCAAACTACTTTAAGAACAAAACCATCGAGCTGACGGCCGATATCGATCTGACCGGTAAATGGTGGACACCCATCCAAAGCTTTAACGGAACCTTCAATGGTAACGGGCATCTGATCTCAGGTATGTACACAGACCACAATGCAGAAAGTGCCGGATTGTTCGGTAACCTGTATGGTCGCGTGGAGAATCTGGTCATCGGCGATGCCTATGTCTACTCAGAAAGGACATATGCGTCTATCGGCGGCGTAGCAGGCAGTGTCGTGGCAGCGAAAGTTGACCAATGCGTCAGTTACGCCCAGGTCAAGTACAAGACAATCAATGATGCAGCCACCCCGGATGTAGGCGGCATTACCGGCTCAGTACTCGGCGATGAAGTCGAAAAAGCCTTTATCGTCAACTGCGTCAACTACGGTAAGGTTACCTCTGACAACACCCATGTCGGCGGCATCGTCGGCTACGCAGATGCCAATACTACCAATCCCGATTCCACCTATGTGGTCAACTGCGCAAACTTTGGCTATGTGGAAGGTGCCTCCCGCGTCGGCGGTATCATGGGTGTCAACGATGCAGACGAGGATAACGGAAACACCAAAGTAGTGCATTATATCTATAATTGCATCAATGTTGGCAAGGTGAGAGGCGGCGAGTTCACAGGCGCTATCATCGGCAGAAATCATCTGGATGACGGCTACATCCTCCACAACTATTATCGTTCTGGTTCTGCCTATTCCACTGCTTGGAACACAAGCGTAGGTGCTGTCGGTAAGGCTTCAGATGATGGTTTAGGCTACATTCCCGAAGGCTCTGCACAGGATCACTACAACAACTGCAGCTTTGATCCCATCAGTCTGGAGCTTACCAGAAACTGCGGCTACGGCACAGCGCTGGCTGATGCGCTGATCAATGCCAAGGATGAAAACGGCAAAAATTATGCCCAGTACGGCGCTAAGGCGTGGGAACGCAAGGGCCCCAACACTTATCCCATCCCCATGGATTCCAAGCGCTACGAAAATTTCCTCAAATAACGCACATACCGCGGTCGGGAACTCCGGTTCCTGACCGCGGTACTGCAAAGTAAAGGCTCGACTATGAAACGACTGCTCACGCTCCTGACCCTTCTCCTTTTCCTCTCCGGCTGTGCCGGAAATGCTCCGGTGCATGAATCCGGAAAGGTTATCATTGCGCTGATCGACACCGGCGTCAGCACAGCGGCCATCCGGGCTGAATGCCTCCTGCCCGGGCACAATTATACCGCGGAAGATGCCGATACCGAGGACCGAATCAACCACGGTACTGCCGTCGCCAGCGTCATCGTGGGGTGTGAAAGCGCCGGTGTACAGGGACTGGCAGCCGATGACTGCCTGATTGTACCCCTGGTAGTGGCCGACGAGGGTGACTCATCTATTTCCCCGCAGACGCTTGCCCAGGCAATCCGCGACAGTGTGGACATCTACGGCGCGGATATCATCAACGCAAGCCTCGGCATACGCCGGGACGTGCCGGAGCTGGCAGATGCCGTCGCGTATGCCGAGAAAAAGGGCGTTCTTGTCATCGCAGCCGTCGGTAACTCCGATGACAGTGAGTCGCTGTATTACCCGGCAGCATATGAAACCGTGATTTCCGTGGGCTCGCATGATGAAACCATGAGGGTCTCCCGTTTTTCTCAGAAAAACGGCACAGCCGATCTGCTGGCTCCCGGTGAGGACATCCGGCTTGCATCCCGTGACGGCAGAGTCTACGGTGCCCGCGGCACCTCCTATGCCACCGGTTATGTGAGCGCCGCTGCCGCAAAGATTCTGGCTTGCTCCCCCTCCCTGAAACCCCAGGCGCTTCGTGAGCTCCTTTTCAGCACAGCCCGGGACATTGGAGATCCCGGTCGGGATGATGACAGCGGCTGGGGGATTCTGGATCTGGACAAAGCACTCACAAGCCTGGCAAAATAATCTGCAAACTTCACACAAAAAGACCTGCTGCAAGTGTAACCCGCAGCAGGTCTTTGATGTTTTATTCCTCCTTATGCCCTTGTCTTTCTCCCCGATATCGCCGATTGCGTAAGACGCCACAGCGGCAGCAGATACAGAAAGCAGGCAAACAGGATTCCCGCCGTCGGTGCGCCAATCGATGCCAGCGGCACGCCGCCCGCAATCGACCATGGAATCAGCGGTGCAATCACCACGGCTGAATCCTCCAGCACGATGGCAAAGCGTTTCTCATCCGGCTCGGTTTCACGGCAGAGCTGATTGGTCAGCATAATCGTCAGCGTCTGGTTGCAGGCAATCATGCCGGCAATCATCGACGTCACCAGCGACGCCGTGTAGGCATTGGTCCGCCGCGCCAGCGCGTCGATGGACTGCTGCACCCGGTCAAGAAGCCCCGTTTTGCGGAAGATCCCGGAATAGGACGACGACAGGCACACAATCGATGCTACCCGCACCATGGACAGGATGCCGCCGCCTGAGAGCATCGCCGCAATTTCTGTATCGGATGTGGTGTAGCCGGTGAACAGCAGCCGAAGAAGTTCCCCGGGCGGAGTCTGCTGAACAAACAGGCTGATCGGAATCGATACGAGAATGCTTGCCGCCATTGCAATCTTTACATTGACCTGACAGACGGAAAGCACCAGAATCACCACCGCAGGCAGAAGCATCACCCAGCCGATGGCAAACTCCCGGCCGAAGATCGCATGAAGATCCGGCACCTCCCCTGCTCCGCCTGAAAGCATTCCGGCCACAGTGTAGATGCCACAGGATACCAGAAACGGCAGCCATGCGGTGCGCATCATGCCGCGGATGTTTTGAAAGATGCTCGTTTTCGTCAGCTCCGACACAAGCAGCGCACTGGTGGATACCGGCGAACAGCGGTCGCCGAAATAGGCTCCCGCCAACACGGCGCCGCCGGTAAGTACGGGGCTGATCCCCATGGTTCCCGCGATTGTCGCGCAGATGACACCCATCGTCGCCGCGGTACCGAAGGCAGTGCCTGTGAGCACAGAGACCAGACAGTTGAGCAAAAAGGTCATCAGCACAAAGATGGAGGGTCTGATCAGGCGGGATGCGTAGCACACAATCGTGGGAACGGTGCCTGCGTCGCGCCAGAGTGCGGTCAGCATGCCGATTAGCACGAAGGTAATCAGGATATTTTTAACGGTTTTGACTCCGTCAAAGGCCATTTTCAGCAATTCGCGCCAGGAAAAGCCCTTTTTACGGCCGTAGAGCAAAAACAGCCCCAGTCCCGCCGCCAGCGCGTACAGAATTGATATATCCAGGACGATGCATCCCAGAAGCAGGGCACAGAAGATGCCCAAAGTCAGCAGTTCCATCGTTCACAAGGCCGGAAATCCCGGTCATTCTCCCTTCACTTCATCCCAGTACCGTTTCGCGGCCTGTTCAAGCTTGTTTTCGCCGAAGTTATAGTATATTTTGTCCTTCAGGCTGTCGGGCAGATACTGCTGGGGCGTCCAATGATGGGGGAAATCGTGGGGATACTGATAGGTCAGTCCACGTCCGAGCTTTGCGGCTCCCTTATAGTGGGCATCCTGCAGATGCGCGGGAGGATTGGGATTCTTTCCCGCTGCCACGTCTGCCGCAGCGTCCCAGATCGCCATGGCGGCGGAATTTGACTTGGGCGAGGTGGCAAGCAGGATCACGGCCTCCGCCAGAGGAAGCTGTGCCTCGGGAAGTCCAAGCTGAAACGCGGCGTCCACGCAGGCTTTCACCACCGTGATCGCCGTCGGATGGGCAAGGCCGATATCCTCCGCTGCAATCACCAGCAGGCGGCGGCAGGCCGACTGCAGATCTCCCCCTTCCAGAATACGGGCAAGGTAATAGACTGCCGCGTTGGGGTCAGAACCCCGGATGGACTTCTGAAAAGCGCTGAGCAGATCGTAATGCGCGTCGCCGTCCCGGTCGTAGCGCATATTGGAACGCTGTGCCACCTCCCGTGTATCCGCCAGCGTCACAACGCTGGGCTCATCTCCCACCGTGACGGGCGCCGCAGCACAGAGAAGTTCCACGGTGTTGAGGGACTTGCGCACATCGCCGCCGCAGGCAGTGGCGATGAGGGAGATCACGCCCTCCTCGGGGATGATATTCGTGCGCAGACGCTCGGCCTCCAGCGCAAAGCCGCGCTGAATGGCCGGTTCCAGATCGGCAGGCTCCAGAGGTTTGAATTCAAAGACCGTCGAGCGGCTCAGGATCGCGTTGAAGATGGTGAAATATGGATTCTCCGTGGTCGCGGCAATGAGCGTAATGCGGCCGTCCTCAAGAAACTCCAATAAGCTCTGCTGCTGCTTTTTATTGAAGTACTGGATTTCTTCCAGGTACAGTAAAATCCCGTTCATCCCGGAGATTCCGTCGAGCTCATCGATCACGTCCCGGATATCCGCGAGGCTCGCCGTGGTGGCGTTGAGTCTGCGCAGAGGTTTATTGGTCGCCCGGGCGATGATGTTTGCCACGGTGGTCTTTCCGGTACCGGAGGGCCCGTAGAAAATGAGGTTGGGAATGTGTCCCGCCTCGATGATGCGGCGCAGCATCGCACCCTTTCCCAGCAGATGCTGCTGTCCGCAGACCTCATCGAGGGTCTGCGGGCGGATACGCTCCGCCAAAGGCTGATACACAGTGCCTCGCCTCCTTGAAATCATTGTGATAACTCTAATATTGTACCATGTACACTCGTTTGGTGCAAGAGGACGGGCTGTGAAAACGCCAATTTCCCGTGCAGGGACAAACATGATTCCAAACAAATGCGTCCGTCTTTTGCGGTTTACAGATCCTCTCGCCCATGTTATAATACAGACCGATACCGCAAAAGGAGGCAATACCATGAGTAACCCAGATTATGTAAACTACAATGCCGATATATGGAATGACATCAACGACTGTCTGATAAACAAATCCACCGCCATCAGCCATGAAGAATACCTTGCAGCCGTGGGCGGCAAGCTTGAAGTGTCTCTGGCAGGCATCAAGACCGTGCCGAAGGCATGGTTTCCGCCGCTTGAGGGTATCGATGTGCTGGCGCTTGCATCCGGCGGCGGACAGCAGGCGCCGGTATTTGCCGCACACGGCGCCCTTGTCACCGTCACTGACATTTCTGACGGTCAGCTTGCCAATGAAAAATACGCTGCCGAACGTGAAGGCTACGACATCCGCATCGTCAAGGCAGATCTTTCAAAGCCTTTCCCCTTTGAGGATGCCTCTTTCGACCTGATTTTCAACCCCATCTCCAACTGCTACATCGAGGACATCCAGCCCATGTGGCGTGAATGCGCACGTGTGATACGTCCGGGCGGCATCCTGATGATGGCCTTTGTCAAGGAGGAGTTTTTCCTCTTTGAGCCGGATTTCATGCATGAGAAAGAACTGATTTCCCGTCATCCGCTGCCGTTCAATCCCCTGCGCGATCTCTCCCCTGCGCAGCTCGAGGCCAAGCAGCGCCAGCGTATGCCGCTGGCGTTCAGCCATACGCTGACCGAGCAGCTCGGCGGACTGCTCTGCGCAGGCTTTGAGATCACCGATCTCTATGAGGACCGCGACGGCGGCGGACTGTTTGACCGGTACATGAACTCCTACGTTGCCGTACGTGCAATCAGAAAGTGAAGCAATCCCCGAGCAATTTTCACAAAATGCTTGCACAAACTGTCAGTCCATGGTAAAATGTGACTACAGACTGTGTTTCGGCACAGTAACATTCAAACCGACATCAAGGAGGATACATCCGTATGCGTGTGATCGATCGTATCGTACCCGTTCCTCAGTCCTACACTCTTTCCTGCGGCGCCGACCTCTATCTCGGCCGTCCCGGCGAAGCCAACTACCGCATCGAGGCCAATCTCCCCGACTGCGATCCGCTGTACGCTTCCGCAGTTTCCGAACTCAAGGATAAACTGGGTAAGCTCCTGGGCGTCTGCCCCTGTACGGCTGACGGTGACGTCGTCATCCGTCTGTGCGTGGGCGATGCGCCTGCCGAGGCTGTCAACGCCGATCAGGGTTACAAGCTGGTCGTGGCTGACAATGCCATCACCGTCACCGGTTTCGGCGCTGCCGGTCTTTACTACGGCGTCGTGACCCTGTGCCAGATGCTGGTCATCGAGGACAACGTCCTGACCCTGCCCGCCATGGAAATCGTGGACTGGCCGGAGCTTCGCACCCGCGGTCACTTCATGGAATCCCGCTACGGCTCCAACACCATGACCCTCGACGACTGGAAGCACGTGGTTGACCACATGGCCTCCATGAAGATGAATCAGCTCGTCGTCGCCGTCTACGGCTGCTGGTGTGTCCAGTACGACCATCGCGTCAGCGAATACCTGTATGTCCCGATCAAGAAGTATCCTCAGCTCAAGACCCCCGTGGTCAAGCGTTACTACTCTCCCGAAAAGCAGGGCTGGGTGGACGAAGAGGCCCTGCCGCCCATGTTCGAGCAGGATTTCTTCGGTGATCTGATCGCCTACGGTAAGACCCGCGGCGTCACCGTGTTCCCGCTGTTCAACTCCTACGGTCACAACACCCTCATCCCCGCCGCCTTCCCCGAAATCTCCTCCAAGGACGAAAACGGCGAGCCCTTCCTGACGGGTCTGTGCACCAAGACCGAGCGTACCTACGAGATTCTCTTCGACATCTACGATGAAATCATCGACCGTTACCTCATCCCCAACGGCATCGATTCCTTCCACATCGGCCTCGACGAAGTCTGGACCGGCCTTGCCCAGAACGCCGGCGACATCTTCCGCCGCCGCTCCGACTTCTGCCTTTGCGAGAAGTGCCGAGATATCCCCAAGCATGAGCTCTACATCGAGCATGCCATCCGTCTGCTCAGCCATCTGCGCGACCGCGGCATGAAGCATATCTATATGTACCACGATATGCTCATCAAGAAGCCTCACCACGGCGACTTCGACGCCACCGAGATGATGATGCATGCCCTGCAGGAAGCCAACCTCACCGACGTGGTCGTTATCGACTGGTGGACCTACTCCGATTACCAGGAGAGCCTCATGTTCCAGTCCACCAAGCCCGAGCAGGGTCTGCGCCGCACCGTCAAGCCCTGGAACGGCTACTACCACTGGAACGTGATCTCTCATCCCCTCAAGAATGTCTATCTGCTGGGCAAGATGGCCAAGGAAGAAGGCTGCGAGGGTATGCAGAGCTACTCCGCCTGGGACGAGAGCTATGACCGCACCCACGTGGCGCAGGCTGAATACGCCTGGAACTTCAACGGCTCCGGTTCTGTCAGGGAAGTCAGCGACAAGTACGTACGCGCCCGCTTCGGCGCCGAGTACGCCCTTGCCAAGCGTGCCACCGATCTGTTCGATGACATCATGAGCACCGAACGCATCAAGGACTGGGACGGCGAGCTGATGACCTCCAACCACAGCCTGCTGATGAGCACCCTGGCCTACTACTTCTACTCCTACGTCCGCGAGGGCAAGCCCTATCCGCGCAACTTCCCCGGTGAGGCTATTTCCAACGTTCTTGATAAGCGTTCCGTTTACGAGCCTCAGATGATCTCCATCGCTGCCATGGCCCGCGAGGCCGGCGCTCTCTGGACTGAGGTCGCCAAGAATCCTGCCGTTGACCAGCGCATGGCCCGCCGCTACATCTGGGAGTCCTCTCACTATGAGTGTCTGACCGAGGATTACCTGGCCATCCTGCGCATGGTGGATCTGGTGAACGCCGACGGTACCGTCTGCCCCTGCTCCATCGGCAAGATCCGCGCACTGGCTCAGAGCCGCCGCGATGCCCGTCTTGATCTCATGGCCAACTTTGAGCTGACCAAGGAGTTCTTCCTGCGCGCCAGCCATATGCGCAATCACTCCATCTTCATGCAGTTCTTTGCCGATCTGGACGGCTATCTCGCGGCTACTCCCGCCGAGGAAGTCAAACTCGACTTCACCGATCTGTCCGGCATCGCAAGTCCCATGTTCTGGAAGCTGCGCTGACCGCTTTCATTTGCTTTTTTGCCGCCGGTACCCTCACGGATACCGGCGGCTTAGCATTTTTCCACCTTCGACGAGCATTTATTCCACTGACCACCGCTCCCCAATTGACATTTTCCATCCTGTCTGCTATCATTGATTCATTCACGCATCCCGATCACATTCATTCTTGAAAGGATCACACCTATGAGCAAATATACTCCCGCACAGTACCTGAAAATGATCCCGCAGGATGCTGTTAAAACCTGCTTTATCGATGCGCCCGGCTACAACGCTGCCTGGGACTACCACATCACCCCCTCCGGCCGTCACTTCATCCCCGCCTGTGCCGAGGGTGCCTTTCCCGAATACGTCAAGCTCTACGAGTATCTCCCCGCGACCAATGAGATGAAGCTCTGCTTTGAGCTGGATAAGTCCATCTGCGTCTACAACCGCACCATCCGCCCCAGCAAGGTCCACACCTCCATGAGCGACCTGCCTGACGGGCGGCTCATCATGACCACCCATACCACCGCCAACGCTCCCACCCATCCCGACTGGATGCCTGAGGCCTATCAGTCCAATCTCTGGGAGGGCTTTGCAGGCTCCAACGTCCTCATCTATGATCCCAACACCGGGAAGCTTGAAGACCTGGGCATTCCCGTTCCCCGCGAGTCCATCTACGGCGCCCGCTATATCCCGGAGCTGAATGCCATGCTGATGGGCGGTTATCTGCGCGGGCATCTGTACCTGTTCACCCTTGATGACCGCAGCGTCACAGACTTTGGTCAGTGCCAGGAATTCGGCGTCTACAATATCTCCCGGGGTCCCGACGGCAATTACTACTTTGCCACCCGCACCGGCGAGCTGTGGAAGTTCGATGTTGTCCAGCGCCGTCCTTATTATCTCGGCATCGAAATCCCCAGCGAAACACCCGACACGCCCAAGTGGCACGTTATTGCCTACTCCACCAACGGCCCCGACGGCCGCATGTATTTTGTCTCCCACCTCGACAAATACTTCTTCGCCTATGATCCCAAAACCAACACCATCGAAACGCTGGGACACACCGCACCCGCCGCTGTGCGGGAGGATTATCCCAACGGTCAGGTCTTTGGTCTTGCCTTCGATAAGGAAGGAAAGCTCTGGTATACCTGCACCGCCGAAGGCATCCGCATCTGCCGCATCGATATCATGACCCCCGGTGCCCAACCGGAGGATTTCGGCCTCATCGGTACCGAGCGTCGTTCCTGCTTCTGTGCGGAGAACACCTACATCTATGACGATGTGGCCTATATCTCCGACACCAACTACTGCCCCGGCTGTCCCGGCGTGATCGCCGTGGATCTGCAGAAGCTGCGCGAGGCAGGCCCCATTGACCCCGCTTGCGACGATGACGGACGCATCCTCTGCCAGGATCCCGGCAAGTTCTTCAAGGGTGATCAGACGGTGAATACCGAGCTTTACCGCGGTGACCTGATGGCAGACGCCCGGGAGTTTCTCAAGCAGCGTGAGTTTGACGCAAGTTTCAACAAGACCATCGCCTTCAACCGCCACTACTTCGGATCCAAGCGACGCTACGTGACGAAGCTCTGGAAGCGTTTCCCCGTTGATGAATCCCAGGCCGAATCCATCGCCTACGATGCTGACGGCAGTGTCAAGGCCTATATCGCCGCCAATGGCGGTACCTGCGTGACCGTCCGCGACGGTAAAATCCTCGGTTCTGCTCCCTGTGAGCTTCCCGCAAAGGATCCCGACGCCATCGCCGCGCGTTTTGAAGGGATCAGGCTCCCCTGTCATCCCGGTCGGCAGTACATGGCGGTGGCCTCTGCATACGCAGAACTCGGCGACGGCAGCATTCTCGTGGGTACCCGCGACGGCATGGCAGCGCTGGTTCGTGAGGGCAAGGTCTTTAACCTGGGCTCCATCGTCAACGGCGGTGCGGTGCACGATATTGCAGTCTCCGCCGACGGCAGTTTTGCCTACGGCGTGGCGGGCGATCCCGAGAGCCTCGGCATGGTTTTCTCCTACAAGCCCGACGAAGGCCTGACCCTTGAAGGTTATCTGCACTACAACCAGTACGAAGCGGATCGTATGTTCGGCATCAGCTGCGAGCCCTGCTCCGTCGCCATCTCTCCCGACGGCACCCGCGTCTCCATAGGCGTGCGCGATCAGCTCGGCTGCGTCTACGAAGTGGAAATCTGACATTCTGTGCACTCACGACGGCCATCGGTGTCCCCAACCGGATACCGATGGCCGTTTTGCCGAATTTGCCGTCTGTTTGGCAGTTTTCGCCACCATATTTCGTTCAACCGCTGTGCTGATTGACACCGCATCCCCGTTCTGATACAATAGAGAGTGCCGGAAGAGCGCTGGCCGGTACATACTGACAACGGAGGCTTTTTTCTATGCTTAAACTGAACCGAAACGAACTTTACGACAAGATATACGCCTGCTGGCTGGGCAAAAACATCGGCGGCACCCTCGGTGCGCCCTTTGAAGGCAAGAAAAAAGTCATCGACTGCGACGGCTTCACCACCGAACCCGGCAATCCCCTGCCCAACGATGATCTCGACCTGCAGCTGGTCTGGCTCAAGGCCGTGCGCGAGGTGGGCATCCGCAATCTCAACGCCAACATCCTCGGCACCTACTGGCTGGAGTACATCGTTCCCTGCTGGAACGAGTACGGCATTGCCAAGGCCAACATGAAAAACGGTCTCATGCCTCCGATCGCCGGACAGTATGACAACGTCTGGAAGCATTCCAACGGTGCCTGGATCCGCACCGAGATCTGGGCCAATCTCTTCCCCGCCGATGTGGAAATGGCGGTCAGGTATGCCTTTGAGGATGCCTGCGTCGATCACGGCGTCGGCGACGGCACCCATGCCGCGATCTTTGTCGCAGCGATGGAATCTGCGGCGTTTGTGGTCAACGATCTGCGTGAGCTGATCAAAATCGGTCTGTCCAACATTCCCGCCGACTGCCGCTTCGCCCACTACATCAACACGGCCGTCGAGTGCTACGACGCAGGCCTTACCTGGCTGGAGGCCAGAAACAAGCTCACCGACATGGCGCTGGCCGATCCGGAGCTTGGCTGGTTCCAGGCGCCCACCAACGTGGGCTATGCCATCATCGGTCTGCTCTACGGCGAAGGCGACTTCAAGGAGTCCATGCTCATCGCCTGCCGCTGCGGCGACGATACCGACTGCTCCTGCGCCACCGTCGGCTCGATCCTGGGCATCATGCACGGCACCGCCATCATCCCCGAGGACTGGAAAGCCTACATCGGTGACACCATCGTGACCAAGTGCATCAACATCCCCTCCGCCGCCTCCAACCGTTACTATTACACGGTGCCCAAGACCTGCACCGAGTTTACCGACTACATCATCGACACGCTGCCCCTGACTTTGCGCAGCCGTGTTATTCAGATCACCGAAGGCGACACCGAGCTTGACGAGGCTGTCACCCAGCAGTTCTACGGCGACAAGCTGGATCTGACCCACAAGCCCGAGTACTTCACCGTGCACGAGTCTCCCCTGCTCAAGGTCGTGGTGGAATACGACTCCGCGCCTGTGATTGAGCCGATGGAGGAAAAGACCATTCGCCTTACCGTGCGCAATCTGCTCCCCTCCCAGAGAATCCTGACCTGCCGCTGGATTCTGCCCGAGGGCTGGAAGGTGGAAGGCCGCCGCACCATCCCGATCAACCGCCGTGTGATGGTGGCGGGTCCCGCCAAGGAAGCGGAATACAGGATCACCGCCGGTGAGCAGGTGGAAGCCTGCAACCGTCTGGTGGTTGAACTTACCTGCGACGGACAGCACGACGTGATGTACATCCCCGTGGTCCTGCTGGGATAAGGTTTGAGAAACTTTCAACTAATCATTCATTGTTCAGAAGATCAGTCCCGGCATATTATGCCGGGACTGATCTTCTATATACAACCGATGAATAGACCGAACGATACGAAGAATCGAATGAGCAAGCAAGAAAATGCTGCAGGGAATTACGTTTTTCCTGCAGCATTTCTTAATCCTCGTATAGCTCCATACTTTTCAGTGCCAGGCCAATTATGGACGTGAGGTATCCTATGACTTTCTCCCGGTCGTGCTTGTCCCTTTCTTTCGCCCAATCAATCAACATGCCGGACAAAGCTTCGGTGTAGAACTTTGCCACATACGCTTTAAACGCGGGATCAAAGCTCTTTTCAAGCTTTGCTTCGGCAGCATCAATGACGGATGTAACCACGCCTACAAAATCCGCATAGAAAAAACGCTTCATTTCCTCTTTACCCATTGAATCGTAGGCACAGCTTATAATATAATCATTTTCATCCACATATTGCATCACAAAACGAATGGCATCTTCATAGTCAACCAACAAATCAAAATGCTTTACTACTTCAATGGCTTCTTCCTCAAACATCCATTTCAATAAAGCAAAAATGTCCTCAAAGTGGTAATAAAAGGTTTTCCGATTGATTTTGCAGGAAGTAATGATCTCGCTTACCGTGATTTTTGAAAAAGCTTTGGTATGCATAAGCATCTTTAAAGTGTTCGCAATTAACTTTTTGGTGTTGTATGTGGTCACTTCATGCTTCATAACGTCCCTCCGTTCTGAATTTAGTATACACCTGTGGGGCATTTCTCTCAACCGACAATATAGGGGCATTTGATGGTCAAATGACATTACTTTGACCGATATTTACCCAAACTGCGGTGATTGACCATTTCACATTCCCGCAAGCGACATTAGAATATGTCTGTAAGGAGCGTGATTTCATGAGAAAATTAAGCAGTATCATAAAAGAAATGCTGACAACGGTGAACTTCGACGGACTGCGATGCACATTTAAAAGAGATCCGGGCGTAAGAGACATCATGGAAGCCTTGAAACGTCAAAAAGAGATCGACATGAGCACAAGATCAAACAAAAACCCGGTTGATCGATCAGACTACACAGCATCCTGACAGATCGCATCCGAAACACTGAAAGCCAAGCTGCCTTTTGCAGCTTGGCTTTCAGCATTTTATGCAGCCCCGACCGAACGGTCGGGGGCGTTATTGGCGCTATGCCATTGCTTACAGCGTGTGCTCCGATCTCTGAATGAGTTCATTCTGCATATTCACGTCGAGCCTTGTGAAGAAGTCGGAATAGCCGCCGATGCGCACCACCAGATCGCGGTACTGCTCGGGGCAGATCTGCGCCTGCTTCATCGCCTCGCGGTCAACGACGTTTACCTGCATCTCAAAGCCGCCGCGGTCGATGTATGTATGCACCAGCGCGCACATCTTCGGAATCAGCGATTCCTCAAACATCGTCGCCGAGAAGCGGAGGTTGAGCGCGATGCCGCCGATAAAGGGGCTGTGATCCCACTTGGTGGTTGACATAATTGCGCTGGTGGGGCCGGTACGGTCACGACCCTGGGCAGGTCCGGAGCCGTCGCCCAGCGGGAATCCCGCAGGACGACCGTCGGGCGTTGCCTCGGTGGCACGGCCGAAGCGCTCATGCATGACCCAGCAGAAGAGACTGGGGATGAACCGTCCGCCGCGGGGATTTTCGTACTTGGCGACCTCTTCGAGGATGAAGCCGTTGATCACGCTGACCAGACCGTCGGGACGCTCGCAGTCGTTGCCGTACTTTTCAAAGCTCTGGTCAATACGGCGGCGCAGTGCTTCGTTGCCCGCGTAGTTGTCGCGCATGATCTGACGCAGAGCGGAAAGGCTGTATTCCTGTCCCTTATAGACCAGCTCTTCCAGAGCTACCAGAGAGTCCACCAGGTTTGCCATACCGACAAAGCTGGGCATGATCCAGTTGTAGGCAGCGCCGCCCTGCTCGATGTCGCGTCCTTCTGCCAGGCAGTCATCCACGAAGCAGGACACCAGGGGATTTGCATAGGAATGCATGCGGTTGGTCATGGCCCGGTTCTGATCGACGACACCCCGGCGGATGTGGGAGGCGAGCAGTTCATGATAACCGGCAAGCAGCGCCTCAAAGGTGGGATACTTTTCATCCGCATTGGGCTCGGCCATGAGCTCCAGCAGATAATTCGTCAGGTTATGGTAGGGACTTGCCACCCAGCAGGCAGAGCGCTTGATGGGCGTGATCTCCACGCAGGTACAGTGAATGTAAGTGCAGGCATGCTCATAGGGCACGCCGTAACCCACCAGACCCTTGATGATCAG
This sequence comes from Oscillospiraceae bacterium, assembly GCA_015067675.1. GTDB lineage: Bacteria > Bacillota > Clostridia > Oscillospirales > QAMX01 > SIG502. The sequence goes on from SVMB01000042.1 coordinate 27,696, forward strand.
GTCATCGTTGAAGATCGCCGGGTGGGAGTAACCCTTGCCCAGCATCCGGCAGGATAGTTCGATGATATCCTCCGGGGTATCGGAGTTGATACAGACGCCGACACCGGGATAGGAAAGCCTGACAAGGGCGATGGTCTCGATGAAGATGTAGGAAAGCTCGTTTGTAACGTCTTTACCGTTTTCATCACGGCCGCAGACCATAAAGCCTTCGGCCAGACCCTTATTGCAATGCTCGGAGTACATGATGCCAAGGCAGGTACACAGCTCCAGCGCCTCATCGCGGGTGAGAATCCCCGCGTCACGGTCGGCCTGATAGTAAGGCCAGAGGTAACGGTCGGGACGGCCAAGCTGATACTGGCCTTCCATAGCTGCGGTGAGGAAAGAAATGCTCTGGCAGGCTTCATAGAAGCTCCCGGCAGGGTATTTGGGCACTTTAGCGGTGATTTCGGCGATTTTTTTCAGCTCTGCGGCACGGACAGGATCCTTTTCGGTATCCGCAAGGGCAGATGCCAGGCAGCTGTAGTGCCAGGAATAGGCTTCCAGACCCAGAAGGGACTCAAGGCAGGCGTCGTAGAAGAAAAGCTTCTCCTGATCCGCAGGATTTGCATCGTCCAGCTTTGCCTTATAGCCCTCGATCTCGGCGCGGATACCGGTGGTGCCGAGGCGCAGCAGCTTTTCATAGTCCACCGCCATGTGGCTTTCCTGGCCGGAACGGCGGGCCATCATTTTTTCGGCCTTCAAAAGCCTGTCAAACTCCGCCTGTTCTGCTCCCGTCAGTTTTCTCTGGCAGGGCTTGCCGACGATGAGCTCATCGGCGTCGATCACGGGTGTCTCGCGGGAAAGCTGCCAGCGTTTGGCAAGTCCCCGGCGATAGATCTCATTCTGAACAGGGTTCTTCTCCATTCCCTGCAGGAACAGATATACCCGCTCATCGGATGTATAGGCTCCATTGACGTCACGCGCATGTACGCGCAGGCGTTCGGTGCGTTCAGACATATTGTTTCCTCCCCAAAAGGGTTTATATTGGTTATTCGCCGACGATTTCGGCAAGCTTGAGAAGTCTCAGAGATGAGTGGATGTGGCAGTTGATCCAGAAATTAGAGAGCGTTTTGGTGCAGTCCGCCGACATCCAGTGGGTGGGAATCACGCCGCTTTCCGGATCCTGCAGACGGGTGACAGAATCTCCCAGCGCGCAGGCTTTTTCCAGCAGAAGAGGATCGTGATTCAGGGCATATACATTCAGAAATGCGTTGAGAATAGTGGTGGTAGAAGCATCGATGGGCACATACCACTTATACTGTTCCAGTCCCGCCGGCGAATACCAGTAAGCGCCCTCCTTGTACCGCAGATTCCAATCCGCATGCTCACCCCAGACCACAAACTGATCCTCGATGAAGCGCATCACTTCCCCGGCAGTCTCGACCATTTCCGGCTCCTGTGCATGGTTGGCGGTAATATGGGCAATCATCTGGGCGGGAAGGATGTGGGTCAGGTTGTGGTAGTTGACCGACATGATGGAATCCTCAAACTGACCTTCCCAGTTATAGGGTTCATAGCAATTGTCAAGCAGATACTTATAATATCCGTCAGTGAGTTCTTTCCAGCAGGATTCACCGGTGCATTTGTAAAGTGCCACGAAGAAGTCAAGAATCGTAAAATCAGCGCAAAGATTGGTGCTTTCCGGCTCGCCGGTCTTTTCATTGACCAGCAGGTACCAGCTGCCCTCCGGCAGGAGATTGGCACGATAATATTCGGCAATCCGCTTCGCCGCCGCAAGGTAACGCTCCTCACCCAGCGTCTCATAGAGCTTCAGGTACATAAGACCCGATGCGGCAGGATAGATCATCATGACGCATTGCTCCCGGTTGATGGCTGCGGGCACTTCTTTCCGTACTTTATCCATGTTCAGGCCGCTGAGGCAATAGGTAGGCGGGAGACCGGCAAGTTTTGAGCTTTCATCATAGGTTATGGAGAGCAGATAATCCGCCGCATTGACTGCAAGCTGCCTGGCATCCTCCGCGTGTTCGGGCTCGATGGATGCGTAGGCAAGCATGGCCTCGACGATGCTTGCGATCATCTTTGTAGGATAGGCATTATGGGCGTATTCCGGATCCGGAACACCGTGCTCCAGCCAGTATCTG
>SVMB01000043.1 GCA_015067675.1 Oscillospiraceae bacterium
TTTGAGCTGGCTAAGATGGCCAAGGCCCAGAACCTGGATGCCATCCACGACACCGTCCATGAGATGGCCCGCGACGAGGCTCGCCACGGCAAGGCTTTCAAGGGTCTGCTGGAGCGCTACTTCGGCTGAGGGAGCATTTTCTCTTTCAAAAAAAGGTGATTTTATGAGTCGGATTCTTCCTCCGCGTCTGCGCAAAGGCGATACCATCGGCATTTTCTCGCCTTCCACGCCTGCTTCCACCTGGGTCCCGGAGCGTACCCGGCTGACCCTTGCCTTCATGGAGGAGCAGGGGTATCGCATAAAACCCGGCGCTTTGTTCGGACATAAGGAGAACTATCGCTCCGGCAGCATCCGCGAGCGTGCCGATGAATTGAATGCCCTGATCGCCGATCCTGAGGTTACATGTATCATGGCGGTCTCCGGCGGCTTTGTGTCCAATTCCATTCTTCCCTATATCGATTACGCCGCACTGCTCAAACACCCGAAAATCATCGTCGGATACTCCGATGTCACCGCCGTGCTGCTGGCAGTCTATGCAAAAACCGGCCTGACCACCTTCTATGGCCCGAATCTGATTTCAACCTTTGGCGAAAAGCCGCCGTTTTCGATTGAAAGCCTGCGGTATTTTGAAGATATCGTCTGCGGCAAACATTCTCTCCCGTATGTTTTTCCCACCCCTGCGATCTGGACGGAAGATTCCATCGGGATCGAGGAAGACCTGACCTATACAACCTATCCCAACAAACTCCTCACGCTCCGGGACGGTCAGGTCAGCGGCCGCATCATCGGCGGCAACCTCAACACCATGCTCGGTTTCTTCGGTACGCCCTATATGCCGGAAATCCATGACGGCGATATTCTCTATCTGGAGGATTGCCGCCAGTATCCCGAAAGCATCGAGCGCTCGTTTTCTCTTCTGGAAAACGCCGGGGTATTTGCCCGGATCGGCGGTCTCATTCTCGGCAAGCATGCCGACTACAACAGTTACGGTTCCGAACTGAAATCCTGGGAAGTCCCGATGGAACTCCTCGGCAAATACGCCTTTCCGATCCTGGCCGAATTTGACTGCAGCCACACACGTCCCATGCTGACGCTGCCTATCGGCGCAGAGGTTTGCCTGGACGCATCCGAAAAGACCGTCACGCTGCTTGAAGCAGCGGTCATGTGAGCAGCGGTTCTCTCATGCGCTGCCCGGTATTCCCCATCGCACCTTTTTTCCTACCACCCCATCCCGGGAGCGGCTTTCGCCGCTCCCGTTTTTCGTATCCCCGCAGCCCTCGCTTTGAAACATTCGGCTTTTCGTCTTTACAAACAGGCCGGAAATGGTATAATAAAAGAAAACTCAGCACTTACGCACAGCGCTTTCACACACATCCACAGGAAGTTTGCCGCGACAGCAATCCGGGAGGAATGTTCAATGAAAACCATTGATGTCTACAAGCAGTATTTTTCCGCCGCATGTACCTTCAACGACGTGGAACGCCGTGCAGCCGCAGTCTGGCTGACTGCCGAAAGCGACAGCGGCAATATCCGGTACGAAGTGGGCGTGACCTTCTTCCCGCATCGGGATGCGGAGGATTATGCCATCAGCTACGACGCCTGCGTTCTGAAAGAGCTGCTCAATACCAAAGGACGGCGCTCCAAAAAGCGCGATGCGCTGTACATGGAACAGCTGCGGATCGTAGCAGACGAGCTCGCAGGCTCTCTGGGCGGCACCATCCATTGGGATCAGCCGCTCAACGAAGCTCAGTACGGTTAATCAGGGCGCTTCGGCAGGGTCCGTATACGCAGACTGCCGATTTCCTTCCGCACAGACAGCATCGCACAATCCCGAATAACCGCCGTCCGACTACTACAAACTGTTATGCTATGGAGGCCAAGCCATGGAAATGATGAAACGCGCAATCCATCTGGATTTCCACACCATGCCCGGTATCTATGACTTCGAGGAGACCTTCGATGCCCGGGTCTTTGCCCGGACGCTGGCGGATGCCCGGGTGAAATACCTCAACGCCGTTGCGCAGTGCAACCTGGGCTTCTGCTACTTTCCCACCAACGTTGGCGTGCGCTATCCCGGCCTAAAAACCGACCTCTTCGGCAGCATCGTGAAAGAGTGCAGTAAAGTGGGCATCAAGGTGGTGGCCTACGTGAGCACGGGCCTGAACCACGAGCAGTCGCGCCTGCATCCGGAATGGTGCAACATGAACGAGGACGGTCAGATCATCTACGGCGACCGCACCATCAATTTCTTCCGCAATGTCTGCTATAACACCGGCTATACAGACCATATTCTGGCCATTTTTAAGGAACTGCTGGACAATTACGAGCTGGACGGCCTGTTCCTGGACTCCACCGTGCCCCGCGCCTGCTACTGCGCCCGCTGTACCGAGAAAATGCTGGACGCCGGGATCGATATCCGGGACCCTGCCGCCGTGGAGCGTTTCGGCTATGAAAGCGTCCGCCGGTTCCGGGAGAAGGTGCTGGAACTTCTGCCGGAAGGCAAGCGGCTCAAGATGAACGGCTTCGGGCAGGAATACTGCACTCACGGCGAGATCGAGTGCCTGCCCACCGGCGGCTGGGGCTATGAGTTCTTCGCACCCATCTGCTCCAAGGTCAGGAATATTCACCGGGATGTGATCTACATGACCGGCCGCTTCCAGCGCTCCTGGGGCGATTTCGGCGGCCTGCGCACCACCGCCTCGCTGGAAAACGACTTCTACGACGCGCTTTTGAACAATGCCCAGATCTCCGTGGGCGATCATATGCATCCCCGGGGCGGTCTGGAACCGGCCGTCTACGCACAGGTCAAAAACCTCTTCACCCAAATGGAAGCCTACGAGCCCTGGACGGATGCCGCCCGGTATCAGCCGGAAGTGGGAGTCATCTGCGATTTCGGCGTCAATCCCACCTTTTACGGCGTTGGCCGGATGCTCAGTGAGCTGAAATACAACTTCGATATCGTTTCCCCCGCCATGGACATCAGCCGCTTCAAGGCAGTCATCCTGCCGGATATGCTGACCGTTTCCGAGGAGCTTGCAGCAAAACTCTCCGACTACCTGGCCGCAGGCGGTCAGATCATCGCCACGGGCATGAGCGGCCTGAACCGCGAAAAGACGGGCTTTGCGATGAAGGAATGGGACTTCGTGGACTTTCACGGGCTGGATCCCAAGGCAACCGCCTACTATCAGCCCAAAGACGCAGGCGACGGGCTGCCCGTACGCTCGATGTATGAAAAGGGCATCCTGATAACCGCCAAAGAGGACGCCGAGGTGAGCGCCGTCTACGTGGAGCCCTACTTTGACCGCCACTGGGACGGTCAGCACGGCTACTACTACACGCCTCCGGCAAAGGCCACCGGATACGCCGCCTGTGTGCGCCGGGGTGCTGTCCAGCTCATCGCCTTCCCGGTGTTCGCCGCCTACAATCACTACGCCGCAGCCTTCCATAAGCAGCTCATCCGTGAGGCGCTGGAGCGCGCCATCCCCGAAAAGCTGATCGACGCCTCCCAGCTTCCCTCCACCGCCCGCGTATCGCTGACCGGCACCGACAACTACAAGCTCCTCCACATCAAAGTGACCTATCCCGAGGTGCGCGGCGAGGCCTGCGCCATTGAGGAACACAATGTGCTGCCCGGCGGCAGAACCGTCCGCGTCAGGGGTGAATTCCGGCAGGTCCGGCTGCTTCCCTCGCAGGAGCCGCTGCCTTTCCGCATCGAAAACGGCTATACCGCCTTTGAGCTTCCGGATATCATCGGCTATCAGATGTTCTGCCTGGAATAACAGTCTTTCGGCAAGGGAGTCTCCCCACGTGGAGACTCCCTTTTTTCACTGCGCTCTTGCATCAGCCCCCGCTTTGCGGTACAATGAGAAAAAAGCCATGGAGGACGCCTTATGCTCATCGAAAACGTGACCATCCGTATCCCCGGCCTGACCCGGGATTACGTGTTCTACCATACCTCCGATGCCCACGTTGCCTGGGCCGATCCCACCGATTCCACGGCCGACCGCGAGCTCGCCGCTACCCAGACCCAGCGCTGGAACCTGCACGGCATTCTCCCGCCAGCCGGCTTTGACGATACCCTGCGCACCGCATCGGAGAATCACGCCGACGGCCTCTTCCTCTGCGGCGACATCGCCGACTATTATCATCCCTCCACCGTGCGCCGTATCCGGGATCGCCTGACAAACGCCGCCGTCGAGCCGCTTTACGTCTGCGGCAATCATGAGGGCGGCAGCTACAAAAACGGCCCCCGTTACGATAAGGCTCTGCGTCCCCACTATCCCGACTACGCCGGCATGATGCACGGCACCCCCGACCTCTGGGTGCGCGACTTCGGTGAGTTTCTGATCGTCGGCATCGACGATTCAGACAAGAAGGTGCGCCCGGAGCAGGTCGCGGCGCTCAAAAACCTCTGCGCAGACGGTCGTCCCATCCTGCTGCTCATGCACATCCCGATCTATACCGAAGCCCTGAAGGCTCCGCTGTGCGCGGAGTGGGGAGATGACGCCTGCGATTACTTCGTCATCGGCTTCGATGCAGACGAAGCCGAAACGCCTGCGTTCTGCGCACTTCTGCGCGACCCCGCAGCCCCCATCGCCGCGGTATTCGCCGGTCACATCCACCTTTCCCACGCAAGCGAGATCATCCCCGGGCGTGTCCAGTACACCTCCGCCCCCAGCTTCTCCGGAACCATCCGCAGGGTTACCGTGACAGGGAAGTAACGTATCCTCACACAGAAAAATAAGCCCGGAGCTTGCGCTCCGGGCTCTTTTTGTCCGAAAAGGTATCTTTACTTTCCGTTCCGGATGGGATTGCCCACCGCAATGCGCAGATTCCGCGTCACGTCGAATGTGCGGTAACTCCGGCGATTGATTGTAAGGCGCTTATCTTCCCACCTGACATTTTCTAAAGCTCCGTCCTGCACAGCAGGTACACAGTACAGTTATCAGGATATAAACAACGAACAGCATCTCCACCCAGGATAAAACGGCATTTCCCAACTGATAACTGTTGTATGTTCGCATAACCTCACTCAGATTAAAGCTGTTCACCGGCAGCAGATCCAGCACCTGATTCCACAACCCGCTTGTTTTGGACGGCTGCAGGAGGGCTGCGCCGTAAAGTACAAGTACATCCACCGCCAGAACAACCATCTGACTCCGGCATACCGCAGACAACAGCAGTGAAATTGCGGTGATCACAAAAGCCAGCAGCAGAATTACCGCCAGATTGAGTGCACAGGCGCCTGCCGCTGTCAACCGATACGGAATCATCGTATCCCATAGCTGCACCGGCAGGTTCCATCCCGCAGTTCCCAGCATACAGATGTTGATGCCGACACTGACCAGACTGCACAGCCCCACGTACAGAAGTGTAAACAGGAAAGATGCCAGGATTTTCTCATGAACCAGCTTCGTTTTCCCGTATCTTGAAGAAAGAATCAGCGCATCCGTACGATTTTGGTATTCTCCGGCAAAGACCGGCGCGATACAAAGGCTGACTATAAACAGCTGGAAAAACAGCGATTGAATACCGGTCCAGATCAGATCCCATCCCTCCGTGCTGCCCCATTCAAACGGTGTCTCAATTGCCTCCGCTTTCTGCATCCAGTACGCTTTCTCCGCATCCGTATAGTCTCCGCCTGCGTCCCCCGTATCCAAAAGCGAGGCTATCTTCTCCATTCTTTTTTCGTAGAATCCGATGCCGTTTTCCGTATCGATTGTCTTCAGATCTTCCCAGTTCCAGCTTCCACTGCTTTCCGCATAATTGGAAGCGATCAGAGCGCAGAGATTACTTTTCGGCGCAATCAGAGAATAGTCAGATTCCGCCGGCCTGTCCCCAATCTGTCTCTGGTAATCCCGCAGAAAATCCGTGAGAAATTCCTCGCTCAACCGGGTCGTCAACGCACTTTCCGTCTCAGACTGCACTTTTATTGCCTCCATACCCGTCAAAATGGTTTCCTCACTCAAAAACAGAGACGAATCCACTATAAGTGCAATGTCCGACACAACAATCAGCAGCAAACCCAGAGCTATTGCAATCAGATTCACTTTCCGGCACAGAATCTTTTTCAGTTCAAAACCAAGAATTGTTTTCATTGCTCTTTCCTTTCAAACTGCTCCAGGTAGAACGCTTCCAGATCGTCCATCTCTTCACGCCATTTATCCTGATAAATCAGCTGACCGTTCTTCATCATCAAAACCACATCCGCAATGTGTTCTATATCCGAAAGAATATGCGTTGACAGGATGACGATGTTGTCTTTCCCCAGCTCTGCGATCAGATTGCGGAATTTCACCCGTTCTTTCGGATCCAATCCGGCCGTCGGCTCATCCAGAACGATGATCTGCGGATCATTCAGCAGCGCCTGCGCGATGCCCAGCCGCTGCTTCATGCCACCCGAATATGTCCGGATTTTCTTCCCGGCGCTGTCAGTCAGATTCACCATTTCCAGCAGCTTTTTTGCCTTCTTGCGCGCGGTATTTCGGGATAGTCCCTTCAGCGAAGCCATATACAAAAGAAAATCCATCCCCGTAAAATCCGGATAGTATCCAAAATCCTGTGGGAGGTACCCCAGTACCGCCCGGTATTCCTCTCTTGACACATCCATACCGTTGAAGGTTACCGTTCCGCCGGTCGGTTTCAATATACCGCAGATCATACGCATCAGCGTGGTTTTTCCGGCTCCGTTGGATCCCAGCAGGCCATAAACGCCCTTTTCCAGCCGCAGACTGATACGGTCTACGGCAATTTTGTTCTGGTACTGTTTTGTCAGTCTGTCAATGACAAGCTCCATGTGTATTCCTCCGATTGTCTGATTGTGTGATGCAGTTCATATACCATCCCGCCCAACAGGATAACCGACAGAATCAGCCACCGACCGGTATCCATGCTCCATAAGGCATTCGCAGCCAGAAAGCGAAGTCCGATATTGGCTGCGCTGACCAGCCCGGCAGCGCCCATGCAGCCATAGATTGCTTCTTTTCCATGAATGCGGCGGGTAATGTGCAGGCAAATATTCACCGTCAGCAGATACGGAACCAGAAGGCATACAGCCGTATGAAGCAGAGAGATTCGCTCATCAATCCGGCACAGCGGAATCAGAACGCCAAGAACCAGTAAATTCACCATTCCCATCATGCTCCACCTTGCCAGAATGACACTTTTCAGCGAAAAGCGCGTGGCCAGTTCAAGCTCGTGCATACCGTATACCTCAGAGCGCGCACCTTCCGCAACTGCCATGAGCGCCAGAACCGGTATCAGCGCTGACATGATCCACAACATATCTTTCTTGAGATAATATGCGCCGATCATGGCCGGAAACAGCAGCAGAACCGAGAGAAGCAGAACCCATTTTCTCAGATACGCCGCCTGATTGACTATAAAACGCCGCATACTGAGCCTGGGCTGCGGAAGCGTCCGCAAAAAGCAGAGCTTCTTCTCCTGCTCCGGCGCCGGAGCAGGAAATGCGTCGCGGATACATCTCTTTATCCTTTTGTTCATTCGGATAAACCTCCATTCTTCAGTTCTTCTCTCAATATTGCCAATGTTCTGGACAGCCTGCGGCGAACCGCAAACCGGGACAGTCCGGTTATCTTACAGATCGACGCCATCGGAAGCTCATTTACATATCGCAGAAACAACAGCTCCCGTTCCGTATCCGGAAGTCCCGAAACAGCGGCTTTCAGCATGAACCGATCCGTCCATTCTTCCGACGGATCGCAGCTCATATCCTCTTCCTGCAGCGCAAGACTCTCCGTTTTTTTCCTGCGATACTCATCCACACACAGATTTCTTGCAATCACATATAAGTACGGCAGTTTCCGGCTGTTATCAAGACATGCCTCCTGTTTGAAAAACCGCAGAAAAGTTTCCTGTGTAATGTCCTGCGCCAGCTGCCCGTCGTGCAGTCTGAAGTAGCAGTAACGGTATACCTTGTCATACAGCTCCTCAATATCCATGCACCGTCAACTCCCTTCATTTTGTATGACGGATCAGAGCCATGAAATGTGCGGGGTATTCACAAAAAACCCCCAACAACAAATGCCGCGGCTGCAGCCGCGGCATTTGTTTCACTTCACACTTTTTACTTTCCGTTCCAGATGGGATTTCCCACCGCAATGCGCAGATTCCGCGTCACGTCGAATACCTCGGCGCGGTAGAACGCCGCGTCGCCGGTGTCGATCGCCGCGAAGCTGTCGTCGTCGCAGGAGATCGCCCGGCTGTACACCACACCCTGATCGTCCAGGATATCGAGTCGGTACTCGTGATCCTCAAACTTCACGCTGTCGTGGAAGTCGCCGACGCAGACGATGAGCCGCTGACCACTAAAGGCGCACCTGCCGCCGGTGACGGTGTCGCCGACGCACATGCGGATACCCACCGCGCCGCAGGTGAAGTCACCGATGCGCAGATGGTCAAGATACGCTGCCGCCGCATAGTCTTCGGCATAGAGCGTGGTCAAAGCCTTGTCCGAAGCATGGGCATGCTCGTCACCTCCGGCGCAGGCAAATACCCGCTTGCCCGCCGCCAGCAGCTTCACCCACAGCGGATAATCTTCCTTCGTAAACTCGCTGTCGGCAGACATATAAAAGACCTCAATACCCATCCCGTCACGGAACCAGTAATCCAGCGGATCCTCAACCTTCGTCAGCTGCATGGGATGGGGATGTACCACGAAGCCGCCCAGCGCCTTGACAGCATCGACGAGCTCGCAGAAGTGCTCACGGGTGAAGGTGGGGTAGACAAAGTGACCCTCGATGCCGCCGGTGAACTTGTATTCCGGGAACTGATGCAGGAGCTGCTGCAGGGCAAAACGATTGGGCAGGAGGATGTTGTAATGGATGTGCAGATCGCCGTGCTCGCCGCCGACGATGGTGGTGCCGGGCTCGGTGCCGGGGATAAACAGACCGTCCTTCCACTCGGGCAGGTACATATGCCGCACCTGACGGTGGTCAAGGATCGCCGCGAAGTCCATTTTCAGCTCGCCCATCTCCTGCACCCATTCAGAAAGCGTGCACTTGCCGTCGGCGGTACCGCCGGAACGGGAATGATCGTGAAGCTCACCGTGATAAACGCGGCAGCCGTCGTAAAGCGAGAGAAGCTGCTGTTTTTCCCTGATGCTGACCATAATCGTACCTCCGTAGCCTGTAATCGCGGTCTTATAAGACCGCAATTGAGTCCATATATTATCCTTATTGTAATGCATCCCGCAGCAGTCGTCAATTATAATTTGTCACGGTTTTGAAAAAAATCCCTCTTGTCTGCCGCCCTGCTGCCGATTATAATAAAATCATACAATATCCCCATATCTTAAACGGAGGTCTCATTTATGAAGTTTCATCACATTTCTCTGCGTGTGCGCGATTTTGAAAAGTCCGTACACTTTTATCAGACGCTCTGCGGTCTGCAGATCGTCAAACAGTTCTCCGCAAACGGCGGCAATGTAGCCTATCTGCAAAACGCCGCCGGGGAGACCGAGGTCGAGCTCATCGCCATGCCGCAGGGCCAGAATTTCGAGGGCAAGGGTATGTTTCTCTGCTTTGCCACGGCAGATCTTGACGCCGCCCATACCGTCGCCGTCGAAAACGGCATGAATCCCTCCGATATCCGCCATCCCGAACCCACCGCCCGCTATTTCTATGTCTACGATCCCGACGGTGTCTCTGTGCAGCTGCGGGAATATAAGTAAGGAGGATACGCTCATGCTGCCCAAACCGAAATACCGCATTCTCTGGACCTGGGATATGCCGTCCAACTGGGACAGCTCCGTCAACGGCAAGCCTCTTGGCTGTTCCGGCAAAAACTTCCGCCGCGCAGCTTTCCTCGGTGACTATAAGCGCATGGTGGACTACGCCTCGGCTCATCACTTCAACGGTATCGTCATCTGGGGCGCGGTGCGCGCCCATAACGACGGCGTGGCACAGCTCAAGGAACTGGTAAAGTACGGCCGCGAGCGCGGCGTGCGCATCCTCCCGGGCGTGAGCGCCTTCAGCTACGGCGGCGTTTTCTATGATCCCACCACCGTGTGCAGCATGGGACACGACCGCGCCTTCGGAGAGCATCCCTATTCGCTGCATACATGGCTCACCAAACATCCCGAGTATGCCGCCGTCGATCCCGACGGTAAGCCCTATCCCTTCGGCCCGCTCAATATCCTCGCCTGCCCTTCCCGCAGGGAAAATATCCAGTGGTTCCGCGAGGCACTGGCATGGCTTTACGATGAGTTCGATATCGACGGCATTCAGGTGGAAGTCGGTGACTATTCCGTGTGCCACTGTGATCTCTGCCGCGCGCGGCGTAAGGCGGAAAGCACCGACAAAGCCTACTCGGTGGACGATATGGCTGAGACCTATAACGCCGCGATGGAAGTATCCCTTGCCAAAAAGCCCGATGCCTGGGTCCTTTGTGAGACCTATTCCTGCCTGAGCTATCCTTTCCGCGAGGAATCGGGGCGTATCTGGCCTCATATGCCCGATGAAGACCGCCGACAGCTGGCCGTCCTCCCGCCGCAGGCGATCCTGCAGTGGTCCAATGACCGTGCACTGGGCGAGTACGCCACCCAGCGTATCCGTCCCGACGGATATCTGCCGCTGCCCAATAATATCCTGCGCATTCACTCCGGCAGCCAGTGGAGCCAGAACGGTCCCGCCGACTGGGCTGCCAATCTCGTCTGGGATCTGGTGCGGCAGGCACGTACCAACGGCATCAACGGCGTAAGCCTCTTTGGCGAGGAAAGCTTCTTCGCCCCGCCCAATGAAGCAAACTACCTTGCGCTTGAGGAAGCCAGCGGCTTCGGCGCACCCAATGAAGCCCTCGATGAGCAGCTCTTCTATTCCCGTACCCTTGACCCGCTCTACGGCGGTTCCGGCATGACCGCCCGGTGGCGTTCGCTCTACCTCAAGGGTCGTATGCTCCTCATCCGTGACCGGCTGCAGAAACCATTTGTCCTCTCTGCCCAGCCCTATGAAAAGCTCACCGACGACCCCGACTTCCGCCGGAAGGCGCTGACGTTCACCGACGCCGAGTGCGTGCAGGCACTGGATCGCTTCTGTGACGAAGCCCACGCGCTGGGCGCGACGCTCTCCGGCGAAACCTGCCGCCGCTGGGCATGGCTTGAAAACCAGCTCTGGCAGATACGCTATAACATCGCCACCCGTCCCTGACCGACGTCATTCCACAAATATGGAGAAATCTCAACGTCCCGGTTATTGTCCGCGCGCAGCGATTGACCTGAACACAGCCTCCGCGGTATACTATAGACAGATTTCCTTCAAAGGAGGCATGAATATGTCCTGTATTGCCAAAACTCCGGCGTTTCCTGTTAGTTCCACGCTGAAAAACGGCAAAACCCTGGTTATCCGACGGATGCAGCCGGATGATTTGGCGGCCTATAGCCGTGTCGCCGCGCTCGGTTATCAGGAAACCCGTTTTCTGACCAGAGGCCCCGAAGATCCTCCAATCCCGGCAGAAGCTTTGCTGGAATTCATCCGCGAGACGATGAACTCCGACCGCGAAATTCTGCTGGCAGCCTCATACGAAGGTGAGGTTGTCGGCTTTGCTGACCTGACAGCCTGTTCGAATCGGAAGAAGTTTTCCCACAGATGCGAGCTCTCGCTCTGTGTGCTGAAAGACTACTGGTCTCTGGGCATCGGCCGTGCACTGACGACGGCGCTCATTGACTTTGCCTGCGGCGCAGGGTATGAGCAGATCGAGCTTTGCGTTGCCGGTGATAACGAACGCGCCATCGGGCTTTATCAATCTCTTGCCTTTCATGACACCGGCCGCCAGCCTCATGCCATGAAACACGGCGAGGGGGATTACAGTGACTGGGTTTTCATGACCCGATTCCTGCGCTGACCACCCAAAGGAGGTCTGTTCAATGAAACTGCGCATGGTTCTTCTCGCCCTGACCATCTGCCTGCTGGCACTTTCCGGCTGCGCCGGACGCGCCACCGGGGATCCCATCACGGACGCCGAAGCTCCCGACTGGGGACTGACCCTGACGGCGCAGGACGTGACCCCCACGGGCATGACCCTCGCCTGGACGCTTGAGGATATGTCCATCGCCCGGGACCTGATGACCGGCGCCGCTTACGAACTGCAGGTAAACCGCAGCGGAAAGTGGTACCGCGTGGGCTATAAGCCCAGCCTCATCGACCGCGCATGGCCGTCTGTGGGTCTGGGATTTTTCGCCGGGAGCGGCTCATGGGAGATCAACTGGGAAAACCTCTACGGAAAGCTCCCCCGGGGCACCTACCGCATCGTCAAGGAGATCATGATGCGGCGCGACACAGGCGGCTATGATGCAAGCCTCCTCTACGCCGGGTTCGTAATCGGGTAATAAACCGCTTTCCTGTTGACTTTGCTTTTCCGGCGTGGTATTCTAAGGGATAGAGCCCGCACGCCGGGCATGATCTCTCCGAAAGGATTGTTTTCACACCATGACCACCGAAAAGTACAGTCATCGCCTGTTTTTCGTCCTCTTTTTCGTATACACCATGAGCTGCTTCGGCAAGATCGCCTTCCCGGCGGTCACCGCAGCGCTCATCGACGAGGCCGTCCTCACCAAGACCCAGGCCGGTACCATCGGCGCGGTGTTCTGGGTACTCTACGCCATTGGGCAGTTCATCGGCGGTGCGCTTGCCAATAAGTACCGTCCCACGCTGCTGCTGGGCATCGGCATGGTCGGCGGCGCCGTGTGCAACTTCCTCATGGCCGTCTGCGTCGGCTACATCCCGATGCTGCTCATCTGGAGCTTCAACGGCCTGATTCAGTTCGGCGTCTGGCCCTCCATCCTGCGCATGGTCACCAACAATATCCTGCCCGAACAGCGCTCCAAAACCCTCAACTACCTCGCCTACTGCTATGCCATCGGCTCCATTCTCAGCTACCTCACCAATGCAGCGGTGCTCTCCATCCTCCCCTGGAATTATCTCTTCATCTGCTGCGGCGTGATGAATCTGGTGTGCGTCATCCCGCTCATCCGCGCCGAGCGCGTGCTGATCCCGCAGCTTGAGCCCGCCGCAGCTGCCACTCCTGCCGCGAAAAAGGCCTCCGCCCCGCTGCCCCGTGGCTTTATCTGGTCCAGCGGACTGGTGCTTCTCTGCTTCCTCATCGTCCTGCGCAATCTCTTTGAGACCGGCATCAAGAGCTGGACCCCCACGATCCTCATGGAGACCTTCGGCGCAACGCCGCAGTATACCTCGCTGCTGTCCGTGGTGATGCTGGCGATGAACCTGACCGGCGTCACGCTCTGCGCCTGGATCTACCGCAAGGTGAAGAAGAGCGAGCCTGCGGCGCTGCTGGTGGTATTCCTGACCGCAGTTCCCCTGCTGCTGGTGATGCTGGGCTACCGGAGCATGAACATTCTGGTGGTGACGCTGGTGCTGTCGCTGGTCACGATCCTCTCCTACGGTTCCGGACAGATCATGTCGATGTACTACCCCGCGCGGTTTCAGAATCTGGGAGCCACGCCCTTCATCGGCGGCGTGATCAACTGCTTTGCAGCCCTCGGAAACGTGCTGAGCAGCTACGTCAACGGCGCGCTGGCCGACAGCTTCGGCTGGGACGTGATCATCTGGAGCTGGAACGGCCTGATCGTGGCAATGGTCGCGGTATCGCTTGTTCTGCTTGCCATGTGGAAGCGCATCTGCGCCTATGCCGAGCAGGCGTAAGACAACCAATACATACGAAAACGGCTCGCTGCGAACCTGAACGCAGCGAGCCGTTTATTTTGTCATGCATTGCCGCAGCGGGCTTTGCCCTCTGCCAGCACCCGGACGATTTCATCGGTCACATCAGCAAACTCCCGCAGTTTTGCGGCAATTCTGTCCCGCTTTTCCCTGTCCTGCAGCGCTTCCAGCGTCACATTGAAGCCGCCGCCGATGGCCTCCAGATCCCGTCCGTCGTCCCGGTTCCACATCGCGCCGCAGCGCTTGTAAAGCCTGCTCACATCCTCCAGGAAGGTAAGCTCCGGATTGAGCTGCCGCGCCTTTTCCAGGAACGCATGGCAGCAGCTGGCGTTGGTGGCAAGGCTGCAGACATACGCGGTGTGATATCCCCACGGATCAAAAGCCTCCGGTTTCATCTGTTCAAATTTCCCCGACGCAATCTCGTCTGCCCATGCTCTGAATGCCGCGGCGCCAAAGACAAAATGCTCCGATTCCGTCATCATGAGCTTGGGCAGCGCAAAGATCGCCCTGCGGTAGAGCGCTTTCAGCGAAACCTCCGCCTTTTTGCCGCCCACGAAAATCCATCCGGACTTCTCCGTCAGCTCCGGAATCTCCGCTTCCAGCGCCTCCTCAATTGAAACCCGCCGGGGCGTGTCGCTGTTGCCGGTGATGAACAAAAGCGTCCGGCCGTACTCTTCATACCCCACAAAGACGCCGTAGGGCGCGTCTCCATAGCCCCATGAGATAACCGGTATTCCCCGGTCGATGCTGGCGGTGAGCGTCTGCAGATACAGCTCCGTATTGTGCCGCAGTTCCCGGTTGGTGACAAAGGTGGCGGCGTATCCGCAGGTTTCAAATACCTGCTCGGCAAAGCAGGTCTCTCCCTGCGCCAGTTCAAAGCAAGCCTCCCGCTCCCGCAGAACCATTCCCGCACCTTCCAGCAGCATATATCCGCTGACACCCGTACCCCGGAAGTCTCCCCGGGGATATACCTGCGTGAACACGTCCCCTGTGAGTCCTGCGAAAAAGCTGTAATCAAACTCCCGCTCTCCAAAGCACTCCATCACATACCGTGCGCAGCCGTTGAACCAGTAGTTTTCGCCGTGCTCCTCCGTCACCAGACGATGGATGTCCGCAATCCGGTTGTTGCTCTTTCGTGTAATCACGCGCAGTTCCTCCTTTTTCAGCTTCACCTTCGGCTCGCAGGCCAGCTGTGAAACACGAATTGATTTGATATACTTCATGCCCTGCCCGTCGGAGCCGATCACAATGCTGTGCGCCTCGCTGCCGGACAAATCCCGCGCCATGTACGGGAAATTCACGCCGCAGTAGCGCAGTTCCCCGTTGATGATCACCGCCAGATGCTTCTCTCCCACGATCCACGTCACATGGTTTGGTCCCACCGGATCGATCTTTCCCCGTCCCGGGAAGTGGTAGAGGTCATGAAAGATCGGCTGGCGGAAGGAAATCGCCTCCCGGCGCATGACATCAGCCGACGCCTCACCGGCTGCGGCATTTCCCATGTTGACTCCAAAGCCCGCCAGTCCCGCATGGCCTCCTGCATGATAGCTTCGGTCCGCGCCGTGGTAGAGGATCATGCAGCCCTCGTCTGCACCGAAGCCGTACTTTTCATCATCCCCCGCCAGACGAAACTCCATGTCCACCCGGAACGGCAGCCGCACCGCCACATTGGTGTCCAGTACCCGCGTACTGATCCAGCCGGTGTATTCGGCCTCGCCGTTTTCCAGCACCCGGTAATGGGGCCGGTTGATGGGCGTGATGGAGGAAAGCGGCACGTCCACCGCCCATAACGCCGGGTTCTGTGCTTCAATCTCGGCGATGGTGATACGCTCCGGTGGGACTTCCACCGCTTTTTCGTACAGCCCCGGATTTTCCAGACGCTTTCTCACCGGCACATAGAGACAGACCAGCTCCCGACGTTCGTCGGGCGAGATCAGTGTTTCAGCAAGCGCCGGATGGCGCAGCTCTCCATCGGGAAGATAGGCAATTTCATAGAACGGATTGCTGTCAAAGCTTTCGATCAGCGCGCGAAACCGCGCTCCCGGATCCTCGTCCACATACACATTCACCGCGGCAAACAGTCCGCCGTCAAAGTGCCGGTCCTGCCAGTCGCTGTCATTGCAGAAGTCCTCCGCAATCCGTACCATGACGGCATCTCCCGATTCCGTCTGGTACTCAAACCGCTCATGCTGCCCCGGCCTGCCGTCGCCAATCCCCTGCAGCTGCAGATACCGCCCGAATCCCGCCGCATCCGAGGTCTGCGGATCGCGTTTCGGGATTGATGTGAGTACACGCATGGCGGGAAGCGATACAATCGCTGCCTCCACCGGCTTTGCAAGCCGTTCCTGCACGCTCTCAAGCGCCGCAACCGTCACAGGCTGCGTCTCCCCCCGCAGTTTAAACTGCTTTTCCATTTCCTCATAGAGAAGCGGCAGCGCCGTGATCTTTTTGATGCCGCCGGTGATCATTTTCTGCAGAAAGGCATCGATAATGCGTTTAAGCTCGGAAAGCGCCGTCACGTCCCGGTCAATTTCCCGGAGCTTATCGGCAAACACCTCCACAACGGTGGTCATCTCCGGGTTTTCATAGATACGGACGATGTCCTTGACCGGAATCTGCATCTTTCGCAGGATGATGATCTGCCGCAGCCGCTGTACCGCCGCGTCATCGTAATACCGCAGGGTTTCAAACTGCGGCCGGACGCTCGCGATAAGTCCTGCCTGCTCGTAATAGCGCAGCGTCCGCGAGGACAGCCCCAACTGCTTTGTCAGCTCTGTGATTCTCACCAGTCTCATATGCTGTCTCCCCCTTTTCGATCTCATTATACCGCTTGACGCAGCGTCAATGTCAATACACCCCGGCAAATTTATTCAAAATCCCGTCATTTCCTCTTCGGCATCGCCGCAGCGCAAAAAAAGGGTACAGATTGCGTTCTGTACCCTTTTTCCGTTTCAGTTGTGTTTCCTTTTTCACCCAAACAGTGACGTCAAAGCTTCTGCACAAGAGTGTGATCCTCTTGAATCAGATACATCAGTTTCTTGGCTGTAGGAGAAGGAGTGCTTTTCCCGCTTTCCCAGGCCTCAACAGTACGGCAGGAAACTCCCAGAATTTCCGCAAAAGCTTTCTGTGTCATAGAAAGAGCAGACCTGATCTCAACAACATTTACCGTAGGTAATGCTCTCTTTCTTGCATATGTGTCTGCAGCTGCTTTCCCCTTGGTATATGCAAGAGCTTCGTTCAGTCCATCCATGATACCGGAAAAGAAATCGACATCCTGAAAGTTCTTTTCGATTTCTTCCATAGAGAGAGAAGATTCAAAACGCAGTTCCGGCATACGAGTCACTCCTTCCGAATCGCTTCAATCATCCTGCGAATTGCCTTTTTCTGGTCAGGCGTCAGATTCTCCTGTACATTCTTAGGATATGCAAAGAGCAGATACAAATTCTCCTGTTCAAAAACATCCAGATAAATCACTCTTCCTCCGCCGCTTTTTCCGCGCCCTTCCAGCTGAATACGCAGCTTTCTTGCCCCGCCGGTTCCCTCGATCACATCTCCAAGCTGTGGATTCTCCAGAAGCGCCGCTTCCAAAACGAGCAGATCGCTGTCGTTCAGGCCCATCGCTTTCCAGCAGCGGCGAAACGGCTCAGTATATATGAACTTTCTCGTCATACGATCATCCCTGTTATTCTACGATTTTATCGTAGTTATAGAATACACGATTTTACCGTAGTTGTCAAGTGCATTTGTTGGCGTAACGCAGCGTCAACTGCAATACGGAATCTGCACTTTTCGGCTGTTTTTTCCGTTCTGTGCCTTCGTTGACTTTCCTCATCCCGCATGGTAAAATAAACCTGCTGAAACTTTCATGGGAGGAAACCATCATGCGTATCATCGGCGAGCGCGACAACACCCTGCGCGCCATCCTGTTCCAGTCTCCCACGTACATTCCCGTACGTTACTCCATCAACGCTTCTTATTACTTCACCAACGACCCCGAGGATGTGCTCGACTTTCAGGCGCGCCATCCGATGCTGTTTCCCGGCTTTGTGCGCCCCGAGCGCGGTACCTTCCTGCCGGAGTTTAAAAAGAATCTCCCCCTCGTCGCCCGAAAGGCCGAACCCTTCGTGGATGATTTTGGCTGCACCTGGGAGACAAACTTCGACGGTATGACCGGCCTCGTCACCCGCCATCCGCTGGAGAATCCTGAGAGCTTCGCCACCTACACCTTCCCCGATCCGGAAATCTGCATGGGCATCGGCCCCATCGACTGGGACGCCGAGCGCCGCCGTATCGTGGCAGCCAAAGCTGCCGGGCAGTTAACCTCCGGCAATCTCCGCCATGGGCATACCTTCCTGCAGCTCACCGATATCTGCGGCTATGAAACCTTCCTCTACGCCATGACCGACGAGGAACCCTTCCTTGAACCCCTCATCCAGGGTATCACCGACTTCAACTGCGCCATCATCCAAAAGTACATCGACATGGACGTGGACATGATTGCCATTCCCGAAGATCTTGGTATGCAGCACGGCCCCATGATCACGCCGGAGAACTTTCGCCGCTGGATCAAGCCCTCCTACCAGCGCATGATGAATATGGCACGGCAGGCGGGAAAGATCGTGCATATGCACTCCGACGGCGATATCCGCTCATTGGTGGACGATATCATCGAAGGCGGCTGTCAGGTCATCAATCTGCAGGATCTGGTCAACGGCATCGACTGGATCGCGGAGCGTTTCCGCGGCAGAACCTGCGTGGAGCTGGACGTGGACCGGCAGAGCGTAACCGTATTTGGTACGCCGAAGGACATCGATGACCTGATCCGCGAGGAAGTGGAGAAAATCGAGACGCCCGAGGGCGGTCTGATGATGGTCTACGGTCTCTACCCCGGCACAAGCCTTGAAAACGCCGAAGCCGTAGCAACGGCTCTGGAAAAACACTGCAGGCTTGACAGGATGTAATCACCCCGCCCTATTTCGGCATTATCCGTAATCATCAGTCACGCATCATTTTACTCGTTGTAATATCACGTATGCAACAAACCCGTATTCAGGCTTGAACCGGAGGCTCCGGCAGGCAAGAATACGGGTTTCATTGTTATTTTTGTCCCTTCAGGCTATCAGCTGCGCACTTTGTGGCGGCACATATAGGCAAACAGCGGAATCGCCGCGAGGGGGAAGAGCATACCCACGAGCATACCGAGCTTCATACCCAGCTGCGCGGCATCCAGACCCATGCCCGCCGCCATAGAGGCGATGGCGGGCGATGCAATCGCCGCGTCCGTGATCACGCCGACGAGCTGCGGCCCCACCGATGCGCCAAGGTCACCTCCGGAGGCCATCATCGCGTAGATGAACACGCCGCCCATGGGGAAGCGGTCGGTAGCCGTAATCAGGCTTCCGGGCCAGAGCATCGCAGCGCAGAATCCCGTCAGCGCACAGGCAATCAGCCCCACCAGCGGAGATCCCGCGATCGCCGCCGTCAGGTAGCACAGCGCAGAACCGACGGCGCTTGCCAGCAGCACGCTCTCAACGTTGCGTCCGTACTTGCTGTAGAGCGAACGGCCCAGTCCCAGCATCGCCGCAAACAGCGCCGTGCCGAACATATCGCCCCAGATCTTGGGAATCCCCAGCGCCTTTTCAATGTAACCGGAGCTCCACTGCGCCATCGTGCACTCGGCGGAACCGCCCAGAAAGATCACCGACACGCAGAGCCACAGCGTGGGTTTACGCAGATAGGCCAGCGCATCCCCGGCGCCTTCGGGCGTATCGATGTGGGGAAGCTCCGCGCCCAGGTAGAGCAGAAATGCCGTCAGCGGCACTGCGGCGCCGATGAGCGCCATCCACTGCCAGTTTTGATGACCGAAGAAGTGCAGACACAGCGTGACGATGATGACCACGCCGACGACACCCCAGGCGTAGAAGGAATGCAGGCGGCTGACATCCCGGTCGGGATTGTCGGAGGGGAGCGCTGCGACCACAGGTGTCAGCAGCACCTCAACCAGACCGCCGGAGGAGGCAAAGATGATGGTGCCGATGACCAGTCCGGGGTAGATGTTGTTGGGGAATACAAACGGCCAGAGTGCATAGATGATGAGACCGAGAGTGGTCAAAGCAGGGGTAAACTTCACGCACTTGGGGATGTTGAACTTGTGGGAGAAGAAGGAAAAGGCCAGATCGACGCCCAGCTGGGTGACGAAATTGACCAGAACCAGCAGACCCAGCATGGTAAACGAAAGCCCATAGAGTTCATGAAAGGTCAGAAAAAGCAGCGGCGACAGATTGCCGACCACCGACATGGCTACGTTGGTGGTGTAACAGGCAAGCCTCAGACGGGTGTGGGGTGATTTCATAACACATTCTCCGATTCTCATTGAATTCCCAGACAGTATAGCACAAACTCCAACTTCCGACAATACCCGGGCAGGGAATTTCCCCAAAATCGGAAATCCCCTTTTCTCTTGTCACCGGTTTTCTTTTGTGGTATCCTATACCCAAACAACAGGAGGTATTGCCATGAAAAAAGACGTTCTCTTCGGTATCTGCGCCGACGTTCACCAAAGCGATGCCCGCGACGCATCCCCCCGTATGCGTGCCTTCGTCGATGAGGCAAACGCCCGCGGCGCGGATTTCATCATCCAGCTCGGCGACTTCATCCTCCCCGACGCCGCCGGACGCAGGCTTCTCGATGAGTGGGAGCGCTTCAACGGCCCCCGCTATCATGTCCTCGGCAATCACGATACCGAGCACAGCGGCAAGGAAGCCGTGATGAAATTTCAGGGACAGCCTGCCAAATACTACTCCTTTGACTGCGGCGACTACCACTTCATCGTCCTCGACACCAACTACTTCAAGTACGGTGATGACTACGTGGACTACGATGTGCGCAACTACCAGAAGGATTTCTTCAACTGCTACATTCCCCCCGAACAGCTCGACTGGCTCGCCGCCGATATCGACGCCACCGACAAACGCTGCTTCCTCTTCACCCACGCAACCCTCGCCGTGGGCAACTGGGTGGTCTACAATATGCACGCCTTTGAGGATCTCATCTGGCTTGCCAACGAAAAGGCCGGTTTCAATAAGGTCACCATGTGCTTCTCCGGCCACGACCACGCTGACGCCTACCTCTTCAAGGGCGGCGTACACTACCAGATCATCAACAGCATGAGCCACAAGTACATCGGCCCCAAGTATATGACCCACTCCACCCACCGGGAGCAGGTAAAGGCCGACTACGGCGAACTCCGGCACGTGATCCCCTACAAGGATCCGCTTTACGCCTTCGTGCAGCTCAAAGCAAACGGTCTCATCCGCATCATCGGCAAACAGACCGAGTACGTGGGCAACTCGCCCCTTGAACTTCACTGGGAGCATTACGCGTCTCCTCAGATTTCTTACCGGGAGGTATGGATGAATGGCCACAGCGAATTATGATCTCACTCTGCGGGACGGCTGGCAGTTTCATCGCGGCAGCGCAAGCCTCGACGACCGCCGCCCCAATCTGTACACCTCCACCAAGGCCGGTTACCGTCTGGGACACATCGAGTGGTTTCTGGAGAAAAATGACTGGACCGAAGTGGAACTTCCCCATGACTGGCTGGCCGGGGTGATGGTCTCCCCCGACGGGGACTCCTCCTGCGGCTATAAGCCCCATGAGGAGGGCTGGTACCATCTGCACCTGACGCTGCCCGATGAACCCGTCGAGTCGGCGGAGCTCATCTTCGACGGCGTCATGGGTAAGAGCACCGTCTACGTCAACGGCATCCTGGCAGGACGTAATTTTTCCGGCTATAACCGCTTTGCCTTTCAGGTGGGCGATTTCTTAAAGCCCGGTGAGGATAATCTCATCGTCGTCCACGCCGATGCCCGCCACTGGGAGGGCTGGTGGTACGAGGGCGCCGGCATCTACCGCCCGGTGACCCTTCGTCTGCGGCAATACAGCCGCTTTGTCCATGAAAAATGCTTCCTGCGCGGTGAATTTGCCGATGGGACCTGGCACGCTGCCGCCGATCTGGGCATCGACGAGCCCGACGGGCTGCAGGTAAAAGCCGTCCTCACCGATGCCGACGGCCTCACCGTCGCCGAAGCTGCCTGCACGGCAGATGAGACGCTTTCCCTGCGCCTTCCCATCGCCAATCCTGCGCTCTGGTCGCCCGATCAGCCTTATCTCTACCGTATGACCTGTACCCTGACCCGCGACGGCGCGGTTATCGATACCGTCAGCGCCAATATCGGCCTGCGCACCATCCAGTGGAGCGCAAACGACCGTATGCGCATCAACGGCGTGCCCACCGTCGTCCAGGGCATCTGCTGCCATCAGGATCACGGCGGCGTCGGCGTGGCCGTGACCCCCGAGGTGATGGAATACCGCATCCGCCTCCTCAAAAAGCAGGGCATCAACGCCTACCGCTGCGCCCATCACGCCCCGGCGCCCGAGCTGCTGGAGATCTGCGACCGGCTGGGTATGCTGGTGCTGGCTGAAAACCGCCACTTCGACCTGACTGCCGAGACGCTCTCCCAGATCGACGATCTGGTGACGCTGTGCCGCAATCACCCCAGCGTGTTTCTCTACAGCATCTTCAACGAAGAGCCCCTGCAGAGCACCGTGCGCGGACGGCGCATGGCAAAAAAGCTCCGTGAACATATCCGCCGACTGGATACCACCCGCCCCGTCACCGCCGCCATGTCGGCAGGCGTGCTGACCGAGTCCAACGTCAGCGACGAGATGGACGTGGTGGGCATCAACTACTGCCTCAAGGAGTACCCGGAAGCCCACGTGCGGCTGCCGGAGAAGCCCATCCTCGGCACGGAGAACTGCCCGACCTTTGCCACCCGGGGCGTGTGCAGGACGGATGAACAGGCGCAGGTCTTTGCCGGTTACGGTGATGAATGGGCACGCTTTGCAGAGTCCATGGCAGAGACCCTCTCCAACGTGGAAGAAAACGTCTGGATCAGCGGCAGCTTCCCCTGGTCGGGGTTTGACTATTTCGGCGAGCCCGCACCCCATCCGTGGCCCAGCGTATCCTCACACTGGGGCATTATGGATATGTGCGGCTTTGAAAAGGACACGGCAGGCTATCTGCGTGCGTGGTACAGGAAAGAGCTGACCGCCCATCTGCTGCCTCACTGGAACCATGAAGCAGGCGAGGAAGTACGGGTGTGCGTGTTCACCAACGGTGAGCGTGCGGAGCTGAGTCTGAACGGGCGCGTGATTGGTGAAAGCGCGGTGGAGAAGCGCCGGGCGGAATGGAAGGTCGCATTCGAGCCGGGTGTGCTGCAGGTGCGGGTCACGCGCGGTGGAGAGATCGTCACGGATGAGGTGCGGACGGCGGGAGATGCCGTGCAGCTGACGATGGAGGATGCGACGCCGAGTAGTGATGGACGGCAGAGGATTTTGAACCTTGCGGTCACGGATGAAAACGGGACGATTGTACCGTGGTATGATGGAAGAGTGATGGTCAAGGTTGAGGAAGGCCGGGTATATGGGGTAAGTAACGGGGATCCGAGAAGCCATGAGGTCGGTTTTCACGGCAGCGTGAAGCTGTTTTCCGGCCGTGCGCAGATCATCACAAGCCAAGACGCCAGACTCAGCCTGAGCTGCGGTAAGCTGATAGTCAAAATGCAGTAACGGACTGTGATGCCTGTAATGGATACACTGGCAGCAGCATTGGAACGCTTTGCGTTCCAATGGAACGGGTCCAGGGTCCGTTGGACCCTGGCGCGGGGAAGAGGGGCCGCGTAGGCCCCGGTGGTTCCCGTAGATGCGAGCCATAGAATGACAGATAAAGCGCGGCAGAGGACGGCCAAAAGAAAAAAATGAATCAAAGCCCCGCTGTTTGATCTCTTTATTTGCTGTATTACTACGAATTGCAAGTGTAACGAGCAATGAGCCACGCTTGATCCCGTCTCCGGCTATACCGTCGCTTGAACACGTCTCCTGCTATACCAAGCGATAAAGAAATACCGTCTTCTGCAGCGATATGCCGTTACAGAAGACGGTATCTTTTTGTTTGGTCAGGTTGAAGAAAACGGTATGAAACGTGGCTCGTGACTAGGGAACTCACAGAGTTCCCGCGTCACTCGACGTTGGTACAGCAGAAAATACGATCAAACGGCAAGGCTTTGATTCAATTTTTTCTTTTTAGCCGTCCTCTGCCACGCGTCATCTTTCATTCTATGACTCGCATCTGCGGGAACGTCCAGGGGCTGCTCGCCCCTTCAACCCTCGCCAGGGTCCAACGGACCCTGGACCCTTTTTCGGCTGCGCCGCTGTGGGAACTCGCAGAGTTCCCACGCAATCTACTGCATTTCACAGCCTGTCATTGCATTTTCTCTCTTACTCTTCTACGATCAGCGGCACAAACTCAAACTTCGTGCAGTCCACAAGTCCCCTATCGGTCAGTCTCAGCTCCGGCAGGCATGCCAGCGGTATCAGCGCCATCGTCATGAACGGCGACGGCATATTACACCCAATATCCGCCCAGGACTGCTCAAGCTTCGACACAATCTCCGACATCTCTTCCACAGGCTTTGCATTCATCAGTCCCGCAATCGGCAGCGGCACGCATCCCAGCACCTCGCCGTCACATACTACTACCATGCCGCCGCCGCATTCAATCAGCGTATTCGCCGCCAGCGCCATGTCCGCGTCATTCGTGCCCACTACCAGCAGATTATGCGCATCATGCGCCACGGTGCTCGCCATCGCACCCTTCGAAATGCCAAAGCCCTTCGTAAAGCCGACACCGACCTTACCCGTCTCGTGATGCCGTTCAAACACAAACGTCTTGAGCACATCCTGCTCCACGTCGCTCTCCAGCAAACCGTTCTTCACCCGGAGCTTCACGTGCCGCTCAATGTCCGGAACCTTCGCCGGAATCAGCTCAATGGCCCGTACCGTCACTTCCGCAGCCCCAACAGGCGCTTCCACCCGGAAGGTTTCCGCGGTGATCTCGTCCCGGATGTGCATCGAGCTCGTCGCCCATTCCGGGTACTCGTAAGGCTTTACCTCCACGGTCAGCTGACCGTTTTCCGCCACCACGTCTCCGTCGATGAGCACTTTCGTCACGTTCATGCTCTCAAGACTCTCCAGGAATACAATGTCCGCGCACTTGCCGGGCGCGATGCTGCCCAGATCATGATCCATCTGGAAGCACTGCGCCGCGTTGATGGTCACCATCTGGATGGCGGTGACAGGGTCAATGCCAAACTCCAGCGCACGGCGCAGGATGTGGTCCAGATGACCGTTGGCAATGAGGGTATGGGGATGGGTATCGTCGGAAATCAGGCAGGCATACCGGCTGTCAACCTTATGCTCGGTGATGGCGCGGGAGACCTCCTGCAGGTCATGCCAGGCACTGCCCTCGCGCAGCTGGGCATACATGCCCCGGCGCATCTTCTCCAGCGCATCCTCGGCGCGGGTAGACTCATGGCAGCAGCGGATGCCGCTGGCAATGTAGGCGTTGAGACCTGCGCCGGTCTCGGGCAGAGAGTAGTGGCCGGTGACGATCTTATCGGCCTTGAGCGTCTCGCCTACGATATCCTGCGCATGATCGCCGCAGTAGAGGATGCCGGGGAAGTTCATCATCTCGCCCAGACCCACAATTTCATTGAGCTTCATGGCCTCGGCCACTTCATTCGGCCCGATGAAGCTGCCGGTATCTTCAAAGCCGGGAACCGCAGGCACGCAGGAGGGCATGACGAACATACATTTCAGCGGCGTATGCTTCGACTCCTCGATCATGCACTTCACGCCGTCCATGCCCAGCACGTTGCAGATCTCATGGGGATCGGGATAGATGCCGGTGGTGCCGTGGGGAATGACGGCCTTGGCATACTCCGCCACGCTGAGCATGGAGGATTCGATATGAATGTGACCGTCCAGGAAGCCGGGGGCGATGTACCGGCCTGCGGCGTCGATGACCTTCGTATGTTCACCGATGCAGGCGGAAGCGTCGCCGACGAGGGCAATGCGGCCTTCGGCGATGGCGATATCGAGACCCTCGAGGATCTCGGCGGTGCAGACATTGATGATTTTACCGCCGCGGATGACGGTATCGGCGGGAATACGGCCCTGGGCAACGCCCGCCAGCGTACGGGAGACTTCCCACAGGGGTTTCTTGCAGAAATAGTTTCTCATATGCCGTTCCTTTCTCTATGCGGTCAGTGATTTTCGGTTTATGCATACGCGCCGACGCGCTTTACTTCTTCCACGATGGCCCGGAAGTTTTCAAGGCTGACGGAATTGGGGATGGAGTGATCCGACGAGAAGATATAGCCGCCGTTTTCCTTGAGTACCGGCACCACGCGGCGGATTTCCTCCAGAATTGCGTCCTTATCATTCCACAGCACGGCGTTGATGCCGCCGTGGAGCACGAGCTTCGCGCCGTACTTTGCTTTCAGCGCCTCGGGCTGCATACCGGCCTTTACTTCCAGCGGATTGAGGGAGTCAAGCCCCATCTCCACCAGATCGTCCACCCGGCTCATGATATTGCCGCAGGAGTGAAGCTCGGCGACGATGCCGCGCTCATGGGCCCAGTCGATGGCGCGCTTATGGGCAGGCGCCAGCAGCTCGCGATACATCTCATTGGAGAAGAAGGTGGTGCCCTTATAGCCCATATCATCGGGCCAGCGGATGGCGTCGAAGTGATAACCGGCGTCCCAGATTTCCCCAAAGAGGGTCATGCAGCGGTCCAGATACGTGGCAAACATATCCTCCACCATTTCCGGCTCCTCGTACATGGCAATAAGCAGTGTTTCCGTGCCCATCATCCAGGAATGGGTCACGTCGAAGCCGAACCAGAACCCGGCCTCAATCCACTGTCCTTCTGCCTGCCAGCGGGGGTAGTTTTCTTTCAGATAATCCCAATCGATGCGGCCTTCGCCCTCGTACATCCGGCGCTTACAGTCATCCCAGGCCGCCTGATCCACGACCTTATAGTCCAAAAACTCCGGCGTCGAGTCCTCACCGCGGTTATAGCGCAGCTTCACGCCCCAGTCGGTATAGAAAGTCTGGCTCTTTTCATCCTCTTCGATGAGCTCATTGCCGCCGCCGATACCGCCGTGGGAATAGCGCGGCGTGATATCCACACCAATCCCCGCGACCTTGTCCACGCCGAAGAAGTCACGCCAGTCCGCGCCCTCCGGCATACCCTCGCGCACCCAGCGGCGCACTGTTCCCTCCCAGGGCGAGTCGATAATCGGCACGCGGTCTGCTTCCCGGTGCTCATACATACGCTTAAAGCGCTCTTTTGACGTCATCATCTCAAAGTACCTCCGATATCGTCCGGTCAGGGCGTCGTCCCCTGTTGATACCAGTATAATACAACTGCCGCAGAAGTGCAAGGACTTCTGCGGCAGTGAACAGGTCGGAATATTCGATTACGGGAAGAAGCCGCGGATCTTGCGGGCGGCAACCAGGCGGGACAGGGCGATCATGTTGGCGCCCAGACGCAGGGTGGAATTGTGCTTCTCAGCCATATTCCAGACTTCGTCAAAGGCACGGCTCATGGACTCGGCCAGCTTGGCATTGACCTCTTCCTCGGTCCAGTACAGGCCTTCGTTGTTCTGCACCCACTCGAAGTAGGAGACGACAACGCCGCCGGAGTTGGCGAGGATATCCGGGACAACATACTTGCCCATCTTGGCGAAGATTTCGTCGGCCTCGACGGTGGTGGGGCCGTTGGCGCCTTCGACGATGCAGGGAGCCTTGACGTCGGCAGCGTTGGCAGCGGTGAGCTGATTCTCAAGGGCGGCGGGAACGAGCAGATCCACGTCGGCGGTGAGGACATCATTACCGGAGCAGCGCACGGTGCCTTCTTCTTCGTAGGTGTCGAGGAACTTGCGATCCTCGTAGCAGTGCTTATAGATCGCGGGCATATTCAGGCCCTCGGGCTTATCGGTCTTCAGACCGCCGGAGACATCGGCAACGGCCATGATCTTGCAGCCTTCCTCGGCCAGGATCAGAGCGGTGGTAGCGCCGACGTTGCCCATACCCTGGACAGCAACGCGCTGACCGGCCAGTTCCTTGCCCAGACGGCGCATGAGCTGACGGGCGGCGAGCATAATGCCGCGGCCGGTAGCGGCGCCGCGGCCCTCAGAGCCGCCGACCTCAAGGGGCTTACCGGTGACGACACCGGGAACAGCATGGCCTTCGAACATGGAATAGGTATCCATGACCCAGGCCATCATTTCGGCATTGGAGCCCACGTCGGGAGCGGGGATATCAACCTGCGGTCCGATGATGGGCATGATCTGAACGGTAAAGCGGCGGGTAATACGCTCAAGCTCGCCCTTGGAGACGCTGCGGGGGTCAATCTTGACCGCACCCTTGGCGCCGCCGTAGGGGATATTGGCCACGGCGCACTTCAGGGACATCCACGCAGCCAGAGCCTTGACTTCGTCAATATCAACCTTCGGATGGAAGCGCAGGCCGCCCTTGCACGGGCCGCGGGCGCTGGAATGCTGAACGCGATAGCCTTCGAAAACTTTGATGGAGCCGTCGTCCATGCGAACGGGGATGGAGACCTTCAGCTCACGCTCGGGGTACTTGAGAGCCTCATAGTCGTCCTTGGCCAGTCCCAGAGTTCCAGCTGCCTGCTCAAGCACTTGCAGCATATTCTCATAGGGATTGTAGGTGTTTGCCATATGATTTGTTCCTTCCTGCGTCCTGCATCGTCTGCATAAAACCACCCGGATTATGCAGCGATCGGGACAGATTCATTCCGACACTTTTTCACACGTGTGAAAGAATATCTTTATGTGCAATACAGTATATCACAACTTGCAGCATTTGACTATGAACATCTATACGACTTGACAGCGGAAATGTTTACGTTTTTTTATGCAATTTACAGTAAAGATTCCTGCATCTGGAAATCAAAGACCATATTCAGGCTTTACAAAGGCTTTATCCTGCGGTATACTAAACTACAGCGTCGTGCAGGAAACACCCTGGGCGGCTTCACACCACGGAAAGAGGCGCTGACAAAATGGAATCACTGAAAACCCTTGCTTTACTGGCTCTTTATATGTTCTGCAAGACCGGCGACGTAGTCTGGCTCAAGCGTGCCCAGCCCAGAGACGGAACGCTCTGGCAGAACCTGCACTTCACCTGGCTGTTCTGTCTTTTACAGGCGGTGTTTATGCTTTTCCTGCCGCCCTATCAGGCGATGCACTTTGAGCCGGCGATGTTTTTCCTGCCGATTCTCTTCTCCATCTTCTACATAGGCCGCGTGATGTTCACGGTCTACGCCGCCAACGCCGGTCCCATGGCGCTGTCGCAGATCATCATCAGCTTCAACACGCTCTTCCCGGTCATTGCGGGCATTCTCTTCTGGGACGAGACGCTGCGCTGGTGGCAGGTGGTGGGACTTTTGCTCTTCTGCACCGCGCTGCCGCTGTTCAACTCCGGCTCCTACTCGGAAGGCGCGGAGAAAAAGCCGCTGACGCTGAAGTGGCTGATCTATTCTCTCCTGTCCCTGACCTTTTCCGGTCTTGCCGTGACCTGCACCAAGCTCTACTCGGCGCGTTTTGAGGGTGCCTACATCAAGGAATACCTCTTCCTCTACGCAGTCTCCGCGTCGGTGATCCTGCTGCCGGTGATCATCCACATGTACCGCCGCCGCAGGGCGGAGACTACGATGCCCAAAAGCCGCTGGATCAACACCGGTGTTTCGGCCTTATCCCTTGATGCAGCCAACGTGGTATTCATGATGTTCATCGGTTCGTTCTCCTCGGCTTTATATTTCCCGATGATCAGCGTCATCAGCGTTTGCGGTGTTTTATTTGCCGGGCGGGTATTCTTGAAGGAACGTGTGAGTCGTCATGCGTGGATTGGTGTTGGATTAAGTGCGTTGGCTTTGATGTTATTGGCGATCTCGTAGGTTATGATGAAGCTTTTGGGTTGACAGAAGGAACCGTGCTTTTTGTAACTATTCACCTTCGGCGCCTTGAGGATGTCATTGTGTTCTGACTCAAACGCCCTGTGCCCTGCGCGGGCACCCCCGGTAACTTTCTTGCTTGTGCAAGAAAGTCACCAAAGAAGCACCCGAAGGAAGGACTACCGGTCCTTCCTTTCGAAACCATCTCCAGAGACGGGGATCAAGGCCTA
>SVMB01000158.1 GCA_015067675.1 Oscillospiraceae bacterium
GGTCATCGGGAAAAAGAACGCGGCCGAACCCTGCGTGCTGACGCTTGTAGAGCGCATGACCAGAATGTGTATCTGGGTCAAGGCGAGGAATCACACAGCTGGGGCGATTCAGGAAGCGCTGGCGGCAGTCATAAAACACTTCGGGAGCCGGTACCGCCAGGTGTTCAAGACCATCACCGCCGACAACGGCTCGGGGTTTGCCGATCTTAGTCTGCTGGATGACGGGGAGCTGAAGGTATACTTCACGCATCCGTATTCTTCCTGCGAAAAGGGAACCAACGAGCGCCACAACCGGATGCTGCGGCGGTTTATACCCAAGGGTAAAAGCATTGCTGAGTATTCGGCTGACGACATTTGCTTCTTCGCCGACTGCATCAACCGGCTGCCGAGACGGATTCTGGGATATGCTTCCCCAGAGGACCTTTTTGAAGCGCAGCTCGACCGGATTTACGCGGCGTGAGCTACCGCTTCCTCCCTCTCCACGCGCCGCTTGAGATTGGATTGTTGCAACTTGCTATTGCAATTTACGAAAGAAAAATTTTTAGGGAAAAATTTTTGGTTTTTTTGTCGGCGGATGCAATACTTTAAAACATTGAATCGTATATTATAAAGAAAAGGGGAGGGATGAGGAGCTGTTTAGCCAGAAGAAGGCATTTCTGTGAAAACAATATTGGATGCATTGAAATTGGGTGAAATAATGAAAAGGAGAATCAAAATGAAAAAAAACATATTCGCTTTGCTTTGCCTCATTTTTGCTGCGGCGATTTGCCTGACCGGCTGTTCGGGAACCACTTCCGCGCAGACCACCTCGCTTGGAACGGCTGCTGTGACTCTGCCTGCCGCCGAGCCGACAGAACTGACGATCGTTACTTATGAATCTCCCAAAAAGGAGCAGGTGGATTATTTCAATCAGGTACTTTCCTCCCGCGGCTTTCCGGCGACTGTGAAGATCATCTCTATTGATTTTAAAAACCTCGCCACAACCGTCAACGGTTATGCATCCAACCTGCCTGCGGCTGACCTTGCCATGTTCTATGAGCGCAGCATCCTGCAGACGGTCTACGACCGGGGATTGCTCACCGACATGACGCCGATGCTGGAGCTTGCGCCCATGCTGCTTGCGCAGACAGATGAAACGGCGCTGAGAGCCGCGACCTACAACGGTGAGATGGTCGGCTATCCGCTCACGACCGATAGGGGTTCAATGGAGATATACAGCAGTGTGCTCATACGCGGGGACATTCTGAACGAACTGGGTGTGGACGTGCCCGAAACCATTGATGAGCTGCTGGAGGTCTGCATTCTTGCCCGGGATGCGGGGCTTCCCTGCGAGCTGACGGTGGGTTCCTATTCTCCGTATGCCTTCCATCGCACCTACGATCAGTGGCCGTTTTTTTGTGATGTCCAGTCGCTTGTGGTCATGTGGCCGGACGGCACGGTGGAACCCTATGCTGGCTCCGACATCTTCTATCAGGACGCGGAAACCTACGGACGGTTCAGAGAGGAGGGCGTTCTCAGATCACTCTATACCGATGCGGAAGTTGAGGTTTACAAACAGGAATGGGACGGTCTGGCGGCTATACATCCGATCACATTCTCTGCAGATTTCCCCTATGCCGACGATCTGGTGATGGTGCAGTTTGCACCCGATGCCGGCAACATGAGCGTGGCTCCCATGGTGCTGCGGTATGTCGGCATGTCTGCTTCGACGAAGAATCCGGAGCTTGCCATGCAGCTGCTGGAACTCATCTATACTGACCGCGAGGTCTACTACTCCCTCGTCTACGGCGTGGAAGGAACCGACTGGAAATGGAATGATGAGGGCTACGCCGATCCGGACAATTACAGCTGCCATGGTTTTATGAGCTCTCACTGGGATCAGTATCTGAAAGTGGAGGAAGACAGCTTCAGCCGAGTATTCGATCCCTCGACACGGCTTTCGTTTGATCCGGGAGCGTATGATTACGTGCTGGACACGGATCAGCTCAGGCGCATCTACACAAGTCAGGCATACGACAGTACCGTTACGGGCTATCGACATATGCGCGACGGCAGCGCGGATATGGCGTATCTGCCCGATGCCCTCAGGATTCTGGAGGAAGCGGGAATTGATAAGATCGTGGAGGCCTATGCGAGCCAGTACGCAGAGTATGCGGGATTAAACTAAGTTGACGGAGCAAAAAGAGCGAAACAATTGTAATCATCAAGCTTTTCTGAGAGTTGTAGCAAGCAATGCCTGGAGGCGCCTTTTTGGCGCTTCCAGGCATATTTGTCAGGGCAGCCTCCCTGAACCCCTTCATCGCTTTCTGTTAAAGCGGCGGCGCATCCTGTGGATGCTTAACAACGAACGAAGGGTTTGCTGCCTGCAATTCACAGACAGCAAACCCTTGTTATATTGCGGATCAATCAAAATGTGAATCTGAATGTGTTCTTGCCGGTTTTCGGAATTTCGTATTCGGCAGGAAGGATCGGTCCGCAGGAATGGGAACCGACACCACGCATGGCAAGGTCGATGCATACATTTACAAAATCGTTTTCTTCCAACTCAAACGAATGGAATGTTTCACGCAGCTGCTGGGTCGTAAAAGGATTCACGGAGCAGGAGAACGGCTTTTCCGCTGTTACCTTAAACAGATCCTTTACTGCCAGATACGTACAGGCGTGGTGACTGCCCGATTCCTGAGGGCGAATATACTCTCTTTCGTAGTTTTCTTCCGCAGAACTGACGAAATAACCATATTCACAGGCAACGTGCTTGTCTGCATAGCTCTCACTTGGGCCAAAGCCCGCATAGGAAAAGTTGCCGTGCGCTTTATCGACACCAAACTCGATGCCAAAACGGGGGAAGCTCTTTACATAGTCGGCAAGTTTGTACTCGATGGATGCAATCAGCTCGTTGCCTTCCACCTGATACTGAAGCTTGAATTCCGCGGCGGGCATCAGGCAGTTGGCTGCAAGCACGCCTTCGAATTCATAAGAATTCCCGCTTTTCCGGCAAGCGAAAATGTGCGGTCTGCAGGCATCAAGGTGGCATCTGTCGATCCAATGTGCAATCAGATTACGGTCGTTGTCGGTATAGCGGGTGATGTTAAAGTGCAGCGGTGTGCGCAGGACCTCATTGCCGTCTGCTCTGATGGACGTGATCTCGCCGGTATGCTCGTTTACTTCGATGGAAATGGCAGACGAAAACTGATAGGTGCTGGCGGGAATATCGATATCCTGCACTTCAGATTTTGTCTTGCCGCCATATACAGCCATCATTTCCAACGCATTCGATTTGATCTTTCTGTCCGGAGTCAGCAGTCCGTCTGCACAGAAGTTTCCGTCATGCTCCGGCTCTTTGAAATCGCCGCCGTAGAGGAAGCCCACATCCGTTTTGATTCCGTGGTCTGCCCATTCCCAGACAAAGCCGCCCATCATCTGTTCGTTGTTGTAAATCATATCCCAATACTCTGCGATATCTCCACAGCTGTTGCCCATCGCATGGGTATATTCGCAAAGAACGAACGGACGGGTCTCTTTCGGATTGTCCAGAACATCCTCTCGGATCTTCTGGAAACTGGGGTACATCATGCTGACCATATCCACAAGTTCGGTGTAATAATACTTGGGATCGGCATTCTGCAGACCTTCATAGTGGATCGGTCTTGTTTTGTCGCGATTCTTTATATAGTTTGCACCTCTGAAAAAGGCTTTGCCAAAGGAACTTTCGTTGCCAAGAGACCAGATGATAACACTCGGACGGTTTTTATCCCGTTCTACAAGGGCAGTGTGGCGGTCGGTGATGCCGGGCTCAAAGAAAATGTTTTCGGCGTATTCTTTCCAAAGGTCAATATCGTATCCGCCGTCGCGGCTGCAGGCACCGTGCATCTCA
>SVMB01000044.1 GCA_015067675.1 Oscillospiraceae bacterium
GGACGGTTACGACAACGGTGAGATCGTCTTCAACAAGTACGCCACCAAGGAGTACGAGAAGAAGGCCCTCTACATCAAGCAGCTGGTTGACGACTCCATCCTGGCTTACGACTGGAAGAACCTGGGCGACACTGCCAAGACCTGGTGGCAGGATGGCGTTTACGTCACCTCTCTGGGTTGGGGCGACGTCTCTGTCGAGGCTGACAAGTACGAAGGCTACACCATGGCCATCAAGATGCCCAAGCTGTCCTTCACCGGTACCGCTTACATCCGTGCAGTCATGCAGGCCATCAACAACGCTTCCGCTGATGAGAACAAGGTTGCTTCCATGAAGCTGCTCAACCTGCTCTACTCCGATCAGCTGGTTTCCACCTCCTACCACTTCGGCGCCCCCGAACTGGGCTGGAAGACCACCGAGATCGATGGCATGACCTATGCCACCTTCGAAGGCACCTACAACGAGGATCCCAAGGATCGTGGTTACTACTACTGGTACCATGCTGAGGCCGGTAACCTGTTCACCTCTCTGCTGGCTGTCGGTATGACCCCCGACTTCTTCACCGTTCTGGACAGCATGAACACCAATTCCCAGACCTCTGCCAACATGGGCTTCTCTCCTGACACCCAGCCCATCGAGAACGAGATCGCTGCCCTGGCCGCTGTTATCGCCGAGTACGACGATACTCTGACCACCGGTATGCTGCCCGACATCGCTCCTGTGCTGCAGCAGTTCAACGAGAAGCTCAACGCCAACGGCGCTGAGAAGGTCGTCACCGAGATGCAGACTCAGCTGGATGCCTGGAAGGCTGCTCAGTAATTAACTAAGCACTATTCAACTTCTTCGTTTGGAGTAAAATCCGCGGTACAGCTTTGGCTGTACCGCGGATTTGTTTTACAACAGGGAAAGGGGAAAAACAGAGAAAGAATTGCGGCTTGTAAACGCTGTAAAACAGAATAATTACAGTTAGAAATATTTATGAACATGTTGTACAAATTGTGACAGGCTAAACTGTTTGAAAAGCGAATTGAAAAATTATATCAAATCCTGTATTATTAATAATCGGTTTACAAATATTTGTAAACAAATATTTACAGGAGGATTCTTAGCATGAAGAAGATCCTTGCACTCTCTCTGGCTCTGATGATGGTCCTCGCGCTGGTTCTGACCGGCTGCGGCGGCTCCGGCAATCAGACCACCACCACCGCCGCTGCTGCGACCACCGCTGCCGCCGCCGGCGAGAAGACCACCGCTGCTGCGACCACCGCTGCTCCCTCTGAGGAGACCGTCGTCCTGCACTGGTATGCCCGCCAGGCTGGCGATAAGGACTGGCCCCTCGTCGAGGAAGAGTACAACAAGAAGTTCCTCGAGGACATCAACGCTACTGTCGAGTGGCACAACTTCCAGAATGCTGACTACGATCAGAAGGCTACCGCCGCCATGTCTGCCCAGCAGCCCATGGACGTCGTGTTCACCTCTGCTTCTCAGCTGCGCTTCCTGACCTGGCAGAAGGCCGGCGCTTTCATGCCCCTCAACGACCTGCTCAAGGAGTACGCCGCTGAGACCCTGGCTTCCATTCCTCAGTATGTTTGGGACGGCGCCTCTGTCGCCGGTGAGATCTACGGCATGCCCACCTACAAGGATATGTCCGTTGATATGGGCTTCATCTACAACCAGACCCTGGCTCAGGAGCTGGGCATTGAAGAGAAGATCCTGAACTCCGGTTACACCTACGGTAAGGACCTGGATGCCATCTTCTACGAAGGCAAGGAGCTCCGTGACGCTGCTCATCCCGAGTGGGCTTCCAACTACTTTGTTTCCCACCGTCAGGATATGCACATCTACTACCACGCTGACACCCTGACCTCCATCGCCACTGCTGCCATCGAGGGTTCCTTCCTCAACGACGGCGAGCTGGCCGAGGGCAAGAAGATCTTCAACGTCTACGCTACCAACGAGTATGCCGACGGCATCAAGCTCATCACCCGTTGGGTTGATGACAACATCTTCCCCTTCGATCCTCAGAATGCTGATCCGGAAGCTGTCATCAAGAAGTCCGGCGCCACCATCGGTGCTTTCACCTGGGGTACTGCTGTTCCTAACGTCGATCAGTACGAGAACTGGAAGCAGTGGATCATCCATCCCACCCATTCCTTCACCTACACCGGTTACATCCAGGCCGTTATGAACGCCATCGCTGCCCACTCCGAGAACCCCGAGAAGGCCATGCAGGCTCTGAACCTGATGTTCTCTGATCCCGTTTACTCCACCATGTGGCGTTTCGGTGTTGAGGGCGTCCACTGGAACCGTGTTGAGAAGGACGGCGTTACCCGCGCTGACTTCACCGGCACCAAGAACGATGTTCCCAACAAGTCCGATCGTCCCTTCTACTACTGGTACCATGCTGAGCTGGGCAACCTGTTCACCTGCTACCTGCCCACCGATCTGGCTGATGACTTCTTCACCGTTCTGTCCAAGATGAACGAGGATGCCATCGCTTCCTACTACATGGGCTTTGTCGCTGACACTGCCAATGTTGAGAACGAGATCGCTGCCTGCGCCGGTGTCATCGCTGAGTATCACGACACCCTGAAGTTTGGTATGACTCCCAATGTCGACGAGCAGATTGCTGCCTTCAACGAGAAGCTCAACGCCAACGGTGCCGAGAAGATCGTTGCCGACGTCCAGGCTCAGGCCGACGCTTGGGCTGCCGAGAACCGCTAATTGCGATTCCTGCAGAACCTGAGTTAAGTATTGCTTAACCGTAAACCGCCGCGTGCATTCGCACGCGGCGGTTTTTTGCGCGCTGAAAGCTGCGGGGACGGCGTTTTCAGGCACAAAAAATAATTTGCCGCAAAATGCGATATTTCTGCGGCCTTAATCCCGGATTAAACCGTATAAATTCAGGGAAAAGACACAAATTGGGCACTCTGCACAAATCGGGGGGGGGGGTAAAATGGCAAAAATGTATATTGAAATTGCTTTTATGAGCATATAAAATAATACACAAAGATGTTCAACAATATGAAGATGGAACTGAATGGATTTCAGCAGCGAAAAACGCTGAAATAATAAAAAATGGAGGAATCCAAGCATGAGAAAGATCTTAGCCCTCTCTCTGGCACTGATGATGGTTCTCGCCCTGGTCCTGACCGGCTGCGGCGGCAATTCCAACACCACCACCACTGCCGCCACCACCGCCGCGACTACCGCTGCCGGCACCACTGCCGCCGGTACCACCGCAGCTGCCACCACCGCTGCCCCCTCGGCCGACCCTGTTACGGTTCATTGGTGGAGCCCCTCCGGTTCCGTCAACCATCCCGACAAGGATGCGGTCTACAAGCACCTGTGCGACATGTTCCTCAACGACCTGAATGTTGACATGAACCTGCACTTCTTCACCTCTGCCGAGTACGCCGAGAAGGCCAACGCTGCTATGAGCGCTGCTCAGCCCATGGATATTGCCCAGACCAACTCCAGCCGTCTGGTCTTCACCACCTGGGTCAACCGCGGCGGCTTCATGGGCATCAAGTCTCTGCTTGAAGAGCACGCCACCGGTACCTACGAAGTCATTCCTGACTGGTGCTGGGAAGCTGTCACCGTCGATGGTGAAATCTACGCTATTCCCTCCTATAAGGATGTCGTCACCTCCATGGGCTTCATCTACAACTACACCCTGCTCAACGAGTTTGGTATGCCCAACGCCGTTGAGGATCTGAACTTCTGCACTGCCCGCGATCTGGATGCTCTGGCCTACGAAGTCAAGGAGCTGCGTGACGCTGCCCATCCCGACTGGGCCAAGCATGCCGTGATCGGCCTGCGCAACAACTATCAGCAGTACTATCAGGCCGACCAGCTGGCCTCTGTCGCCTTCACCGCTATCGACGGCTTCTTCCTCGAGGACGAGGGTCTGGCCGACGGCACCAAGGTCTTCAACCTCTACGACACTGTTGAGCACGCCGAAGCCATGAAGCTCATCAAGCGCTGGGTTGACGACGGTATTTACCCCTACGATGCTGAAAACTACGATCCCGACGGCATTATGTCTCAGTCCGGCAGCCGTCTGGGCGCCTTCTCCTTCGGTACTGTCGCCGTTGAGCGCAACCAGTACGAGAACTACGAGCAGATTCTGGTTCAGCCCCGTCAGACCTTCGCCACCACCACCTATGTCCACGGCGCTATGAACGGTATTGCTGCCCACTCCACTGCTCCTGTTGAGGCTATCAAGTGCATCGACAAGATGTACACCGACTCCATCTACGCCACCACCTGGCGTTTCGGTATCCAGGGTACCCACTGGAATCCCGTTGAGATCGACGGCAAGATCCGTGCTGACTTCACCGGCACCAAGAACGCGGATCCTTCCAACCGCGGCTTCTACTCCTGGTACCATGCTGAGATGGGTAACCTCTTTGCCTGCTACCTGCCCACCTTCCAGGACGATCAGTTCTATGAGAAGCTCGACGCCATGAACAGCTCCGCCTGCGTTTCCGTCAACATGGGCTTCCTGGCCAATGTTGAGAAGATCGAAAACGAGATCGCTGCCTGCTCCGGTGTTGTTTCCGAGTACGACAAGCAGCTCAAGTACGGTCTGGTCGAAGTTGATCCTTCTCTCACCGCCTTCAACGAGAAGCTGTACGCCAACGGCGCTCAGGTCATCGTTGACGAGCTGCAGGCTCAGCTCGACGCCTGGAGAGCTTCCAAGTAATTTAGTTACCTGACTTTCTTCTTCATACTTCCTGTTAAAAATCAGCAGTGCGGCCTTTCGGGCCGCACTGCTGATTTTTGTTTCTCCGGATCTGCCGGTGTGACTGGCAAAACAGCTGCGGATATGGTACAATTATCCGGGTATATCCCCTCTCTTGCCTACACATACTGCATCAAAGGAGATGATTTCTCTGGCACGTTCGGGACTCATCCGTGACTATACAACCGGCCCCGTCGGTCGGCAGCTTCTTGTGTTCTCAATCCCCTTCATGCTGTCCAACGCCCTGCAGGTGCTCTACAGCATCGTGGATATGATCGTGGTCGGACAGGTGCTGGGTTCTGCGGGACTCTCGGCAGTCTCCACATCGGCACAGGTGGTCAACTTCATGACGCTGCTGTGCGTGGGATTCTCCACCGGAGGTCAGGTCAGGCTGTCGCAGCTTATCGGCGCCGACCGCCGCGAGGCGTTGTCGGGCTCGGTCGGGACGCTTTTTACCCTGACTGCCGCCATTGCCCTTGTCATGACGGCGCTGGGGCTTGTCTTTGCCCGTCCCGTGGTGGAGCTTCTGCAGACCCCGCCGGAATCCTTCGGACTGGCCGTGCAGTACCTGGTAATCTCGTCACTGGGTATGCTCTTTTCCTACGGCTATAATACCGCCGCCGCAGTTCTGCGCGGCATGGGTAATTCCCGGCAGCCCTGCATTTCCCTTGTCATGGCTGCGGTGGTGAATTTCCTGCTGGATCTGCTCTTTGTGGTGCGCCTGAACTGGGGCGTGGCGGGAGCCGCCGCCGCAACGGTGATTGGACAGACCGTGGCCTTTGCGTGGGTAATGGGGTATCTGTTCCGTCACCGGCGGGAGTTTGGATTTGACTTCCGCGTGGGGAGTTTCTTCCCGGAACCGGAGGCAGCCCGGGCGCTGACGCGGCTGGGAATCCCGTTTGCACTGCGCAGCGCGGCGGTGAATATCTCGATGATGTTCGTCACCGGCCTTGTCAACAGTGTCAGCGTGGAGGCATCCGCCGTGTTCGGCGTGGGACTCAAAGTCGATGAGATCGCCCGGCAGGTATCGCTGGGCGTCACCTACGCCGTGTCCACCATGGCGGGGCAGAATATCGCGGCGAGGGAGTATGTCCGCACCAAACGGGTGGTGTATTGGGGCTGGCTCTACAGTTTTCTGATCTATCTGGTGTTCCTGTTTGCCTACCTGCGGGGTGTACGGCCTCTGTTTGGGCTGTTCACGTCGGACGAAGGGGTGCTGGCGCTGGCGCCGGTGTACGTGGCGGCGATACTCTGGAGCTTCCCGGCGATGATCATCATGCGCGGCACCAACGGCTTTGTGCAGGGCATCGGAAACTCGGGGCTCAGCCTCGTATTTGCCATCCTCGACGGATTTGTTCTGCGCATCGGCCTGAGCTGGCTGCTGGGGATTGTGTGGGATCTGGGACTCTTCGGATTCTTCCTCGGCTACGGTCTGGCAACCTACGGCACGGCCATCCCGGGCATGATTTACCTCTGGGGAGGCCGCTGGAAGAAGCGGCGGCTGAATATCTGAGAAAAAAAGGCTTCAAACTGTCCGGAAAGGCATTGCGTTCCGGACAGTTTGCCTTTATAATGAGGACAGAACCAAAACCCTGACTGTGAAAGGACGGATACTATGGAAAAGATCGTACTTTTTGACGGCTCGAGAGAATCCCTGCTTGCCAACTGGACTCAGATTGACGGAACCCCGGCCAACTGGATCTGTGACGGCAGCGCGATGACGGTCAACCGCGGTAATATTGTCTCCAAAGTAACCTTCGGCGACGCCCATATCCACCTGGAATGGCGTGAACCCGATATGCCCTGGACGACGGGACAGTTCAAGGGCAATTCCGGCGTGTTCGTGCAGGGTGTGTATGAGCTTCAGGTGCTCGACTCCTACGGCATCGGGACGCCCGACAACAGAGACTGCGGCTCCATCTATAATAAGATTGCGCCCCTCGTCAACGCCTGCCGCCCGGCGCTGGTCTGGCAGAGCTATGATATCTACTTCCGTGCACCCCGCTTTGACGCATCCGGCGCGGTGACTGAGCACGCCCGCATGACCGTGCTGCAGAATGACACGCTCATTCTCAATAACATCGAGATCGACGGCATTTGCGGCGGCCCTCTCGTGCCCTATGAGGCGGCGGAAGGCCCGCTGATGCTGCAGGATCACGGTGACCCGGTGAGCTTCCGCAATATCTGGATTGAGAAAATCTGAACGGCTGTTTAATAACGGAAAATAGGACAAAAGTTTTTGTTCACCTTCCGAAAATTCATATTGTAATCAGCAAAGAAGTGTGCTATAGTTAAGCAAATCCCATGCCGCGCGGCGGTATGTAAACAGATTGAAAGGAAGGTTGCCCCTATGAGCATTCCTGCCGGAAGAACCAGTTACTTTGGTCGTTTTGAAAATCCTGAACAGTATCGTATGATCAATCAGGCCGGTACCCGCGTGCGTGTCCTGACCGGCACCGTGGGTGAAGGCTATGCCTCCTGCTGGGACATGACCGCTTCTCCCTTCGACGGCACCATGTATATGGCGCCCACCGACGAGCGTAAGGGCGTTGGTGCGCATACCAGACTTGTCTCCTATGACCACGCGACGGATACCTTCAAAATCTGTGCCGAGGTGGAAAAGCTTATCCTGCCCCATCCGCTGCAGATGCCCCATTCCAAGCTCCATACCTCCATCAATTTCATGACCGACGGCACCGTCATCGCCACCACCCATACCACCGCCGGCCCTGCCCATCATCCCGAATGGATGCCCCTGGCCCATATCGACCATCCCTACGACGGCTTTGCCGGTTCCAATATCA
The DNA here is from genome assembly GCA_015067675.1 of Oscillospiraceae bacterium. Classification (GTDB taxonomy): domain Bacteria; phylum Bacillota; class Clostridia; order Oscillospirales; family QAMX01; genus SIG502. Next base: position 7,550 of record SVMB01000044.1, read on the forward strand.
TCCACTACGATCCCAAGACCGGCGTTGCCGAGAACTGGGGCGTGCCGGTGCCCCGTGAGTCCATCTACGGCTCCTGCTACGATCCCAAGCATAACAGACTGTACATGATCGGCTTCATGCGCGGCCATGTCTACTGCTTCGATGTCGAGACCCGTACCGTGAAGGATCTGGGCAAGCAGGCCGAGATCTTCAACTATCGTCTGCACTATGGCCCCGACGGCAATATCTACTCCTGCACCAAGTCCGGCTTCCTCTATCGCGTCAATACCGAGACCAATGAGCTCGAGGACATGAACTGGCGCGTGCCTGCCTATATGGATAACGACCAGAATAATACCTGGTACCGTTATATGTCTCAGGCCCGCAACCTCTCCGACCATGAGTTTGTGTTTGTCAACTCCACCTCCGAGGATCTGTTCTTGTTTGATACCGATACCCTGACGGTGAAGAATCTGGGTAAGCGCAGCCCCTTTGACTACACCTCCGATTTCCATATCTCGCCTCTGGGTCTGGACGAGATCGCCATGGATAAGTACGGCGTGCTCTGGTATGCCCTGAATATGGGTCCCCAGCGTCCCATCCGCGATGACTTCTATCACTATCCCTGCCCGCAGTTCCTCATCCGCTGGGATGTGAAGAACTCCGATCGCCCCGAATGCCTGGGTATCATCTCAACCGAAGAGTATAATACCCCCACCGCCTACTGCTTCTGCATCGATACCGTCAACGATATCCTCTACATGGAAGGTGCCGGCTATTCTCCCAAGGATAAGAACTCCGATAAGCACTCCGGCCTCGGCGTGTTTATGCTCGACCTGAAGGAGTTCCGTCAGCATATGTACGAGCCCGGCCCGGTCTTTGAAGCCAAGGTCACGCCTTATACCGACGAAGAGATCGAGAAGGCGAAGAATTACGTCAAGACCTACGCCGGTGAGGAAGTCTCCGGCGCCAATCCCACCACCATGTTCTCCATCGAGAAGGTCACGCCCATCCGCCTCTGGCGTGCCGTGCCTCATACCGAGATCCCCGAGTCCAAGGTCATCGGCCTTGCCTGGGAGGGTGAAAACCTCTACGGTACCTGCGGCGATAACGGACAGGCGAAGTATGCCTTTAAGATCGTGCCGCAGACCCATAAGGTCTATGACAGCGAATGCTGCGCGAAGAAGGATCATGACTATATGGTCATCCGCTCCATCTTCAACGGCGTGCGTGAGATGAAGACCTGGACCGATGAAAACGGTAAGTTCTGCGTCGAGGTTCCCCAGTCCTATGCCTTCAGGATCGAGTGGATCAAGCCCATCGAAGAGGTCTGCGAGTGCCGCCGTAAGTGGATGGAAGCAAACCTGCTGCCGGGTCCTGCCAATATCGATCCCAAGATCAAGCTGCCCGAGGTCATCGGCCGCCGCTATGCTTCCGGTGCCAGCGCCGCAGTCAACTGGAACGGCGATCGCATCGCCGTGGGTACCAATGACGCGATGTTTGCACTGGTCAAGGGATTCAAGGTTCACTCCTACGGCGCCTGCGCCACCATGGGCCCGGTGCGCTGCATGTGCACCAATGCGGCTAAGACCAAGCTCTACGGCGTTGCCGGTCATGAGCTGGGTATGAGCACCGTGTTCTCCTTTGATGACGACGAAGGTCTCCGTCAGCTGGGCTTTGTCAACTATAATTCCCCCGGCTACATGGACGGCCCCACCGCTGCCAATGTTCTCAGCTCCATCACCCTCAGCGCGGATGAGAAATACCTGGCCGTGGGCGGCGCTGACCGCATCGGTTCCGTGCATATCTTCAAGCTGTAAGAGAGCCTGAAGTATCGAATGCTGTGTAAATGATCAGGACGCCTGCGGGTTATGGGATCCGCAGGCGTCTTTTGAACGGAAAAATCCGCGCGGGAGAAGAAAAAAGCCGAAGGAAGCCAAGAATATTGCTGTGATCCTGAAAAAGGTCTTGCAATTTCGGGAAAAGCATGGTACAATGATTTGTACTATGTTGCAATACTTGCAGGGGGCTAAGAAACAAATGGAAACCATTACCACGATTCTGACCGTTATCCAGGTCATCATCGCTATCGCTGTTATCGCCATGATCTTGATGCAGCAGGCCAAGTCCGAAGGTCTGTCCGGCGCGCTTGCCGGCAGCTCTGAGACCTTCTTTGGCAAGTCCGGCCGCAGCATTGATAAGCTGCTGCGCAAGCTGACCGTTATCGGCGCCTGCGTTCTGGCTGTCATCTCTCTCATCATCATGATGATCGCCTGATTTCCTCAATAAGCACGAAAATGCCGCTTTACCGGTTTTCACCGAATAAAGCGGCATTCTTGTTTTGATTTGCAGCCGACGCAGAGCCAAAACCCTGCAAAAACGGTTTTATACGCCTTCTGCGTAGACGTTGTCCAAACCGCTGCGGGCAAATTCATCCAGATATTCGCCGATGCGGCCCTGCAGCTCTTCGCTCTTCTCACCGTCCACGTCCTGACCGTCCAGATCACGGCGGGCAAGCTCCTCGGCAAGGATGTCGTAGAGCGTGGCATCCTCGTAGTCGAGCAGCCGGTTCATGATGCCGGAGTCCATGTACGTATCGGAGGGGTAGAGCTCGTTGTTGACGAAGTGGGTCAGCTTGCCAAGCCCGATGAGCGGGCAGTAGGAGAACAGCTCGCGGGTGATCCGGTCGTACTCAAGGGAATCCGGTGCATCCGGACGGGGAAATCCCAAAACGATGTTGCCCACAAAGACCAGATCCAGAAGCCGGCGGAAATCGCCGGGAGAAATATCTATCTGCATTGTTTTCACCTCACCTGACAGTGCCTGGCGTTGGCGGCATAAGAACCTTGTACCAACGTCGTACTCTACATTATATCGCTTTTGCACCACGTTGTCAATGCCGTCGTGAGCCAATACCGGACAGCGTTTGATGGAAAAACGTGTCAAAAATGCCTGAGGAGCCAGTTGCGGTCAACGGCAGGCTGGGTCTCTGGGAATACGACGGAGAAATCCGGGAACTGTAATCTGTGTATCAAAATCTTATAGGAGGATACGGACATGGCCTATACGATCATCGCATCCGGTACCAATCCCAATAAGGAAAACAATATCAGCTTTCTGCATCTGGATGACCGGGGAAAGCTCGTCTCCCGACAGGATGCGGGCGGCGAGGAATATCCGGGATTTCTCGCGGTTTCCGATGATTTTGTCTGCGTGGCGGCGCGGGAAAACGTGCCCGGCGTGACCGATGAAGCGGGTGTGCCGAAGAAACGCCCGGTGATCGCCTGCTTTACCCGGGAGGGCGATACGCTGAAGCCCATGATGCGTACCTGTTTTGAGGGGCTGAATATCTGCCATATCAGCATCAATCCCGTAAAGCGGCTGGTCGGCGGCGCCTGCTATTCAAGCGGCGACGCAACGATCTGGGGCTATGATGAACATGGCCTGACGCGGGAGCTGTTTCATAAGAACTATAACCTGCCCGATACCCTCAGCCATCCCCATTGTATGCGTCCCTGCCCCGACGGCAGTATGTATTATCTGGTGGATCTGGGGCTTGACCGGGTGACGGCGTTTGCCTGTGAGGGCGAAACCGTGCAGGAAGCCGGGAAACTGCAGCTGCACCGGGGCGACGGCCCCCGGCAGATCCTCTTCCATCCGACGCTGGATATTGCCTATCTGATTACGGAATACTCCAATATCGTCTATACCCTGCGCCGGGATCCCGCGAACGGAATGCTTTCGGTACGTCAGCGGCTGTCCACCCTGCCGGAGGGCTATGGGGCGGAGAGCTTCGGCGCGGCTCTGGCCTTTGATGCGCACACCGGCAGGCTTTATGCCTCCAATCGCGGCATGAACAGTGTGGCGGTGTATGAGACCAAAGCCGATGGACTCCTGCGCAATATAGGCTTTGCCGACTGCGGCGGCGTCTGGCCGCGGCATATCGCGCTGACGGAGGACGGACGCTTCCTGCTTGCCTGCAACGAACGCTCCGATATGCTCTGCGTGCTGCCCATCGGGGAGGACGGAATGCCCGGCGCTGCCGTGGAGGAGATCCCGGTGCGCGGCTCAAGCTTTGCACTGGAGCTGTGATGCACGCTGCCCCAGAGCAGCATATGCGCAAGCACCGCAGCCTGTGACAGAAAGCGTGAGAAGAACGCAGGCGCGGCAAATGCACCTGCGTTCTTTTTGGAAGAATACGCAAATGGGGATTACTCAGTAATCCTGTCTGTTCTGGCTCTGGCGGTTCTGCTGGTTGGACTGATTGGACTGCTGATTGTTGTTCTGCTGGTTCTGGCTCTGCTTGTTCTGCTGATTGGACTGGTTGTTGTTCTGCTGGTTCTTCTGCTGCTGGTACTTGTCAGACATGTCAAAACACCTCGCAATGATTTTTGTGGGGCGGCCCGGAATCTTTCCGAACGCCTCTGCACATAGAATTGCCGGAAATATCGGAAGTTATACATGGAGGATGCCAAATGACACGGGAAATTCCCGGCGCATTCCTTGCAAGGATGCGGGAACTGCTGGGTTCGGATTTTGAAGCTTTTGAACGTGCGCTGCAGGATGAGCCGCGGCGCGGACTGCGGGTCAATCCGCTGAAAATAGCGCCTGCGGATTTCGCGGCGGCGTCTCCCTTCGCGCTGGAACCCACGCCGCTGTGTCCGGAAGGATTTTTTATCGATACCGATGCCCCGGCGGGAAAGCATGCCTTCCATGCGGCGGGACTTTACTACCTGCAGGAACCCTCGGCTCAGAGCGCCGTTACGGCGCTGGATCCCAAACCCGGCATGCGGGTGCTGGATCTCTGTGCCGCTCCCGGCGGTAAGTCGGGACACGCGGCGGGACGGCTCGGCGGCGACGGGTTTCTCCTGTCCAACGAATGTGTGGGAAGCCGTGCGCGGATTCTGGGCTATAACCTGGAACGTCTGGGCGTGCGCAATGCAGCGGTGAGCTGCCTGATGCCGGACGTGCTGGCCGCAGCCTGCGGCAGCGCCTTTGACGCGGTGATCGTGGATGCACCCTGCTCCGGCGAAGGTATGTTCCGGCGTGAGGAAGCCGCGCTCACCGAATGGTCCGAGGCCCATGCCCTGTCCTGCGCACAGCGGCAGCTGCATATTCTGGATGACGCGGCGAAGATGTGTGCGCCGGGAGGGACGCTTCTCTACTCTACCTGTACCCTCAATCCCGAGGAGAACGAGGGTGCGGCGGAAAGCTTTATGCAGGCACATCCCGAGTTTGACGTGGAAGAGATCACCACCGTGCAGCTTCCTGCGGGACGCCCTGAGTGGTGCGGCGCCCGGGAGACGCTGCGGCATGCCGGACGGCTGATGTTTTACAATGCCCCCGGCGAGGGTCATTTCGTCGTGAAGCTGCGCAAGTCCGCCGATGGCCCGGAATATGCGCCCCAGACCCAGACGGGTAAGGGCAAGCTGCGGCTGCGTGCGCTGGATAAAAACGAAATGAAATTCTTCCGCGAGATGTTCGCCGACTGCTTTGATGCAGAACCGTTTTATGAGCCGCTGGTACGGGATGACACGGTCTGGCTGACCCCGCCGGAGGCGATCAATCTGCCGGGCTGCCTGCTGCCGGGGATGTGCGCCGGTGAACTGAAAAAGGGCCGGTTTGAACCGTCCCATACGCTGTTTATGGCCATGCGGGGAGATGAAATCCGCCGCAAACTTGTGCTGGACCCGGAAGATGAACTGATTGAGCGGTTTTTCCACGGCGAGGAGATTCCCTGTGGGGAAAAAGGCTTTACCGCAGTCTGCGTGCGTGCAGGCGACGGCGTGCATCCGGTGGGCTTTGGCAAGGCCTCCGGCGGCGTCCTGAAAAACCGCTTCCCCAAGGGGCTGCGGCTGGTTTAACACGGCGGCTTGGTATAAGACGCAATGGACGGGCATAGACTTCCTGTAAAGGAGGTTTTGCCCATGGACGGAAAGCTGAGAATGCCTGAAACGGCAACTTACATACCCATCTGCCGGACGGTGGAAGCAGAAGAAACCGGATTGCCGCCGGGAAAGAACCGTCGGCGCGGTGTTGGACGTGTGCTGCTTGGCTGCACGCTGATTTTTGCCTGCGCACTGGCGATAAACCGCCCGGATGTGCTGCAGACGGTGCGGGAACGGGTGCTGAACCTGCAGCCGGTGCTGGAAACGCTGGGAATGCGTACCCGGGAGGCCGTACAGGCCTTTGCGGGGCTGCAGGAAGAGGAGGAGGCCGTGTGGAATGCCGGTGCGGAGCCTCAGAGCACAACGACGGCTGCGGCTGAGACGCCTGCGCAGACGACGGCGCCTGCGTATGCCTACTACGGTGAAAGTCCGGTACCGGACTTTGCCGTGATTCCGCCGGTCGCTGAGTCCACGGCTGCTGTAACGAGCGCCGTGACGACCACCACTGCTGCCGCAGCGGAGCGGATTGTGTATTCCGATCCCGACGAGTGCGCCGACTGGCCGGAGATTGTGACCGCCTCGGTGACGGTGCCGCAGTTTGACTATACCCTGCCGGTATCCGGGACGATTACCTCGGATTTTGGCTACCGGGATCATCCCGTGGACGGGGAAGTGAAATTTCACTACGGCGTGGATATCGCGGCAGCGGAAGGGACTCCCATCGGCGCCTTTGCCGACGGAACGGTGATCTACACAGGAGTCGGCGAGATCAACGGTAACTATATCAAGATTCGCCACGACGACGGCTACGTGTCTTTGTATGCCCACATGAGCGAGATCTGCGTTGAGTGGGGCCAGACCGTCAAAAAGGGAGAGCTCGTGGGAAAGGTCGGACAGACCGGAACTGTTACAGGGCCGCATCTGCACCTGCAGCTCTATCATGAGGGACTGCTGTTTGACCCGGTGCTGCTACTGGGGGACAGTCTGGGTGCGTGATAGAACAAAACTTGTAATCCGGCCGGGATTTCTTGTGCTGCTCACGGCGGCCTTTCTGCTGGACCATGACGGCATCTTTGCGCTGTGCTTTGCAGCGGCGGCGCTGCATGAACTGGGACATCTGGCGGCGGTTTATGCCTGCGGCGGCAGAGTGCAAACGATTACCCTGGGAGCTGACGGCGGCTGTATCCGCCATGAGAAACTGACAAACGCGGGAGAACGGATCACGGCGCTGGCAGGACCGGCAGTGAACCTTGCGGTGACGCTTGCGTGTGCGGTGCTGCCTGCGGCCTGGGCGACGGAGCGGCTGGTGCTCTTCACCGGTGCCAATCTCGCGCTGGGGCTTTATAATCTGCTGCCGGTACGACCGCTGGACGGCGGACGATTCTGGGAAAGTTTGGGAAGCGAGAGACTGCTTTCTCGGCTGGAACCGGTTGTCTGCGGGGGATTTCTGATTTTTGGGCTGTACATATCCCTGAAAACACGGTATAATGGTACTGTTCTGTGCGCGGGACTGGCGCTTGCCGCCCGTGTGCTGCTGCGGTATTTCACAAAGGAACGGATGATACAATGGAAAACATGAATGAAAAGCTGACAGCAATCCTGTCACGTGTGCGCAAGCCTGCCCGCTATGCCGGCGGCGAATACGCGGCTGTGGTCAAGGATAAGTCGCAGGTCAATATCCGGGTCGCCTTCTGTTTCCCGGACAGCTATGAAATCGGTATGTCCCATCTGGGACTCAAACTCCTCTACGGCCTCTATAACGCCCAGGATGACGTCTGGTGCGAGCGCTGCTTTGCCCCCTGGCCGGATATGGAAGAGGAAATGCGCCGGGAAGGCGTGCCGCTCTACGCATTGGAGAGCCGCGATCCGCTCTCTGACTTTGATATTATCGCCTTTACGCTCCAGTATGAGATGTGCTACTCAAATGTCCTGAACATGCTGGATCTGGCGGGACTTCCGGTGTATGCCAGGGATCGTGAGGGCCTGGATCATATGGTCTGGGCAGGCGGCCCCTGCGCTGCCAACCCCGAGCCGATGGCCGAGTTCATCGACCTGTTCATGATCGGCGAAGGCGAAGAGGTCACGGTGGAGCTGCTGGATCTCTACCGTACCGCGAAGGCCGAAAATTGGGACAAGCGTACCTTCCTGCGGAAAGCCGCCGATATCGAAGGTGTCTACGTGCCGATGTTCTATGAGCCGGAGTATGCCGAGGACGGCACGATGACCGCCATGAACACCATCGACGGCGTGCCGAAGATGATCACCAAGCGCATCGTGCAGGACTTTGATAATGCCTATTTCCCCGAATACTTCGTCGTGCCCAGCACCGAGGTTGTCCATGACCGCGTGATGGTGGAGATCATGCGCGGCTGTATCCGCGGCTGCCGCTTCTGCCAGGCGGGCTATTCCTGCCGTCCGGTGCGTTCCAGAAGCCGTGAGACTTTGGTCAATCAGGTCAAGACCCTGTGCGAGCAGACCGGCTATGAGGAAGTGTCCCTCACCAGCCTTTCCTCCAGCGATTACCGGGAGGTAAACGAGCTGTGCCGGGAGCTGTCCGATTACTGCAAAGCCCGCCGCATCAGCCTTGCCATGCCCTCCCAGCGCGCCGACAGCTTCTCCATCGAGCTCATGGAGCAGCTGCAGGAAGTGCGTAAGACCGGCCTGACCTTTGCACCCGAAGCCGGTACCCAGCGCCTGCGCGACGTTATCAATAAGAATATCCTCGAGGAGGATATCATGAACGCCTGCTCCATCGCGTTTGCCGGCGGCGCGTCCTCTGTCAAGCTCTACTTCATGATGGGTCTGCCCACCGAGACCGACGAGGATCTGCTGGGTATCGCGGATCTGTCCCGTAAGGTGCTGTGGAGCTGGCGGCAGAACGCCCAGAACCGTCAGCGCGGCGTGAAGATCACCACCTCCGTTGCCTACTTCGTTCCCAAGCCCCATACCCCCTTCCAGTGGGCGGCGCAGGAGACGGTGGAAGAGTTCCAGCGCCGTACGGATCTGCTCAAAGACCCGATGAAGATCAAAAACGTCACGTTCAACTGGCATGACGCCCAGACCAGCTTCATGGAAGCGGTCTTTGCCCGCGGCGACCGCCGTGTGGGCAAGGTCATCTACGATGCGTGGAAGAACGGTGCGAAGTTTGATGCCTGGGATGAGCATTTCAAGCCCGAACGCTGGCATGAGAGCTTTGAGCGCTGCGGACTGTCGATGGCGTTCTATGCAAACCGTGAGCGCACGAAGGAAGAATGCCTGCCGTGGGATCACATTTCCTACGGCGTGAGCCGAAATCACCTGTGGAAGGAATACGAGCGGGCGCTGGCGGGAGAGACGACGCCGGACTGCCGCAGCAAATGCACCGGCTGCGGTGCGCTGAGTCTGCTGATGGGAGGAAAATGCGATGCTTAAGTGCCGACTGCTGTACCGGAAGGAATTTGAATCGCGCTACATTTCCCATCTGGATCTGATGCGGGTATTCCGCCGGAGTTTTGCCAGAGCCAAGCTGCCGCTGGTGTTTTCGCAGGGCTTCAATCCCCATCCGTACCTGAGTGTACCGCTGCCGCTGCCGACGGGATTTGACAGCGAGTGTGATCTGCTGGATTTTGATCTGGATCTGGACGAGATGCCGGAGGATCTGCTGGAGCGGCTGAATGCAGCGTTCCCGCACGGGGTCAGCGGACAGAAGGTATATTTGAGAACCAGAGGCGGCGGCGATATTGCGGCGGCGTCTTATCGAGTGAGCCTAACGGGCGAGGGCTTTGACGTGGAGAGCGTGCATAAGCTGTTTACGGCGGGGCCGATTGTGATGATGAAGAGGACCAAGCGCGGGGAGACCGAGGAGGATATTACGAGGTTTATCCGGAAGCTTGGTGTGGAGGAGATGCCGGGAGGCGTTGTGATACGTGCGACGCTGGCGGCGGGAAATGAGAGCCTGAATCCGGAGTATCTGACGAAGGCCGTGCAGACGATAGACGGCGCGAAGATCAGCTGCGCGCAGTATTGCAGAACGGCGATACTGGACGCAAAACTCAAGGAATTTGCATAAGAGACGAAATGCACCATAAGGGATGATTCGCAGTCATTGCTAAGCGGCGCAGCCGGGTGAGGAACGCTTTGCGTTCCTCGGGGTGCAGGGGCGTGCCGCCCCTGCCGAGGGTTGAAGGGGCGAGCAGCCCCTGGATGATCCCGTATTGGCGCAATATGAAAATAGAAGATGAAGCGCAGCAGAGGACGGCTCCAAAAATATATAATCAAAAGCTGTATTTTTGATGGTATCTTCTGCTGTCTAGCGTCGAGTCACAAGTGTAACGAGTGACGAGCCACGTTTAATTCCGTTTTCTTCAACCTAATCTTGACAAAAAGAATCCGTATTCTGTGTATTGGCCTCTATAAGGCTTGAATATCACAGAATACGGATTCTTTTTTCTTCCTTTTTGAAAATGTACGCCGGAGGCGGGTTCTTTCCGTAACGCAAGACAACAGGAGACGTTCGGAAGCGTGGCTCGACGCTCGTTTCACTTGCGTCTCGACGCAAGGCAACAGATAAAGCAATCAAGAGGAACAGTTCTGTTTCAATATTTCCTTTTTCATCGCCGTCCTCTGCCGCGCTCCATCTTTCATTCTTCTACTGCGCCATACGGGAAGGACGGTGGGCTGCTCGCCCCCCTTTGTCCCCCTCGGCAGGGTCCAAAGGACCCTGCACCCTTTTTCTGGCTGCGCCAGTGTATCCCGTACAGGCATCATCCCTTGTATTGCATTTCATCTCATACGCGCAGCGTCCACGCCTGCAGCGGTGTTCTATATTTCAGCCACTCCGCTTTGAATTCCTTACTGAACATCCAGCCGTCTACCATCGGCTTCTCCACTCCCGGGAACTCCCTCAGATCAATATTCTGCTCCCTCGGCTCAAGGTCTATCTCTTCCTCGCCCGCCAGCGTGTCCAGCATCGCATACAAAAAGTCCGCCGGACCAACCTTCGTGCCTCCGACCTCGATCTCCGTCGGCAGAAATCCGTACAAATCAATCCCCGCCGCTGCCTTACGCACATCCTCTGCCTTCACCGTCACCGGCTCCGCAATCGCGTAAGGCGTCTCAAGGAATCCATGCACCCGTCCCGCAGCAGCCAGCTTATCACCCCGCAGAAACTTCACGCACGCCGCGAAAATGTCCGAAATGCACAGCGACTCCGGCTTCTCAATCGGATAAAAACGCTCCCGCAGCTGCTCCCGCACCCAACTCATGTCCTCTGGCTTCAGAATACGGGCGTGATCGTTTCGCTCTGCCACCAGCTCGCCAAATGTGCGGAACCGGAACCGGCCGTCGGCCTTCAGACGCCGCACAAAGGTGCGTACACCCTCCAGCAATGCTTTTCTCTCCTCGGGCGTGTAGGGCTCCGCCTCCTCCCACTGCCCGAAAGGATGGTGGTTGACGCCGTCGTAGTAGTTGTGCGCGTCCCAGAAGGTGCGGTAGAGCAGCCTGTTGGGGTGGTTGTAGATGTTCACCATCGCACGGGAGGCAAGCTGATCGTAGTAGGCGTCGTCCAGATGCCGCCCGTCGGGAACCAGCGCCTCAAGACCGTCATAGTAGTAGCTGTAGAGCTGGTTGCAGAAGTAGACGCCTTTGGTCTTGGCAGAATCGATCAGACAGCCGCAGTAGCAGTTGATGCCCATGTCGGCGTAGGCGTACATGGCGATGTAGTTCTCGTTGTTGCCGGGAGGGCAGGCGGCGAGAACGTTGTTGACGCCGGTGGCGGCTTTCACGGCGCCGATGCCGGGCGCCTCGCGGCGTACGATTTCGTTGTAGGCAGCCTGAAAGTCCTCGATGTTGGTGTATTCGTTGATGCAGGGGTGCAGGGAGTGGCCGTAGGAGTGGAATTCGACCTCGTGGTATTTGAGCGCTTCCAGCACGTCGGTGCGGCCCCAGGAAATGAGCTGCTCGGCCAGCAGTCCGACCATGTTGAAGCAGCCGCGGATTCCCTCCGAGCGCAGAAGCTCAGCGATATCGTAGATGCCGTCGGCGGCACGTTCCCAGGTAAAGTCCTCGGTGTCAAAGGAGAAGATGATGTCGGTCATGGAAGTATCCTCCGTAATGTCTGGATTGTGTGCGTAAGATCGTTGGTTTCATTATAACAGAAAATCGACAGATGTTAAAGGTAAAATGCAGAAAGTGGGAAATGAAATATGTGCCGCCCCGGAATCTGCAGAAAAAACCCTCTGAAATTTTGCTGCTGCCCTTGACACGGCCTTTGAAAAAGGATACAATATATTTTGTGTGATGCCTAACGAATCACCTTGTGTCTGCAATGGCGAAATTGCCAAGAGAAAAAGTCGGCTGTTCGCCTTGATTTTTCACTTCTGTTTCTCTCAATTCTCTCTCTTTTCTTTTTTCCATAGATCCCAGGGCAATTTATGATCTTTACTCTCCCGGCGGCAGGGAGTTAACCGTGCGATGCCGCTTGTCCCGCCTGTTTTGGGGGCGGATCCAGACATAATTTCCAAAGAAGGAGGAGCGATATCCTATTATTAACATCAGTGTGATAGGTCTTATCATCATTTGCGTCGTCGCGCTGCTGCTCATTGCCGCGGCTGCCGTGATTGCGTGGAATGTTGGTTACAAATACAGGCAGAATATCGCGGAAAAGGCCATTGGCGGCGCTGAGAACGAGGCTCTGCGCATCGTTGAGGAAGCCAAAAAGACCGGCGAGGCCAAGAAGCGCGAGGCGCTGGTGGAAGCGCGCGAAGAAATCCATAAGAACCGCAACGAGCTGGAACGCGAGATCCGCGACCGTCGTTCGGAGCTGCAGAAGCAGGAACGCCGCCTGCAGCAAAAGGAAGAGAGCATGGATCGCAAGATCGACTCCATGGAGAAGAAGGAAGAACAGTATAACCGCAAAATCAAGGAAGCTGAAGAGAAAAACGAGCAGATCGCCCTGCTGCAGAAAAGTCAGCTCGAGCTGCTGGAGAAGATCTCCGGCATGACGGCTGAGGAAGCCAAGGATTATCTGGTTCAGAGCATTGCCGCCGAGGCCGAGCACAGCGCCGCTGTCCGCCTCAAGGAAATTGAAGCCCAGCTCAAGGACGAGGCTGAGACGAAGGCCCGTGAGCTGATCACCCAGGCGGTTCAGCGTGTTGCTTCCGACCACGTGTCCGAAGCCACTGTCAGCGTTGTCCCGCTGCCCAACGACGAAATGAAGGGCCGTATCATCGGCCGTGAAGGACGCAATATCCGCGCCCTTGAAACCATTACCGGCGTCGATCTCATCATCGACGACACCCCCGAAGCCATCACTCTGTCCAGCTTTGATCCCGTGCGCCGCGAGATTGCCCGCCTGACGCTTGAAAAGCTCATTCAGGACGGCCGCATTCATCCCGCCCGCATCGAGGAAATGGCTGAGAAGTCCCGCCGCGAGGTCGAGACCATCATCAAGCAGGAAGGCGAAGGCGCCGTCTTCGATCTCAACCTGCATGGTGTGCATCCCGAGCTTGTGCGCCTGCTGGGCCGCATGAAGTACCGTACCAGCTACGGTCAGAACGTGCTGCGCCACTCCATCGAGGTTGCCCGTCTTGCCGGACTCCTGGCTGCCGAGCTGGGCGTCGATCAGACGCTGGCTCGCCGCGCCGGTCTCCTGCACGATATCGGTAAGGCTGTTGACCATGAGGTCGAAGGCTCCCATGTCCAGATCGGCGTGGAGCTTGCCCGCAAGTACAAGGAAGGCCCGGAGGTCATCCACTCCATCGAGGCGCATCACGGCGACGTGGAGCCCACGACTGTGATTGCCTGCATCGTTGACGCCGCTGACGACATCAGCGCCGCCCGTCCCGGTGCCCGCCGCGAGAATCTGGAAGCCTACATCAAGCGTCTTGAGAAGCTTGAAGAGATTGCCAACAGCTTCTCCGGCGTTGAAAAGTCCTTTGCCATCCAGGCCGGACGTGAGATCCGCATCCTGGTCAAGCCCGAGGAACTGGGTGATGATCAGATGGTGCTGCTGTCCAACGAGCTGGCCAAGAAGATCGAAGCCGAGATGGAGTATCCCGGTCAGATCAAGATCAACGTCATCCGCGAGACCCGCGCGGTGGCCTACGCAAAGTAAACAGAATATGCAAAGCCCCGCAGTTCAAATCCGGACTGCGGGGCTTTTTGTCTGCCGGGACGCTGCGCACTTACACAAGCGCCGCGGCTACATCCTTCTCAAAATTGACGCCGGTGACGCAGCCGGCGCCGCCGTCGTAGCGGGAGTTCTTCAGGTACACCGCCGTGATGCGGTTGACGGGATCCACCCAGAAGTGGGTGCCGTAGGCACCGGACCAGCCGTAGGTACCCACAGGCAGCGCAGGATCGGCGGAATTCGTGACCACGCGCACACCAAGGCCGCGGCTGTAGCCGCTGCCGGGCATCATGTCAGGCGTCACATAGGGATGGCGCATGAGGTCGATGGCCTCTTGCGAGAGAATGCGCTGTCCGTTGATTGCGCCGCCGTGCAGGAGCATCCCGGCAAAGCGGCTGTAATCGTGCAGTGTGGAAATGAGACCCGCGCCTGCCTGACAGCTGCAGCAGGGGCAGTCCTCAAAGACGCAGCCGGGCGTGGTCTTGCCGGGGCAGGCAATGCCGTCGCGATAGTCATGCATGGGGATCATTCGCTGCCATTGCGCATCGGTGGGTGTAAAGGTGGTGTCGCACATACCGCAGGGCGCAAAGATGCGTTCGCGCAGGAAATCGTCGTAGGTCTGCCCGGAGAGGATCTCGACAAGGCGGCCCATGACGTTGAACGCGGCGGTGGCACTGTAATCATTGCGGGTGAATGGCTCGAAGGCAAGGCCTGCACGGGCATAGTAGGCCGTAATGCCCTGCAGGGAGACGGCAGCGTTGGCGGGCATGGCGCGCTGTTGGAGGTTGCCGACCACTCCCGTGCCGATGCCGGAGGTATGGGTCAGCAGGTGAACGGCGGTGATGGGCGTCTTTGCCTGACCGACGACTTTTAGGTTGCCGTTTTCGTCGGGGTCCACGATGTTCTGCTCGGCAAAGTCGGGAAGCCAGCGGGAGATGGGCGCGTTCAGGTCAAGTTTTCCCTCGTCGTGGAGGATAAGTGCAGCCACAGCGGTGACGGGTTTGGTCATGGAGGCCATGCGGAAGATGGTTGTTTCGGTGATCGGTGCGCCGAAGGCGGGATCGGTGCCAAAGAAGCCTTCATAGCAGAGCTCTCCATCCTGATGCACGCACAGGCACGAGCCGCCGACACGTCCGGCGGCAGCGTCATCGCTGTTGCGGGCGGTGAGCAGGGCGTGGAGTTTTTCGGTGTTGAGTCGTTTCATCATTTTCACGTTCAAGTCAGTCCTCCAGTTCTGCCCGGACGAGTACCGGATCGTGGTCGGAGAAGCAGAGGATCCCGCGCTTGGGATGCAGCAGCCGCGCCTGTACATTCTGCCAGTCGTCGGTGACGAAGATGTAGTCGATCTTTACGGCTTTGCCGGGACGGTCGAAGGCATGGAAGGTGGGCGGCAGAGCGGCGGTGGCGTCGATCAGGCCGGGATAGTCGGCGAAGGGCGCCATCTCGGGGGCCTCGGGACGGGCGTTGAAGTCACCGGTGATGACGGTGGGCATGGGACGCAGGGCGTTCTGGGCGGAGAGCGACTGGAGAAGCTGCATACCCGCCAGATACCGGGCGTTCTGCCCGAGGTGGTCGGTGTGGAAGTTCATGAAGCGGAAGGGCTTGCCGCCGTCGATGGGCATGAAATCCGCCGAGGAGAAGATGCGGGGGCAGGCACTCTGATCGCCGCCGTAGGTGGTGCCGGGAATGTGCGGGGCGTTGGAGAGCATATCGCTGATGAGCCGTTCGGGCATCAAACGGTCCTGCCGGTAGGCGATGACGGAGGCCTCGCCGAGACGATCACGGCCGCGTCCGGCTCCGAGAAAGCCGTAGCCGGGCATACCGGCGATGAGCTTCTTGCGCATTTCGGCGTTAAGCTCCTGAAAGCCGATGACGTCGGGCTCAAGCTGCAGCAGCGTTTCGCAGATGAATCCCACGCGGTTGTTAAACTGCTGCGGGCCGTCGTTAGGGGTTTGATAGCGGATATTGCAGCTCATGAAGGTGTAAGCGGTCATGCAAATCAACTCCTTTTGAGAATATGATATCCCATGGAGCAAAAAAAGTCAAGCAGAGGGGCATACACGGCCAAACAGGGACAAGTTTGATTCTAAACATTCGGGGGAGTTGACAGAAGGAGTTTGTATGGTATACTGAATGTGACAACCGGGCAAAAGCGCGCAAAAACCGGTTGTCAGGAGGTAAAAAATGCAAAAAATCCGTACTTATATCCGAATGCTGCGGCTGGTTGTCAGATATGAACCCAAAAGGCTCTGGATTATGACCGGGGCTTATATGTTCAGCCGTACCTTCGGTCAGTTTTACGCGCTGTTTTTCATGCGCCATATCATCAACCAGCTGGAGGCTCGCGGGCCGCTGTGGGAACTGCTCGTTTTCATCGGCCTGTTTGGCCTTTGGGACTTCGTGGGGCTTGTTATCCGTGCGTGGACGGACAGATATTATGAGCCGATCTCCGATCAGCGGCTTGACCATGCCCTAAACGAGCTGATTATGGATAAGCTGCGCCGATCAGACCTTGCGCAGTATGAAACCCCGGCGTTTTACGATCAGCTCCGTATCGTGACTGCGGAGTTCAAGCCCCGGTTTCGGGAACTGATCTACAGCACTGCGGAATTTTGGACCAGCATCTATATGTTCTGCATTGCCCTGACGGTGCTCATTGCCATTGATCCGATTCTGCTGGTGTTTTCCGTCCCGGTATTGGCGGCAACCTGGTTTGAAAAGAAGCGCACGGAAAAGGAAGTGGAGCGAAAGAAGGCTGCTGCCCCTGCCAACCGCCGCGCCGATTACGTGCGCCGCACCATGAGTGAGCGACGCACGGTGGGCGATCTGCGCCTGACCAATGTGTATACGGTGATGCAGGATATCTTCCATACCTCCATTGCCGAGCTGCGCAGCAATATCCGGGAATACGGCGTGAAGGTGGGACTTTGGCACTTCGCGCAGAACGTGTGCTCATGGATTCTGCCCCATATCGGGATGCATCTGGGCATGGCGTGGCGCATGATGAGTACCGACCGGTACACGCTGGGTGACTTCTCCACCGTTTCCAATGCGATCTACTCCGTGACCGGCGGCATTGAGGATGCATTTGTCTGCGCAAACAAGCTGTTGGAGATCAGCGCCTACGGCGAGGACTTCTTCAAATTCCTCGAGGGGAAATCATCCCTCAGAACCGGCGATCGGAAACCGAGCTTTGAGCAGGCGCTGACGGTGGAGAACCTGACGTTTTCCTATCCCGGCAGCGACGTGCCCGTCCTCGACGGCGTGAGCTTCACCCTGAAAAAAGGTGAAACCGTGGCGGTGGTGGGCTATAACGGCGCGGGCAAGTCAACCCTTGTCAAGCTCCTGCTGCATCTGTATGAGCCGCAGGCAGGCTCCATCCGCGTGGACGGTATGGATATCCGGGACTGCGGGCAGGAAGCGTACCGTGCACTCTTTGGCTGCTGTTTTCAGGACGGACAGATCTATGCGCTGTCCATCCGGGAGAATGTGCTGACGGGCTCAGACGGTGATCTGGACCGTGCGTTGGAACGCGCGGAGGCCGGGGAAGTCGTGCGCAAAAATGCGCCGCACGGTGTGGAGTCTGTGATGACACGGGAATTTGATCCGGAGGGCGTGGTGCTTTCCGGCGGTGAGCGGCAGAAGCTGCTGGCAGCCCGAGCCTGCGCCAACGATGCGCCGATCATGATCTTTGATGAACCGACGGCGAACCTTGACCCGCTGGCGGAGTACGCGTTCTTTGAAAGCCTGGTGCGTATTTCCAATGATAAGACGCTGGTTTTCATCTCACACCGGTTAAGTGCTGCGCAGCTGGCCGACCGGATCCTCTTCATGGAGCACGGACGGGTGGCGGAGTCCGGCACCCACGCAGAGCTGATGAAGCTCGGCGGGAAGTACGCCGATATGTACCTGAAACAGGCAAGCTCCTACATTGAGAAGGGGGTGGGCGCATGAAAAATCTGCTGAAAATGCTCGGCAATGTGTTCCGTGCAGCGCCCGTTCACGCCGTTTTCGGCGTGCTGGTCATGCTGGTGGGCGCGGCGGAGGCCGTGCTGACCGCAGCCTATCTGCCAAACTTCCTCTACGACGCGATTATCGGCGGCCTGCCGCTTACCGAAATCGCGGTGACGCTGCTGGGTATCGGCGCGGTGATGCTTACCTACAGTGCGGGCAAGTGCATCTATGAGGACATCGTCCTCCCGGGACTGGAAGCGCGGCTCTATGAGCGGATGCAGAAGCCGGTCTTTGACAAGTCCATGCAGCTTGATATGCAGCAGTACGACGATACGGACTTCTATAACGACTACCGCTGGGCCAGCACCGAGGCCGATCGGCGTGCCAAGGAAATCTATGTCTCCTGCATGGGATTTCTCTATAACATTGCCCAGATGGGCGGCTTCCTCGCTGTGATCCTGACGATGGATCCGATGGTAGCGGCCATCGGCGCGGCGTACTGTATCCTGAGTTTCGTGTTCAACCGCCGCATCGCCAAGATTAACCTTGCCAAAGCCGAGGAGCTCAACCAGCCAAAGCGTCGGCAGGAGTACATCGAGAGGGTGTTTGCGGGGCCCGAGTATGCAAAGGATCTGCGCATGACAGATATCGGGACGCCCCTGCTTGCGCGTCTGCGGGAGAACACACAGGAGCTGCTGGCGCTTCACCGCAAGCATGGCAAAAAGGTGCTGCGGGTGAAGAACGGCCTGAGCGCCTGCGACGCGATATTCGTGGACGTGGCGATCTACGCATACCTTGCCTATGCGCTGCTGATTCGGGGCAATATCACCGTCGGCGCATTTGTCAGCCTGGCGGCGTCAGCCGAGCGCATCCTCTGGCGGGTGCGCAGCATCGTCAATTTCATCACCTCCTGCGCCGAACACGCGATGTTTGCAAAGAAGTACTATTCCTTCCTTGAATCCGAACCGAAGATGGAGAATCGCGGGGAGAATCCCGCTGACGCCGGGGATCTGGTCCTTGAAAATGTGGGATTCACCTATCCCGGCGGTGAAAAGCCGATTCTTTCGGACTTCAGCCTGACCATCCGCCGCGGCGAGCGCGTCGCCATCGTCGGCAGAAACGGCGCGGGCAAGTCAACGCTCATCAAGCTCCTGCTCAGGCTATACGATCCCGACACGGGTAAGGTAAGCTATGGCGGACACGACGTGCGGGAGTTTGAGCAGACGGCCTACCGGCAGCAGTTCGGCGTACTGTTTCAGGATTTTCACATCTTCGCGGCGACATTATCCCAAAACGTGGCAATGGACGTGCGGTACGATGCGGCCCGTGTGGAGGAAGCCCTCGCAAGGGCGGGCGTGGAGCTTGATCCGGAAGTATTTCCCCAGGGGCTTGATACGATGATCTCCAAGGAATTCGGCGAGGAGGGAACGCTTCTCTCAGGCGGACAGATGCAGAAGGTGGCGCTGGCGCGCTCGCTGTATGCAGGCGCCCCGGTTTTGGTCTTTGACGAACCCTCCAGCGCACTGGATCCCATCGCGGAGTATGAGTTTAACCGCACGCTTCTTGAGCGCACCGCCGGGCACACGCTTATCATCGTTGCCCACCGGCTTTCCACCGTACGCATGATGGACCGCATCATCCTCATCGACGGCGAGCGCATCGCCGAGGAGGGCAGCCACGACGAGCTGATGGCAAAGGGCGGGCTATATGCGGAAATGTTTGATGCGCAGCGTCGGCAGTATGAGACCGACGGCATTGTGGAGTGAGTACAACTATACAGGAGCCCCTCAAACCGAAAAGTTTGGGGGGCTCTGTGTGACAAATATGTCTTGATTTCTGCGTAAAGCTGTGGTATAATCAATAAGCCAACCAAGGCAGCGCATACGCCGGCGTGATGGAATGGCAGACGTGACGGACTCAAAAGCTTCTTCGCCTGTTACCGTGCCAGTTTGTAAACATCACGATTTGGCCGAATAAGCGTTGGAATCGATGAAAATAGTTTTAGAATCCTGCAAAATTGAATAGACGGTTTTTTGGTCCCTCCTGCATATCCCTCCTGAAGTCATAGGATATACAGCGTTTGGAGATTCAAATACAGCTGCCGGTGTGGCGGAATGGCAGACGCACCGCACTCAAAATGCGGCGGGAAACCGTGCGGGTTCAAATCCCGCCACCGGCACCACGATGAAAGTCCTGAAGAGTTTATTCTTCGGGACTTTTTTCTTGCCCGAAATCATGCCGATCATCCCTGTCCGGAAAACAGGGGAGGATGGCATTGGCAGAGGCGAGTTTGCTGCTGTAGTCCAGATGGGTGTAGATGTTGGAGGTTGTACTGATATCGCTGTGACCGAGCCATTCCTGAATCTCTTTTAATGAAACTCCGTTTGCGTACAGAAGACTGGCACAGCTGTGTCTCAAATCATGATAACATATCTTCTTGAGATTATTGTTTTTCAGTACAATCTCAAAATGCTGCGTCAGAAAGTTTGGACTGATCCGTTCCCCCATTGGATTGACGTAGATGTAGTCAAGATAATCACGGCAATACGCGGCTCCACAGAGGCTCTGGTTGCGTCTCTGCTCAGCCAGGAGTTTCATCAGCAGCCTTTCAAAAGGCTCGACAAGAGGCAGCGTACGACGGCTGGATTTGGTTTTAGTACGATCTTTTTCGATAGTAATGAAATCGCCGTCCAGAGTCATTTGAGTGACTGTGTGCTTGATTGTAAACGTCTTTCGTTCGAAATCGATTGCATCCCACTTCAAGCCGACTACCTCACTTCTGCGCAGTCCGTAAAATGCTGCCAGGATTACGCCAAGTTCGATTGGATCGTCTTTAACCACTCTGAACAGTTCGTCCAGCTCCTGACGATTGTAGATCGTCGCATCATACCGGACTCTACGCGGCTTTTGGACACGATCTGCGGGATTGGTTTTGATTAGACCAAGCTGAACGGCGTATTTCAGACATTTGTGAATATTTGCGTGGCGGCGTATGACGGTGTTGGGAGAGACACCGCGTTTAAGTTCTGCCTGATAGTAGTCCTGGATGTATTTGGGATGTCGCTCAATATCGAGAAGGGTATACTTTCTTCCTTCAAAGTAGGGAACGATACTTTTCTGGATGCAGGAAGCATATGTAGCGAATGTAGTCATTTCTACGGTGCTTTTGATGAGATCCAACCACTCAAGGAGAAAGTCTGTGAACAGAAGAGAGGCTTCGTCGATACAGGGATTCACACGCTGCGCGGGATTCTCTTTCAACCATCCCAGTTCCACTGCATATCGCAAAGCTGCTTCAATGGATGAATGGTATTGCAGAAGATCCTCTGTGGCGGCATCGTTGAATCCTCGTTCATAACGGAAAAATCCTTCCAACTCTTTTGCGGAGAGATCCAGCAGACGGACGGAATGCTGCTCAAAATATGGCTGGATCGTAGTATTCACATCATAGGCAGCATTGGCGTATTCAGTTGGTGGCATCGTGAGAGCAGCATCCTTCAGCCACTTTGCCAGAAAGGTGTGGAAAGGAATATCTGCATCTGTCAGTATGTTTTCGGGATTAAACTCCTGGCGGGTTTTTAGTAGAAGAGCTTCAGCACGTTTTTTGTTTCCTTTGACTGGAAGGCCTGTGCTGATTGATTTGCTTCTTCTGATACCGGTTTGATCTTTCCAGGTGAGAATCATCTGGAAGAAACCGTGTTGTTCTCTCAGGTGACCGGCTACCATATTTACCTCCTTAGTTGCGGCCTTGTGGATTCCCTGCTGTTGACACTGCAATCCTATCATTAGAGGAGCTTAATTGCAAGGATGCCGAAGCAAGACACTGGCTTGTCTGCAAATATAGGCAAATGCAGGGCTTAGGTATTTTATAGGTACGGCCGATGCGAAAATGTCCGATAGTATTATCCTTCAGCAGGCGATAAGCCGCTTTTTCACAGATGCCGAGCATCCGGCTCATCTGATTAACGGTCACAACGTCCGGGTATTCCCTGAACATCATGGTATAGAGTTTTTCTTGCGATAATGACATATGAACACCTTCCTTGTTGCTTTGATTAGCCAGCCGTGCCGATAGGATGGATCTTCATACGGAAGCTGAACACGGCACGGCTGGCCTGAAATACAAAAGTTTCAATAGCGTCATATTTGCCACGCGCCCCTGACGTTGGGGATAATCCAGGCCGCTGCCGGTTGCAGCTGTCATAACTCCACAGTACCGTGAACCGGGAATGTGTCCGGTTCACGCATACCGCAGGGCTTCCCC
>SVMB01000159.1 GCA_015067675.1 Oscillospiraceae bacterium
GCCGCACATCAGGCACATACCGTTTTACGGATCCTCGCAGGTGAATTTGAAGTATGAGAAAGAAGGATTTTACCATGATGAATAACGACAAATTGGTAATCGGCGGTCATGAATTCGATTCCCGTTTTATTCTCGGCTCCGGCAAGTATTCCATGAAGCTCATTGAAGCTGCCATCAAGGATGCAGGCGCGGAGATCATCACTCTGGCGGTTCGCCGCGCTAATACCAAGGAACAGGAAAATATCCTGGATTACATTCCCGAAGGCATCACCCTGCTCCCCAACACCTCCGGCGCGAGAACCGCCGAAGAGGCTGTCCGCATTGCCCGTCTGGCCCGCGAACTCGGCTGCGGCAATTTTGTAAAGGTCGAAATCATGCGGGACACCAAATATCTGCTGCCTGACAATCAGGAAACCATCAAGGCCACCGAGATTCTGGCAAACGAGGGCTTTGTGGTGATGCCTTATATGTATCCCGACCTGAACGCCGCCCGTGATATGGTGAACGCTGGCGCCGCTACCATTATGCCTTTGGCTTCTCCGATTGGCTCCAACAAGGGTTTGGCAACCAGAGAATTTATTCAGATTCTCATTGATGAAATCGACCTGCCCATCATCGTGGATGCTGGTATCGGCCGGCCTTCTCAGGCTTGCGAAGCCATGGAGATGGGCGCAGCTGCCATTATGGCGAATACTGCTCTGGCAACCGCCGGTGATTTACCCATGATGGCATCTGCCTTCCGTCAGGCTATCGAAGCAGGGCGTAAGGCATATCTGTCCGGGCTTGGCCGTGTGCTGACCCGTGGTGCTTCCGCATCCGATCCTCTGACCGGATTCCTGCGTGACTAAGGAGAACGGCTATGGAAAATCAGTTCTTTGTCGATTCCGAGTATCTGTCTCCTGCCGCACTGGAGAAGAAGCACCGACTGGAGACCGATCCCACCAGCCGGAAAAACCACATGGAATATCTGCCGGGTATGGAAATCATCGAATCTGATGTATGCCGTCAGGTGATGAGCCAGATGGAAAACTATGATTATTCCGCCTATACCGCTCGTGATGTTCGTGCCGCATTGGAGCACGACACTTGCACCGTCGAGGATTTCAAGGCGCTTCTCTCTCCCGCGGCGGAGCCTTTTCTGGAGGAAATGGCGCAGAAAGCCCGGATGGAAACCAGCAAGCACTTCGGCAACACGGTGTATCTGTTCACCCCTCTGTACATTGCCAACTACTGCGAGAATTACTGCGTTTACTGCGGCTTTAACTGCTACAACCACATCAACCGCATGAAGCTGAACATGAAGCAGATCGAACACGAGATGAAGGTCATCGCCGATTCCGGTATGGAGGAGATTCTGATCCTTACCGGCGAAAGCCGCGCACAAAGTGATGTGGAATATATCGGTGAAGCCTGTAAGCTGGCACGAAAGTATTTCCGCATGGTCGGTTTGGAAATTTATCCTGTGAACACTGACGAGTATCGCTATCTCCACGAGTGCGGCGCGGACTATGTGACGGTCTTTCAGGAGACCTACGACACCGAAAAATATGAAACGCTCCATCTGTTCGGTCATAAGCGTGTCTGGCCCTATCGTTTTGACGCGCAGGAGCGGGCACTGCGGGGCGGTATGCGCGGCGTTGCATTCTCAGCATTGCTGGGCCTTTCTGATTTTCGCAAGGACGCCCTTGCCAGCGCGCTTCACGTCTACTATCTGCAGCGCAAATACCCCCATGCGGAGATGTCGCTGTCCTGTCCCAGACTGCGCCCCATCATCAACAACGATAAGATCAATCCTCTGGATGTGGGTGAAAAGCAGCTGTGCCAGATCCTTTGTGCTTACCGCATTTTTCTGCCTTTCGTGGGCATTACCGTTTCCTCCCGTGAAAGCGCGGCCTTCCGCAACGGCATCGTAAAGATCGCCGCTACCAAAGTCTCCGCAGGCGTTTCCACCGGAATCGGTGACCATGAGAGCAAGTACACCGGCAAGGAAGATGATGCCGTCAAGGGCGACGAGCAGTTTGAAATTGATGACAACCGAAGCTTTGATGCCATGTACAAGGATATGTCCGGCGAAGGACTGCAGCCGGTTCTGAATGATTATGTGTATGTCTGAGATTCTTTGCGTCACAAATCGAACGCTGTGCCGGGAGGACTTTCTGACGCGGCTCGAGCGTATTGCTACCTGTCATCCGGCGGGAATTATCCTGCGGGAAAAGGATTTGTCTCCCGACGAATATCAAGCCCTGGCAGCGCAGGTCATGGAGCTTTGCGCCAGATATGATGTGCCGTGCATTCTCCACAGCTTTGTGGATACGGCGCTGGAACTGCATGCAGATGCCCTTCATCTACCGCTGCACATCCTGCGGGAAATGACTCCGGAGCGGAAAGCGCAGTTTCGCACCATTGGCGCATCCTGTCACAGTGTGGAAGAGGCCATGGAGGCACAGCGCCTTGGGTGCACGTACATTACCGCGGGGCATGTCTTTGAAACGGATTGTAAGAAAGACCTGCCGGGCCGAGGAATAGACTTTTTGAAAATCGTTTGCGAGAGTGTGTCGCTTCCCGTGTATGCCATTGGCGGAATCAGCGTCGAAAATATGCACTCCGTGCGCAGTGCAGGAGCGAAAGGTGCCTGCGTGATGAGCGGCCTTATGCGCTGTGAAGACCCCGAAACGTACCTGGCATTATTTTCCGCAGTATAGGAGGATACATAAATGCTTTCTGAGATTTTAGAGCGCAACCGAAGTACAGGTCCGCTGGTGCACTGTATTTCAAACTATGTAACGGCTAATGACTGCGTCAATTTGCTTCTCGCCAGCGGCGCGTCTGGCATCATGGCGGACGATGCGGATGAAGTGGAAGAGATTACCGCGATGTGCCAGGCATTGGTGATCAATCTGGGCACGCCCAACCCGAGAAGGCTGGACGCCATGCTGAAAGCTGGAAAAGCAGCCAACCGTTTGGGGCATCCAGTAGTGTTTGATCCAGTCGGTGTGGGTGGATCCGCTCTGCGCAGGGAAGCGGCCGCACGGCTTTTGGATGCTGTGCGCTTTTCCGTCATTCGCGGCAATGCCAGTGAGATCCGCACCCTGGTAGACGGTTCCGCTGCCCACCGGGGCGTGGATGCTGATACTGACTGCCAGGACACCACCGATCTTGCCCGGCAGCTTGCCCGCAGCAGCGGCGCTGTTGTAGTGCTGACCGGAGCTGAGGACATTGTGACAGACGGACAGCGAACCTATCTTGTCAAAAACGGGCACCCCATGATGCGCACCGTGACCGGAGCAGGTTGTCAGCTCTCCGCGCTGATTGGTGCGTATGTAGCGGCAAGTCCCGAGAAACCACTTGACTCTACCCTTGCAGCCGTGTGCGCCATGGGACTTTGCGGAGAGCGGGCCCACCACCGCATGACACAGCTGGACGGCAATGCCAGCTACCGAAATTACATCATTGACGCAATGTTCCGTTTAGACGGCACTGCGCTGGAAGAAGGAGGCAACTATGAAATTCTCTGAATCTATGCTTCGTTTATATGCCGTCACCGACAGAAGCTGGACCGGCAAGCAGACATTATTGGAGCAGGTGGAGTCCGCGCTGAAGGGAGGCGCTACCTGTGTGCAGCTTCGGGAAAAGGAACTGGACTTTGACACGTTTCTTGCCGAAGCAGTTGAGTTGAAAGCTCTGTGCGGTCGGTACGGCGTTCCGCTTATCATCAATGACAATGTGGAAATCGCCCTGCGCTGCGGGGCTGACGGTGTCCACGTGGGTCAGGAGGACATGGAGGCAGGGGGTGTGCGCGCCAAAGTGGGACCGGACATGATCGTGGGCGTAACGGCCAAGACCGTAGAACAGG
>SVMB01000160.1 GCA_015067675.1 Oscillospiraceae bacterium
GGGATGTGCACCTACCCGACCGAGCCCTGCCGGTTTCCGGAGAAGCTTTTTCCGTCGCTGGAAGGATACGGCGTTCTCGTGGGACAGACGGCGAAGAAAGCAGGCATCCCCTACCACTTCGGGCCCAACACCGTGGCCTACTTCGGGATGATCTGTTATTCCTGAATCATCTTGCCGCCTGCCCAGCCGTTATATTCCTTGAGGAAGAACTGTGCATTCTTGGACATGCAGACGCCGATCTCGTCCCCGGCAAAGCTCAGTGCGGTATTGAGGGTGCCGATGTAGATGTCCGCGATGTAGGTACGGATGACAAACTTACCGGCCTCCGTCCAGCCGCCGGAGCTCATGGCACGAAACTCCCGCTCAGCCGGATATCCCAGACGTTCGCCGGGGAAATGGGTCTCCGGGAAGCCGTCCACGGCGTAGCCGCCGATGGCAAAGTTCAGCTCCTTGTCACCACGCTCGTTATGCCAGGAAAGCTTTCCCTGATCGCCGTCGATGGAAAGGGAAATCCAGTCGATGCCCATGGCATTGGGCTCGAGCTTCCAGCGTTTGCCGTTGATGCGCGCAAGGGTGGAAACCGCCGCCTCGGCTGCGCGATTGGACTGTGGTGTAAACTTGAGATTTGCAAGTCGCTCGTTCAGATGAGCCGCGGCAGCATCGTCCGGTTCCACGGGCGTGCCGAGCTTTTCCACGATCTCACGCCAGAGAATGTCAAAAATCTGGTAATGACCGCCGTGGGATGCCGTGGTATCGGCGTTGCAGGCAAAGAGGA
The DNA here is from genome assembly GCA_015067675.1 of Oscillospiraceae bacterium. GTDB lineage: Bacteria > Bacillota > Clostridia > Oscillospirales > QAMX01 > SIG502. The sequence continues at coordinate 776 of SVMB01000160.1, forward strand.
AGTTATACTTCGGAATCGCCACGGAGAGCTGGCTGCCAAGGCCGACAAAGGCAAACGCGCCGTCCTTGAGCACCCTGATCTGATAGCCGTAACCGCAGAGCCAGGGATTGGTGGTACCCTCGGTGTTATTATCCACCAGCGGAGAGATGGCGTCGCGGACAAACTGCTCGGAGATGAGCTGACGACCCTGATACCGTCCGCCGTCGAGCAGAAGCTGGGTCGCAGCCGCGAAGTCGCAGAGTCTTGCCATGCCGCCGGAGCCTGCCCAGGATTCGCCGTCGGGACCCTCGATGCAGCGGGTACCCGGATCAAAGCCCATCTCGCTGAACACCTTTTCATACAGGTAGTCCATAAAGGGCTTTCCGGTCACGCGCTTAACCAGTGCGCCCAGCACATAGGAGCCGCAGCTATCGTAGTGATAGAGCATACCGGAGGGATGATCTCCCTTACAGCGGAAGTAAGACGCTGTCCAGTCGTAGCCGTGAACGTAGGGATCATCGTAGGTGGGACGGCTGTAAGCCGTGGACATCGTGAGCATATGCCGGATGGTGATACCGGCAACCCAGGGGTCGATGGTCTCTTCGTCCACCATATCCGGGAAGTATTTCTTAATAGGATCGTCGAGATCGAGAAGCCCGTTATCGGCCGCCACGCCGACGGCCATCGCGGCAAAGGACTTGGTGGAAGAATAGAGACGGTGCAGGTACTCCGGTCCGTACCCCTCCCAGTAGCCCTCCGCTGCGCATTTGCCGTCGCGGCAGATCATGAAGCCGTGAAAGCACAGGCCCTCGGCGGAAATATGATCGAGAAACTTTTCAATCCATACAGGAGAAATGCCGACAGATTCGGGACGGACGGGTTCAAAAATTGACATACGGGTACCTCCTGAGTTATAAAAGTCTGAACTGCTGCTTTCATGATATCACCGATCACCGGACGCTGCAATAGCAAAATGCAACCTGAAATTGTGCAAACCAAACTTCCGCAGTCATCCGCAAAACTCTGCATCCGCGCCTGGCTATCAGCGGCGGCACGCAAGATAGTCCGCCAGCTTCTGCCCTCTTGTCAGCAGATCAGCAAGGATCCCCTCCCGCTCATAGTCCGGGGCTTCGATTGACTGGTGATGGGCTTCGATGACCATATCACCCGCATAGCCGACGTCGATGAGGCTGTCAAGGAATACCTTCCACTCGATATTTCCGTCACCCGGCAGCAGATGCTCATCGCGTCCGATACCGTGATTATCCTGCACATGCAATGACCGCGGCGGCACAAGCCCGCGAATCACCGTTTGAGGCATTTTAAAGAAATTGGCGTGTCCTGTATCATAGCACCAGCCAAACCAGGGGCTGTTCACCTCCCGGACAAGCCGCGAAATGCTCTCCGGCCTGGCTGAGGCTCCCCAGAGCACGTTTTCCGACAGCATGACGACGCCGCTCTGCTCTGCCATTTCAAGAAGCGGCTTCATCGCTTCGAGGTTTACCCGAATAAACGCTTCTTCATCCTCATAAATGCGGTTTTCCGCATCATGCCAGATGGGATGCACAACCAGATAACCGATTCCGAGAACAGAGGCTGCCTTGAAGCAGCGTTCCATCAGTTCATCATGACACTCCGCGCCCTTATGGGCATGACCATGCGTGTAGCGCACACCCAAAGACTCCGCCTGCTCACGCAGACCGCTGGCCCACCGTTCCCATTCTATGCTGTCAAAGGGAAAGACCGGCTCTGAGTGCAGATAGGGCGATGGGTCAAAGCTCGCCGGACGCACGCTGTAGTCAAAAGCCAGATCCAGAGCCCTGAATCCAACAGCTGCAAGCCGCTTGAGAGCTTTTTCGGCGGGATAGCCGTTTGGAAAAACCGATGTGGTGGTGACGATATTCATGACAAGTTCCTCGGTTCATTTCTTTGTGGTCAGTTATCATTATATCACACTTTTTTCTTTTGCAACAGCCATGCCGCAATTTTTCATTCATTCAAAAGGAGAATACCATGACCGTTTCGGAAATACTTTCGTCTATCAAAGAAGCAAACACCCGCATTCTCGGCAGCAAGCTCGTCGGAATCTACGTCCACGGCTCCTACGTCCTCGGCTGTTTCACCTGGGAGAAAAGCGATCTTGATTACATGGTCGTTGTCAACGCGCCTCTCACACAGTCCGAAAAAGAAGCCCTGATCACACACATTCTGTCACTTGACCCCTATGCGCCGCCTAAAGGCCTTGAAATGAGCGTTGTTCTCGACTCAGTCTGCTCACCCTTTATCTATCCCACGCCATTCCAGCTTCACTTCTCCAATGCGCATAAAGCGCGTGCGTCTGCCGATCTTGCCGAATACTGCGCACATATGAACGGCGACGATCCTGATCTTGCAGCGCACTTCACCATCATCCGGCACGCCGGACAGGTTCTCTGCGGAGCGCCGATTGCAGACGTTTTTGCCGATGTACCCAAAGCAAATTATATTGACAGTATTCTTTACGACATCGGCTCTGCCAAAGAGGATATAACGGGTGATCCCGTCTATTTCATCCTTAACCTCTGCCGTGTGGCGGCTTATGTTGAAGATGATTTGGTATTATCCAAAGCGCAGGGTGGTCAATGGGGTCTGGAAAAGCTGCCGGATATATATGATCCGATGCTGCACCGTGCACTGGACGCTTATGCCGCCCGTACCGCCTTCTGTGCAGGAGACATGAATTTACCGGCATTTGCCGATATGATGCTTGCACGAATCAAAAAAGGTCTGGACTAAAGAACAGCCGGAAGCAAAAGCTTCCGGCTGTTGGCAGTCTTATGACAGAGATTACGCAATCGTGATCCTGCCGATCTTGTAGAATTCGCCGTCGCGCTCGGCGTCGGTTGCAAAGAACACGTGAGAGGTGATTTCGGGCTCCACGGACAGGAACTTGCGGATACCAATCTCCACATCGTACTCACCGGCGGCGATGTCGGCGGGCAGCACGCAGGAAGTCAGCTCATCCGTCTTGCCGGGGAACCAGGAGGTCACGTCGGCAGAGGTGTCGAGGATGTAAGAGCCGACTTCCTGCG
>SVMB01000161.1 GCA_015067675.1 Oscillospiraceae bacterium
AGAGCCTTCAGCATATAGCAGAGACGGAAGTCGGAGCAGTCGTGATGCTCCACGGCGTCCACACAGGCGGCGGAGATGATCTTCTCGTCGCCCTCGGTGATGGGATACCCCAGAGCCAGACGGGCGTAGGTATCGTAGAAGGCATTGGAGTTGGCACCCGGCTGTTCGGGAGCAGGCGTCTCGGCGATGCGGCGCAGATAGGCGGCACGGCAGGCTTCGATATCCTCGGCGGGCGTGACGAAGTGAGGCACGATGTTCTGCCACATTTCCAGCTTGCGCTCCAGATTCGTCTCACCGATCCGGATGAAGGGAATGGTGACGTGCATACCGGGACGTACGGCAAAGGACGCGCCCTCGGTCCAGACGGTATCCTTCATGGAGGGCTGGTTGAAGTGCACGGGGAAAACGGGAGCGGCATCCGCGACGATGGTATTGCCGTTCATCTGCAGGGAGGCAAGCCAGGCGGCCGCATCCTGCATCTGACGCAGTTCCTCGGTCTCCTCGCCGGGATACTGTACGGCGACGTCGGGATTGCCCACGATCTGTACGGCGGCAATGTTGCGGGTGTCGCGGGTGCAGGAGTTCTGCAGGCGGATGAACAGTAGGTTCTCGCCGGCTTTCAGCGCAACGGCAACCCGGGCGCGGCGCATGGGACGGTAGGCGCAGATGGGCTCGCAGAAGACGTGCTCACCGCCGACCCATACGTCCAGCGCGGTGTAACTGCGGATATCCAGCTCGATCTGCTGCTCCCGGGGAGAGACGAGGACGGACGCTGCCCAGAATTCGCACTTGTGCATGGTGAAGTAGAAGCGGCTGCAGTCCACGAAATAGTTCTCGCCGGCGTGGTAGTACCGCCAGGGCATTCCGGCCAGACCGGGTGCGCCCACGGTGATGTTGTCCGGCGTGGTCTTCACGTCGTCGTCGTGGGAGTTCTTCTTCATGAACGCTTCGTACTGGTTCTGATCCGCGATGGTACGGGTGGCGGGATCGATGGGAGTCTCCAGGGGACCCGAGACCAGCCAGCTTGTGATATAGCCGAACTTATTCGGTGCGAAAATGCGTTTTTCCATAAAATCCTCCTTATATACAGCGGGGAATGGATGGGCTTTCAACACCTACAGTATAACATTCTGCACGGGGTTGTCAAGAGAGTTTGGGCATTTTGCAGAAAAAGTGAATCTCCCCTTGACAAAGCGGCGGAAGTATGGTATGATGTTATCACTTTAACACGATAAAGTGTTGACGATATTCCGTTAAGGATCAATTTTGTGAGGTTTTTATGAAGAAGTTTCTGCTGATTGCCCTGTGCGCACTGATGTGCCTGGGTGCCCTGACCGGATGCGGCGGCGCCAAGGACTGGGCATACATCGAGGAAAAGGGCGAGATGGTTATCGGTATCACCCTGTTTGAGCCCATGAACTACTACGACGAGAACGGCAAGCTCATCGGCTTTGAGACCGAGTTTGCGGAGGCTGTCTGCGCAAAGCTGGGCGTATCCCCCAAGTTCCAGGTCATCGACTGGGAGCAGAAGGAAAACGAGCTGAAGTCCCGCACCATCGACGCTATCTGGAACGGTCTGACCGTTACCGAGGAGCGTAAGGAAAACATGGCATTCTCCACCGCTTACGTTTCCAACAAGCAGGTTGTTATCGCCAAGAAGGCCAACGCTGAGAAGTACGCTACCATCGAAGGCATGGCCGGTGCTTCCATCACCGCCGAGAACGGCAGTGCAGGCGAAACCGCTATTAAGGCCAACGCAGTCCTGTCCCAGAATTCCTACGTAGCATCCGCTGCCCAGAAGGACGTTCTTCTGGAGGTCAAGGCCGGCACCAGCGAGCTGGGCGTCATTGACCTGGTTATGGCTCTGGCTTCCATCAAGGAAGGCACCGACTACGCCGATCTGACCATCATTGAGGGCGTGGAGCTGACCGCTGAGGAATACGCCATCGGTCTTCGTCTCGAGGATACCGAGTTCATGAAGAAGCTGAACGCCGCCATCGACGAGCTGGTTGCCGACGGCACTCTGGGTGCTCTGGCAGAGAAGTACGGTCTGGCAGACGTGTACGCATTCAAATAATCAAATCCGAAACACACATTCCCCGGGCTCACCTCTGGCGGGTCCGGGGCTTGCCTTTTGCTGAGGCGAATACATAAGTAAGGAAAACATCCGTCATGTCTTTTATTGATGTCAACATACAGCTGCTGGAAGGCTTCCGGGTCACGCTGCTGATCTTTTTCATCACGCTGGCCGCCTCCGTTCCGCTGGGACTGGTGATCACCTTCGGCAGTATGTCCCGCTTTGCTCCCCTGCGGTATCTGACCCGCACCTTCGTCTGGATCATCCGCGGCACGCCCCTGATGCTGCAGGTCATGGTGGTCTTCTTCGGCCCCGGTCTGCTCTTTGAGTGGCGCGCTCTCCCCCGACTTACGGCGGTGCTGATTGCGTTCATCATCAACTACGCCTGTTATTTTTCCGAGATCTACCGCGGCGGCATCGAATCCATTCCGAAGGGACAGTACGAGGCCGGACAGGTGCTGGGTATGACCAAATCCCAGGTCTTCTTCCGGGTGGTGCTGTTCCAGGTTGTGAAGCGCATCGTTCCCGCCATGGGCAACGAGGTCATCACGCTGGTGAAGGATACATCCCTTGCCCGCGTGGTCTCCGTGGTGGAGCTGGTGAAGGCCGCACAGGATATCGTGGGTCTGAAATCCATCATCTGGCCGCTGTTCTACATTGCGGCGTTCTATCTGGTCTTCTCCGGCCTTCTGACGATTCTGTTCAATAAGCTGGAAAAGAAACTCAACTACTATCAGGGATAAGGAGGATTCGGCTATGCTGGCATTGGAAGTCAAAAACATTCGCAAAAGCTTCGGCAAAACCGAGGTTCTCCGCGGCATCGATTTTCAGATGGAGAAGGGCGAGGTGCTGGTGATCATCGGTTCCTCCGGCTCCGGCAAGACGACGCTGCTGCGCTCCCTGAATTTTCTGGAAACACCGGACGAGGGCGAGATCTGGGTCAACGGAAACAAGATTTTTGAGGCCGTTTCCTCCCGGACACCGGAACCGGCAGAAAAACGTTCCGGATTCCGTCTCGGACGTCATACGGATCTGCGTGCCGTAGCCCGCGGAAAACAGCCGCAGGAATCGGATGCCGAGCTGCGCAAAAAGCGCCTGCACTTCGGCATGGTGTTCCAGTCCTTCAATCTCTTCCCGCAGTACACGGCGCTGCAGAACGTGACGCTGGCTCCCCGGCTGGCTTCCTCCGATCCCCACGGGGAAGCGGCGGCGATTCTGGAGCACGGCCGGGAGCTGCTGACACGGGTGGGACTGGCCGACAAGATGGAGCACTATCCCTGTCAGCTTTCCGGCGGACAGCAGCAGCGTGTGGCCATAGCCCGGGCTCTGGCCATGAAGCCGGAGATCCTCTGCTTCGACGAGCCCACCAGTGCTCTCGATCCGGCGCTGACCGGCGAGGTGCTCCGCGTCATCCGCTCTCTGAAGGATGAGGACGACGGGCGCACCATGATCGTCGTTACCCACGAGATGGAGTTCGCCCGCAGCGTGGCGGATCACGTGATTTTCATGGCGGACGGCGTCATCGAGGAGGAGGGAACCCCCGAGGAGGTCTTCGGAAATCCGAAGAGTGAGAAGACGAAAGCCTTCC
>SVMB01000045.1 GCA_015067675.1 Oscillospiraceae bacterium
GCATATCGCGCGCACCGGCAGTCGGGATGGCTGGGCGCCGGATCTGACGGGGAAACTGCTCGAGCCTGAGATGGCGGTGACAAAGCAGCAGCTGATGGATTTAGGGTTTCGCTACGTGATCGGCGCGGCCCACGTGCCGCTGGATGAGCGGGACATGAGTGACTGCGGCGTGATCGGCGAGTTTCACCGGATGCAGATGTGGCTGGCGCAGGACGAGCGGGTGACGATTCTGGGACATCCCTGGACCTGCTGCAAGCCTGCAAAGCGCGATTTCACGATGATCCCGCGCTCGATGCATGATGAACTGGCGGCGGCTTTGAAGGAAAACGGCAAGTTCATCGAGTGCAACGGCAGCACCTTTATCCACCGGGCAAACGATGAAGCCTACCGGCACCGGTACGCGGAATTCCTGCGGTATATGTTTGAAAAGGGCGTTCCCATGACCTACGGCTCCGACTGCCACGGCCGTGAGAACCTGCTATACGGCTATCCCGATCACAGAATCACCGCCCGGCCGTATCTGGAAGCCGCAGGATTCCGGGAGGGGGATTTTTCCCACCTTACGGCGGATGTGCTTTGGTAGAAACGCGGACAGAAACAGAATATTTTATGAAAAATCGCAGCTTCCGGGCTTCCAGGGGTTGCGATTTTTGTTTATAAATGATATACTTTCCCTGTAACAGTCTGATTTGAGGAGTTGAGTTCAGTGAAGGATGAAAAGCTGCCGCTGCGCGTCGGCGCGATCAACTGGGATGCGTCTCTCCCGGCAGAGACTTACTTCGGCGGATACGCCGTACGCAATCTCAGTACGCCGGAGTTTTGCGATCGGCTTCCGTTTTTTGCGCAGAAGCTGCCCGACGGCACTTATCGCATACCGGTACGCTCACAGGCGGATTACGACCGGGAGCTGACATATGCCATTGAGGGCGGCATCGATTTCTTTGTCTTTTGCTGGTATCCCGATGACGATCGGCCGCGCAGCTTCGGTACGGAGCGGTATGAGTATCTGGCGGAACACTTCCATGAGCTCAATACGGCCAGAAAGCTCTATCAAAGCAGTGCACTCAATCGTCAGATCGGCATGTGCGCCATCGTTTTCAGCATCCACGCCTACTCGGAGAATGATCTGGAAGAACTCTTTGACGCGATGCGGCAGGATTACTACGAAAAGATCGATGGAAGGCCTCTGGTGGTTATCTACAATCTCTACGACGAAGCGTTTATCAGGGAACTGCGTGAGCGGGCGGCTGAAAAAGGGCTGGAGCTCTATGTTGCCTGTATCCACGCTTCCAAAGCGGAACCGCGGCCTGATTTTGCGCAGGCAGATGCCGTGACCTGTTACGCTGTGGGCGGTTCCGGCGAGGATTTTGCGGCACTCAATGCAAATGCACGGAATTTAAACCGTGAACGACTGCACTTTGGCCCGAAGGTGATCCCGATCATGTCCGCAGGCTGGAATCCTATGCCGCGGGTGAAGCAGCCCTGCCCGTGGGTTGGCTACGGCAGCGGTCCCTATGCCGGAAGGCCGACAGACACGGATCTTGAAGAGGCATTCTGTCAGACGCGGGCATTCATTGAGGAAAATCCGGACAAGGCCGATACCGGGCTTGCGTTCATCTTCGCATGGAATGAGTTTGAAGAGGGCGGCTATCTCTGCCCGACGCTGGCCGCAGACGGCAGCGCCGATGATACGGCACTTCGTGCCTTTGAAAAAGCCAAAAAATAAGGAGAACAGATATGATCCATTCCGACTGGCATATTCATACAACCGCGTCCTATGACGCAGCCCTTCCCATTGAAGAACTGATCCGCTCCGCCCGCGCACAGGGTCTGCGGCGCATCGGTGTGACCGATCATCTCAACTATAACGATGAAAAGTTCCGTGCAAACCTCCGGGAGTCTGCGGAGAACTACAAAAAGATTGCGGCGTCTGCGCCCGAAGTGGTGCTCGGCGTGGAGCTGACGCCCATCGCACGGCCTTATTACGACTACATCGCCCGCACCGGTACCCGCGAGGGTTATGTGCCGCCGGTGCAGGATGAACCCTATGCGATTGATCTGCCGGCGACGAAGGAAGAACTGGTGGCGCTGGGTGTTCGCTACTCCGTGGGCGCGTCTCACTGGCGCGTGGACGTGGGAGACATTCTGAAAGAGGACAGTGCGGAGGTTCTGGTGAATGAATGGTTCCGTCAGCAGATGTGGCTGGCGCAGGATGAGCGCGTGACGATTCTGGGCCATCCGTGGAATGCCGGGCATGCCGTCTGGTATGATGATTTCTCCATCGTGCCCTGGTCGATGCATGAAGAGCTGGCAGCGGCTTTGAAGGAAAACGGCAAGTACGTGGAGTGCAACGTCAGCTTCTTCCGGACTCCCAAAACGTCTGAGCGGTTCCGCAATCGCTATGCGGAAATGCTGCGTATGTTCTTTGAAAAGGGTATCCCGATCACCTACGGCTCCGACTGCCACGGCAAGCCCGACGGACTCTATCCCGATCGCCGGGAGGATGCGGTGCGCTATCTGAGCACGGTGGGATTTAAGGACGGCGATTTCTCCGAATTGGCGGAGAAGGATCTGTGGTAAAAGGCTCCCACAGGAAAGGAGAGGCATATGATCCATTCTGACTGGCATAACCATACAGTGGCCAGTCCCGACGGGGCGCTGACCGTTGAAGCGTTGTGCGAGGCTGCGCGTGCGCAGGGGCTCAGGCATATCGGCATGAGCGATCACTACAACTACGCAGATGACGTCTATGGTGAGACGCTGCGGCGTTCCCGGGCGTTATATGAGCGGCATCGGGCAAACTATCCCGAGCTGCGTTTCGGAATCGAGCTTTCGCCTGTGCAAAAGCCGGTGACGGAGGCTCTGGCGGCAGGAATCGCGCTGCCGAAGAGCCGTGCAGGCTACATCGCGCCCGGAACAGGCCCTTATGAGCCCTCGGTTGCGATGACAGCGCAGGATGTGGAAAAATGGGGGCTTGACTACGTCATCATCGGCGTTCACTGGCGCTGCGACGCGCCGGATGCGGCAGTGGCCCCGGAAAGTCCGGAGAAATGGATCGCCGAATGGCTGCGGATGATGACCTGGAGCGCCGGAAAGCTTGCGGAAATCGCAGGCGACAGGCTCAAAATCCTGGCCCATCCCTGGTACAGCTGCATCCGCTCGCCGTGGTATCAGTCTCCCGGCGAGGACAACGTGGGATTTTCCTTGATTCCCTACAGTGCCCACGAGGAGCTGGCAGCGGCGCTTAAACAGTACGGCGTAGCGGCCGAATGCAATGCCGATCAGGTGGTACATCCGATCCTGTCAGAGCGTTACAGGCGTGAATACGCCGAGTTCCTGCGGTTTCTCTATGAACGCGGGGTGAAGATCAGCTACGGTACCGACGAGCATTCGGTATACAATGACCGCCGGGAGGCGGTGCTGCAGGCGCTGGCAAAAGTCGGCTTCGGTGAGAACGATCTGATCTAGTGTCCTTACTGCGCTGCGGCGTCAGCGCTGTCTATAACATCAATTCGAGGAGGTCAACCATGTTTTATTTCGAGCAGTTTTCAGATGAATACTTCCGCGTGATCAATCAGGCAGGCGTGAAGCAGGCACGTCCGGTGGAAGAAGGCAACGAGAACTACAACGCCTGCTGGGACGGCGCCTGCGCCCCTGACGGCACCTTCTACACTACGCTCTCCTCCGAGGGCGGCAAGTCCGACCATGCAAAGCTTGTACGTTACGACCGCGAGACCGACGCGCTGGTGGAATGCTTCTACGGCGGCGACATCCTGCTACCCAACATCCGCCAGCTGCCCCATTCCAAGCTCCATACCTCCATCAATTTCATCCCCAACGGCCCCAATCCGGAAGATTACCTTGTCATCGCCACCACCCATTCCACCGACAAGACGCCTTTCCATTCCGAATGGATGCCCTTTGGCCATCACAACCACGTTTGGGAAGGCTTTCCCGGCTCGCAGATCCTCGTTTACGATCCCAAGACCGGGAAGTCCGAGTCCTGGGGCACTCCCGTGCCGCATGAGAGCATCTACGGCGCCTGCTACGATCCCGGTCATCATCGTCTGTACATGATCGGCTTCATGCGCGGTCATGTCTACTCCTTTGACTGCAAGACCCGCCGTGTCACGAAGGATCTGGGCAAGGCTGCCGAGCTCTTCTGCTTCCGTCTGGCTCTGGGTGCCGACGGCAACATCTACGGCTGCACCAAGTCCGGCTTCCCCTTCATGGTGGATACCGAGCGCAACTGTCTGGTGGATCTGGGCTTTGAGCTGCCCGAGTACTACTCTCCCGAAGGTGTGGGCCGCAAGACCCACAACACCTGGTACCGCTATCTCAGCCAGGCCGAAAATACCCCCGACGGCAAGGGGCTTTACATGTTCCATCCCTACGCCTACGACCTGTTCCATCTGGACTTCGCCACCAAGAAGATCACCTCCAAGGGCTATCTGCTGCCCTGGAAGGACGGCGAGCAGGTGTCCGACCTCGTCAGGCCCAAGTCCGGCGATCCTTACACCGGCTTTAACTGCATGACTCTGGACAAGGACGGCGTGATGTGGTACGTCATCCGCAGCGTCTGCGCAAACTCCAAGCTCAACATCAAGTACACCTTTACCCAGTATCTGTGCCGCTGGGATCTCCCGAACGGCGGTCATCCCGAGGTGCTGGGCATGATCGGCACCCCCGATTACGTCCACAACCGCTCCACGGAGCTGGCCTACGACCATTTCCGCGACATCCTCTACTGCGTCAACGTCGGTCACGGCTTCGGCGCGGCTGGCCCCGACGTGGTGAAGATCGATCTGGGTGAGTTCCGCAAGCATATGTATGAGCCCGGCCCGATCACCACCCATCAGAAGTACTTCCCCGTGGACATGACGCCCGAGGAGATCGAGGCCCGCGACCGCAGGCTCAAGAGCTCTGCCGGTGAGGAAGTCACCGAGAACAATCCTTTCCAGGCGTTCCCCATCGCCGATGCGTTCCCCATCCGTCTGTGGCGTCACATCGGCAAGCCCGGCGAGGTCTGCGATCACATCGAGGATTCCAAGGTCATCGGTATGGCTTTTGACGACGAGGACGTGCTGCACGTGCTGACCGGCGATCACGAGGGCTTCTGCGCCGAGGGCAACTTCGACGCGGGCAAGTACGTGTTCCGCATCAAGGACCGCGAGCTGCTGGATCGCCGCTGCGTCGGAGAGCTGGACGATGCCTACAAGGCATGGCTCAAGGCCAGCATCCTGCCCCAGCCCGTGAGCTTCCCCGCGGATGTCAAGCTCCCCGAGGCCACCGGCCGCCGCTATCGCGCGAAGGCCTCCGCCGTGGCCCAGTGGCACGACGGCCGCAGGTTTGTGGGAACGATGGACGCGCTGTGCGCGCTGGTGAGCGAGGACGGCAAGGTTTACAGCCTTGGCAATGCCGCGGCCTACGGCCCGGTGCGCTGCGTCTGCACCAATGCCGCGAAAACCGAGCTCTGGGGCGTCGCCGGTGACGTGGAGGACATGGGTTACGTGTTCCACTACGACGACAAGACCGGTCTTCGTCAGCTGGGCATCATCAACTACAACTCCACCGGCTACTACCGTCCCACTGCGGCGAATGTGCTTTCCAGCATTGTCCTCAACCATGCCGAGGATAAGCTTGCCATCGGCTGCATCGACCGCATCGCCACGGTGCATATGATTGATCTGAAGAAGTAAGCCCGGAAACCCCGGGAAGAATGCCAAAAGGGCCGCGAAAGCGGCCCTTTTGGTGTGTTTGGAGGTCAGATTGTCAGCATGGCGCCGAGCATCCGGCGGGAAGCGGTGTCGGAGTAAGTGATGTAGTCGGTGCGCAGGGCTTCTTCGAGGACTGCGCCGCGAAGTCTGAAGAGAGTTGCACAGGCATGTCTGATCTGGTGGGGATCATCACGCAGAAAATCAGGGATTTCCTGATAGATCAGTTCGCGGCAGAACTGATAATGCCCGCAGGCAAGTTCACGGGCGCGATGGAAGATCGCATCATGCTCTGCCTGCACTTCTGGCGGCATGGGGCGGGTTTTCGACTGAAACCGGACAAGAATGGTGGGACGATAGCCGCTGGAGGTCTTTTCAATATAGCCGTAGTCGGTCAGGCGGGAGAGGATTTCGGGCATAAGCCCTTCGGTATCCCCGCAGGCAAGGCTCTGCAGCGTCTGAGCTTCCAGATAAGTGAGATGCTCTGGTGTTTGAGCGGCGATATTCCGGAAATTGATCTTATACTGCAGAAAACCGATGTGACCGAGATGGCGTTCTTCAGGCATCATGTGTGCCCCGTGGCAGCCGACGAAACACGGTTGAGGAACAGAGAGCATTTCAAACCCCAGAAGATCCCATTCGCCGCCGTTGGGACGGATGGTATGTCCGAAGGGGCCAAGAGAACCGGTTTCGTGGGTGCGAGGCTCAGCGATGCTGTCTACTGCTGCGCGGGACAGCAGATCGACCTTGCGCAGGAGAAGCCCCCACTTCATGTCCTCATAGGGCTGATATCCTTCGTGCCAGTCCGGGCAGTTTTCATTGAGCCATTTGGTTTCATATTCGAGTGCGTCGATGATGGTTTGCGTCAGTTCACGGGTGATGGTACGCAGATTGCTGATGACCTTTTCCTGTGTGTCGGCGCTGACGATGAAGATGTTTGTCTCGTATTTGCTGCCGTTTTTCTTCATGAGAGTTGCGTCGACAAGTTGAGCCAGCTCCTCCTCTGTGTAGGGCAGGGAGATGCCGAGTTCAAGTGACAGTTCCTCGGCGGTGGAGGGTGTGCGGTAGGCGGCGAGCAGGAGGTTTTTGGACAGCTTTCGGTTCAGGTAGCACCATGGTTCTCCGTGTTTTCCGTATCCGCCGTTCATAATGAGAGCGACGTCCTCGGGCTTGTAGCTGAGTTTTCCGAATTCTCTTGCCATACTCATACCTTCTTTCAGAATTTTGCGGGCACGGTGCAGCTTTGACATAACCGTACCCTCGGGGAGGCCGAGCGACGCGGCGATATCACGCACGGAGCGGTCGTCGATGTAGTAGGCAACGACGATGTCACGGTAATCCGACGTGATGAAGGCAAGTTCCCGACGCAGATGCGCCAGCGTCTCCCTACGGATCAGACCGTCGAGGGGCGTGGGATCCTCATCCTCAAGCTCAAAGTCCGTGATATCGGTACCGTTGAACCGGGTAAGGCGTTTATGTTCTGCGTCCGCCCAGCGGCTGTAGCGGTTGCGGGCAATCTGCCAGACCCATGCGGAGAAATGGGCGGGGACTGTGCCGCGGCGAAGCGCGGTGAGAATCTGCAGTGCGATATCAGAGGATAAATCTCCCGCTTCTTCACGGCTGCCGGTCTTTTTCAGACAGAAATAGAAAAGCTTTTCCAGATATTGTTCAGTGAACTCGTGGATAAGCGCGTCGGTCATAGCTCAAAACCTCCTTTCACTCATATAGTGGGGCAGGAGCGAAAAATATTGCAGAGAATTTCGGGATTATTTAACACAGAAAGCCCGGGAACACAGGTTCCCGGGCTTTGATGATGGGATAAAGTCTTACTCCACCTTGAACACCCTACAGCTCTCGCTGCGCAGGAGTGTGGCGTCGGCGCTGCCGCCGTCGAGGGGGATGAGCGTCCCGGGGAGGATCAGCGTCAGGTCGGCAGCACCTGCGTTGACGCAGAGCAGGATGCGCTCATCGTCAAGCGTACGCTCCAGAATCAGCAGCGAGCCTCGGGCCTCGACAATGCGCACGGAGCCTTCCTGCAGCGCAGGGTAGCGGGCGCGGAGTCTTCCCAGAAGCCGGAACCAGCGCATGAGCTCCATATCCTCATGTCCCCAGGGGTAGCCCCGGCGGTTGAAGGGATCCTCGCAGCCCTCGAGGCCTGCCTCGTCGGCGTAGTAGACCGTGGGGGAGCCGGGCCAGCAGTAGAGAATCGCCGCAGCAAGCCTGGTCAGGCGGATGCCTCGCTCACGCTGATCGGGTGTGAGGGCGTGGTTTGCACGGGCTTCGTAGTCGTCGGGGAGATTCGGGCAGCCCAGCAGTGTGAGAATGCGGGGGGTGTCGTGGGTGCCGAGGATGTTCATCATGCTGCGCTGGGCAGGCCATGGATAGTGGTCAAGCAGCTCGTTCATGGTATCGCGGAAGTAGAACGCATCGCCGCCCTGCAGGTAAGCGATGATCGCGTCGCGCAGGGGATAGTTCATGACGCCGTCCAGCTCATGGCCCAGCAGGTAGTCGCGGCGCTGACCGTAGCTTTCCTTGTTGGAGGCGTCCTCCCAGACCTCACCGATGATGACGGCGTTGGGGTTTTCCTCATGCACCACCCGGCGCAGGGTCTTTAAGAAGCTGCCCGGCAGCTCATCGGCCACGTCCAGACGCCAGCCGTCGGCGCCGGCTCTCAGCCAGCGGCGCACGATGGAATCCCGGCTGCGCAGGATGTAGTCCAGATAGGTCGGCGCACCCTCGTTGACGTTGGGCAGGGTCTTGACGCCCCACCAGCAGTCGTAGGTTTTCGGCCAGCGGTCGAAGCGGTACCAATCGTAGTAGGGGGAGTCCTTGGACTGGGCAGCACCGACGGAATCGTAGTGTCCGAAGGCGTTGAAGTAGCGGCTGTCGGAGCCGGTATGATTGAACACGCCGTCGAGGATGACGTACATGCCGAGCGCATGGGCTTCACCGCAGAGTGCTGAGAAGTCCTCGTCGGTGCCCAGCATCGGGTCGATGTGCTCATAATCACCGGTGTTGTAGCGGTGATTGGAGGAGGATTCGAAGATGGGGTTTAGGTAGACCGTGGTCACACCCAGCTCATGCAGAAAGGGGAGTTTTTCACGGATACCCGCCAGATCGCCGCCGTAGAAGTTGTCGTTTGGCAGGACGTGATCCTCGTTATGGATGTGCTCGGGCACTTCGTCCCAGTCCTGAAAGCGTCGGGGAGAGCGGTAGCCGGTTTCGGAGGGCTTTTTCGCTGCACGGAAGCGGTCGGGGAAGATCTGATAGGTAATGCCGCGGCCGTACCAGTCAGGCGTTTTGTAATCCGCGTCGTAGACGGTGATCTGCCAGCGGGGGCAGTCGGCATCGTTATAGATGCCGCCGGTGACGTCGGGATAAGCCGGGGCGGCGGGGTATTTGGCGTACCAGTAGGGATCGCCGCCTTCACGGCGCAGGCGGAAAGCATAAAAGACCAGTCCCAGATAGCCTGAGAGGTCAAGGGTGACGGAAAAGGTGTCAAAATCGGGGTTAGGCGCGTCGATGACGCGCTTCATGGGAAGCTGGAGATCCTGGGCGCGGGCTTCCAGACGTGCGCAGAGGACAGCCTCGGTGACGGCGAAGTCAATAGGCGTCTGGATGGTCAGGCGCACGGCGGTGCCGGAGGTGAGAGCACCGGTGGGAGCTCGGTAGAATGTGTTACGGGGGTCATGACGGGGCATCAGCATGGAAATTCATCCTTTGTATGCGGATTTGCGGGGTGAGGTGATGTTTTCACGCATCCGGGGGAAAACGAATCAGATGATGGTTTCGGTCTCAAAGGCGCTCCAGGGGATATTGACCTGGGCACCGTTATTGATGAGCTCGTCGATGTGCAGCAGCAGCGGGAAGTCCTCTGCTCTGGTCACGCCGCGCTCAATGAGGCGGCGCACCGCACGGGCGGTACGGGTGGAGATGACGATGGATTCCAGCGTCACGCCGGAGAGCTTTTTCATGGCATCCTCAAAGGCCAGTCCGCGGCCCAGCAGCGTACCGATCATGCGGGTACGGCCGCCGTAGACGGTGACATAGAGGTCGCCGGCACCGAGGATGATGTTGTCGTCACCCGCGCCGCAGAGCGCAAGCAATCTGCGCATCTCGCGCACACTCTGGCCAAAAAGAGCCGCCTGGGAGTTGAAGTGCAGCGCACCTTCCTTACCGTCACGCTTCTCGGCAAGGCCGACAGCCAGCGTTACGCCCAGCGCGTAGGCGTTCTTCATGGCAACGGCGCATTCCACGCCGCGCACGTCGGTGGAGAGGGAGATGTGATAGTAATCGGTTTCCAGCAGGGACTTAAACCAGCGCAGCTTCTCGATATCGTCGCCGCAGAAGGCCACTTCCGTGGGATCGTGGTCGGCCAGTTCATAGCTGGTGCAGGGGCCGCCGACGGCGGAGAGGGAGAGCTTACGGTCGGGCAGGCGGCGATGGTAATATTCGGGGTAGGAGATGAGGCCGCCGTCCTCCAGATCAATCATGCCCTTGGTGATGGAGAGCACCGGCAGGCTCTCGGGGATACGGGTGAGGATCTCGGTGACGAACCACTCGACGCCGAAGCTGGAAACGCCGCCGATGAGCAGGTCGCAGCCTTCCAGCGCGGTATCGAGCTCTTCAAACTGGTAGAAGGTGATGCCCTCGGGCAGCTGGCGCTTGAGGGTGATATGGTAGCCGGAGGCTTTGGCCTCGGCGATGATCTCACGGTCGAGAGGGGTGCCGACGATACGCACGGTATTGCCGTTTTCGCAGGCAGGGAAGGACAGGGCAGAGCCCATCATGCCGGAACCGACGATGGTAATGACAGCCATGGGGGATGATCTCCTTTATGTACAGATAGATTGATCCGGGATGTGCACAGACTGCCGGGGTACGTTTGCACCCCGGCAGCGATTTTGGTCATTTGATCAGACGTTCCAGATATCCCGGGCGTAGTCGTTGATGGCGCGGTCGGCGCAGAAGCGGCCGGAGCCTGCGATGTTGATGATGCTCATGCGGTTCCAGGTATCCTTGTCGGCGTAAACTTCATCCACGTGCTTATGGGTATCCACATAGTCGGCGAAGTCGGCCAGCAGCAGGTACTCATCGGGATTGGGTCCCATGAGCAGGCTGTCCACCAGTTCACGGTAGGAAACGCCGTCACCAAAGCCGTGATT
Organism: Oscillospiraceae bacterium; assembly: GCA_015067675.1. Classification (GTDB taxonomy): domain Bacteria; phylum Bacillota; class Clostridia; order Oscillospirales; family QAMX01; genus SIG502. The sequence continues at coordinate 10,880 of SVMB01000045.1, forward strand.
GATCAGGTCGAGCACACGGCGCACGGCGGGACTGGTCTGATAGATGGTGGCGGGACTGTAGTGGGCCTTGACGGGCGCCACTTCCTCGGCACGCAGGCCGAAGATGAAGATGTTTTCGGGACCGACGGCCTCGTACATCTCGACGTTTGCACCGTCCATGGTACCGATGGTCAGCGCGCCGTTCATCATGAACTTCATATTGCCGGTACCGGAGGCTTCCTTACCGGCAGTGGAGATCTGCTCGGAGAGCTCGGCGGCGGGCATGATGCGCTCGGCCAGGGAAACGCGGTAGTTTTCCATGAAAACAACCTTGATATAGGGGCTGACCTCGGGATCACGAGCGATGAAATTGGCCACGCTGTTGATAAGGCGGATGATCTGCTTGGCGACCTGATAGCCGGGGAAGGCCTTGGCGCCGAAGAGGAATGTGCGCTTCTGCCAGTTGGCGTGGGGATTGTCCTTGATGCAGAGATACCGGTGGAGAATATGCAGGACGTTGAGGAGCTGGCGCTTATACTCGTGCAGGCGCTTGACCTGGACGTCGAAGAGCGAATCGGGATCCAGCTGCACGCCGGCGGTTGTGCGCAGATAGGCGGCAAGCTTTTCCTTATTGCCATGCTTGATGGCGGCCAGGCGCTCACGCACGGCCTTATCGTCGGCGAACCTGGCAAATTCGTTGAAGGCGGCGGGATCCTTGAGGAAGGCGTCGCCGATGCATTCCTGCATGAGCGTGGTCAGCTCGGGGTTGATCTGGCAGAGCCACCGGCGGTGAGCGATACCGTTGGTGACGTTGGTGAACTTCTCCGGCTCATACTGGGCGAAGTCGGCAAAGACGCGGTCACGCAGGATCTGGCTGTGCAGAGCCGAGACGCCGTTGACCTTATGGGAACCGGCGATGGAGAGGTAGGCCATACGCACGCGCTCGTCGGCGATGATCGCCATGCGGCTGATGCGGTCGAAGTCACCGGGATAACGCTGCCAGAGAGCGGCACAGTAGCGCTCGTTGATCTCATGAAGAATGTCCCAGATGCGGGGAATGATGGTCTCAAAGAGATTCTGCGGCCACTGCTCGAGAGCTTCGGGCAGGACGGTATGGTTGGTATAGGAGACGGTATTGACAACGATATTCCAGGCGTCGTCCCAGGTATAGCCTTCCTCATCCATGAGGATACGCATGAGCTCGGGGATGACAAGGGCGGGATGGGTATCGTTGATCTGGATGGAGTGGTAGTCGGCGAAGTTTTCAAGGGTGCCGTGGAGAGCCTTATGCTTGGCGACGATGTCCTGGACGGTGGCGGAGACGAAGAAATACTGCTGCTTGAGGCGCAGGGATTTACCTTCGATGTGCTTATCGTCGGGGTAGAGAATCTTGGAGATGACCTCGGCCATGGCGTGCTGCTCAAGTGCCTTGAGGTATTCACCGCGGGAGAACAGATTCATATCCAGCTCCACCGGGCTTCTGGCGCTCCACAGGCGCAGAGTGCAGACGTTATCGGTGTCGTAGCCGCGGATGAGCATATCGTAGGGAACGGCCAGAACGGGGGTATAGTTGGAGAGCTCCGGAACCATACGGCCGGACTGCCAGGACTCATGAAGGGTACCGTTGAAGCGGATCTCGCGCACCTCTTCCATACGGGGCAGGAGCCAGACATCGCCGATATCCAGCCAGGAGTCGGGCAGCTCGATCTGCTGACCCTCCACGATGACCTGCTTGAACAGGCCGTGCTCATAACGGATGGAGTAACCGGTGGCGGCAAGGCCGGTGGAGGCCATGGCGTCGAGGTAGCAGGCGGCAAGACGGCCCAGACCGCCGTTGCCCAGGCCCGCGTCGGGCTCGGTTTCCATCATATCCGTCAGGGAAATGCCCTCATCGGACAGAATCGATTTCAGATTTTCAAGCATGCCCATGTTATAGGCATTATTGAGGAAGGAACGGCCCATCAGGAACTCCAGAGACAGGTAGTGAACCTGCTTCTGACGGCTCTGATCGCGGCGATCCTGTGCCTGCACAAGCTCGGCGGCCATATGGTCACGCATGACCAGGGCGCAGGCTTTGAAAAGCTCGGTACGGCCGGCATCATGCAGCTCGCAGCCGAAGTGACGGCGCAGCTTGGCGATGATCTCGGCGCGGAGCTGCTCCTTGGCGGGGCTGCCGGTTTTGACGGAGGCTTTGCGCAGGACGGTTTTTTTGGTGGAGGTGGTTTTGGACTTCTTTTCCATGGGGTATCCTTTCATGATATATGAGAATGCGGGACTGCGAATATACGGGGAAATCAGGCGAGGGTCTTTTCGTAAACGGAGATGTAGTCGGCGGCGGAACGGTTCCAGCTCAGGTCGGCGGACATGCCGCGCATGGTGAGGGTATGCCACAGCTCCTGATCGGCGTAGCATTCCACGGCGTGACGCACGGTGTAGAGCATATCGTGGGCGTTGAAGTTGGCAAAGGAGAAGCCGTTGCCGGAGCCGTCGGCGGGATTATAGGCCTGGACGGTATCCTTCAGGCCGCCGGTTTCGCGTACCAGCGGGAGGGTACCATAGCGCATGGCGATCATCTGGGCAAGGCCGCAGGGTTCGCTCTTGGAGGGCATGAGCAGGATATCGGCGCCGGCGTAGATCTGGTGCGCCAGATCCTCGGAGAAGAGGATATTGACGGAGACGCGGCCGGGATAGCGGCGGCGGGCCTGATCAAAGAGCTGCTCATAGCGCCATTCGCCGCGTCCGAGCACCACCAGCTGCACATTTTCGGCCATGATATCATCCAGCACCGCGTCGATGAGATCCAGACCCTTATGCTCGGCAAGGCGGGTGATGATGGCGATGATGGGCGTATCGGGTTCCTCGCGCAGACCCAGCAGATGCTGCAGGCTCTGCTTACAGGCGGCCTTACCGGCAGGTGCTGCGGGAGAAAAGTTTTCGGCGATATGGGAATCGGTGGCCGGGTTATAGGCGTCGGTATCGATACCGTTGACAACGCCGGAAAGCTTATCACGGTTATCGCGGAGAATCGCGTCGAGGCCGTGGGCGTAGTAGGGCGTGAGGATTTCACCGGCGTAGCTGGGGCTGACGGTGGTGAGGAGGTCTGCGCAGCAGATGGCGCCCTTGACGAGGTTGATGCCGTCGTCGAAGGCCAGCAGGCCGTCGCGGAACCAGACATCGTCAAGACCCGCAACATCGGTGAGGAAACCGCGGGGGAAGGAGCCCTGATACTGGATGTTATGGATGGTGAACACGGTTTTGATACGGGCATAGCGGGCATCGGCAGCGTACATCAGGCGCAGGTAGATGGGAATGAGCGCGGTCTGCCAGTCGTTGCAGTGGATGAGATCGGGGTAGGAACCGATGGCGGGCAGCATATCGAGCACGGCCTTGGAGAAGAAGGCGAAGCGCTCGCCGTCGTCGTAGTGGCCATAGAGCTCACGGCGGCGGAAATAGTAGCTGTTTTCGAGGAAATAGTAGGTGATACCGTCCTTTTCGAGGGAGAAAATGCCGCAGGACTGGTTACGCCAGGCCAGCGTCACGTTCATCTGGCGCACAAACTCCATTTTCTCGCGCCAGGCTTCGGGAATGGATTCATACAGCGGCAAAACGACACTGACCTGAACGCCGGAGGCGGCAAGCGCCTGCGGCAACGCGCCTGCGACGTCACCGAGGCCGCCGGTCTTACAGAAAGGAGCCACTTCGCTGGCAACAAACAACAGATTCATGGTTTGACCAACCTTTCTATGGGTTTGAATGGAGATAAAATCTGCCGGGAAGTCCGGTCCGGCTTCCCGGCAGCACGGTATGGATGAAATTATACGACGCTTCCCTTACCGATGATATAGGGAGAGGCGGGAGAACCGGTCAGGACACGGGCGGCACGCACGGTGACGCGCTTATCCAGAACCACGGTGTCGAGCTGGGCATTCTGGCAGATACGGCCGTCCTGCATGACGATGCAGTTGCGCACAACGGCGCCGGGGGCCACGTGAACGTTGCGGAAGAGGATGGAATTTTCAACCGTACCCTCGATGCGGCAGCCGGAAGCGATGAGGCTGCCGGATACCTTGGCGGTATCGGAGTAATAGGTGGGTGCGGCATCGCGGATACGGGCACGCACGGGATTGGAGCGGTCCAGGAGCTGGTCGCGCACGCGCTCATTGAGCAGCGCCATATTATGGCGGTAATAGTCGGCGACGGTATGCAGTCTTGCCACGTAGCCGGGATGGAAGTAGGGACGCATATTGAGGGTATCCAGGCGCTGGCGCAGGATGCCGCGCTCGAAATGAACCAGATCGCCCTCGCGGCCGGCTTTAATCAGGTCTTCCAGAAGCGTCTTCTTCATCAGGAACATACCCAGGCTTTCGTTATCCTGAGGCGTTTCGGCATTGGCGATGACGCCGCGGATGCGCTCAGAGCCGTCCAGGGTGAAGTAGATGGAATGCTCGGCTTCGCCGATGGGCATACGGGAGCAGACGACGGTAATATCGGCGCCGCTTTTTTCATGGGCGGCCAGCACGTCATTGACGCGGATATTGGTGATGCAGTCGCCGTCGGCCAGCAGCACATATTCGGCGGAGCTGGCGGTGATATACTTATATACACCGGACAGGGCGTCGAGCTTTGCCACAAAGCTTTCGCCGCGGCTGTAGGCGTTGCCGCCGTAGCTTTGGGGAGGCAGGAGGAACAGGCCGCCGTTTTTACGGGACAGATCCCAGTCCTTACCGCCGCCGAGATGATCCATCAGGCTCTGGTAGCTGTCGCGCATGATGACGCCCACGTCGGAAATACCGGCATTGACCATATTGGAAAGGCAGAAGTCGATGGCGCGGTAACGGCCGCCGAAGGGCAGGGAGGCTGCGGTACGGGGACTGACAAGCTCACCCAGACGGGGGAAGCTGGAATAGGCGAAAATCAGACCAAGAATCTCTTTCATTGTCGTATCCTCCTTTGCTTAACCCAACATGGAACCGGGCTCCACCACGGCATCTGCGGCGACGGTCTGATCGCTGCCGATGACGGTGATGCGCTTGCCTTCGGAATCAATCTCGGAGGAGCCGACATGGGCATTTCTGCCAATCGTTACGTTCTCGGCAACGATGGCAAACTCCACGGTGGCGCCGTCTTCGACGACGGTACCGGGCATGAGGATGGAATAACGAACCTTTGCATCCTTACCGACGCGCACGTCATTGAAGAGGACGGATTCTTCAATGTTTCCGGCTACATAACAGCCGTCGGCGATGAGCGCATCGTTGACGGAAGCGCCGTCGGCGATGAACTGCGGAGGCGAGACGGGCGTACGGGCGTAGATACGCCAGGAGGGATCGGTGAGGTTGAGGCCGGACTCGGGTGCGAGCATATCCATATTGGCTTCCCAGTAGCTGTCGATGGTTCCGACGTCCTTCCAGTAGCCTTCGAAGGTATGGACAAACATCCGGGCACCGTCGTTCAGCATGGTGGGGATGATGTTCTTACCGAAGTCGTTTTCGCTCTCGGGATCGGCTTCGTCGGCGATGAGGCGGGCGCGCAGCTCTTTCCAGGTGAAGATGTAGATACCCATGGAAGCCAGGGTGGATTCGGGATTCTTGGGCTTCTCGGCAAACTTCGTGATACGGCCGGACTCGTCGGCGCTCAGGATACCGAAGCGGGAGGCTTCATTCAGCGGCACGTCGATGACGGCGATGGTGCAGTCGGCGTTATTCTTTTTATGTTCAGCAAGCATCGCGGCGTAGTCCATTTTATAGATGTGGTCGCCGCTGAGGATGAGCACGTATTCGGGGTCATACTGATCCACGAAGGGGATGTTCTGATAGATGGCGTTGGCCGTACCCTTATACCACTGGGAGTCGTGGTTGGACATGTAGGGAGGAAGATGATGGACGCCGCCATTGGTGCGGTCCAGATCCCAGGGAAGTCCGGAACCGATATAGGCATGCAGCGCACGATGCTCATACTGCGTCAGAACGCCGACGGTATCAATGCCGGAGTTGGTGCAGTTGGACAGCGGGAAGTCGATGATGCGGTAACGGCCGCCGAAGGGAACGGCTGGTTTTGCGATACGGCGGGTGAGTGCATACAGGCGGCTGCCCTGGCCGCCAGCCAGAAGCATGGCGACACATTCTTTCTTGGCATACATAGTGGGACACGACCCTTCTGTTTATTTATATTAGCCGCACAGGTCGGAGGAACATTCCTCACGGCCGGTCGGTTGCTGGTCTATCTGGTGGCTGCGGCGTTCTGCTCAGCCTCGGGACCATAGCCCTCTTTATAATACAGGATTCGGGCGGGGCATCCGGCAACAACGGCGCCGGCGGGAACACTCTTGGTGACGACGGAGCCTGCGCCTATGGTTGCGTGATGGCCGACCTCGACGCCGGGAATAAAGGTGGTACGTGCGCCGACGTAAGCGCCCTGACGCAGGATGACCATTTTATCCTCCTGACGTGTGATATTGCGCTTGGGGCCATGGGCGATGATGGTACAGCCAAAGGACATGGTGACGTTATCCTCGATGACGACGTTTTCGGGATGAAGATCCTCCAGAATGCCGCCCATGCCGATGAAGCCGGCCTTGCCGATATTCAGACCGGAGAGACGATAGAGAAACTTACGAAACCCGGTATTGATATGGGGCAGAGCGGAGGCCTGGGAGTTGATCCAGGCGCGGAGCCACTGGCCGCGGTAACGGGCTTCTTTATTGGGTTTGCGGAAGCAGGCCTCGCCCAGATAGAAACCAACCTGACCGGCGAGCATGAAGGCGCCGCCGATGAGTTTGCCGATGGGGTAGACCACGAGCATGATGGGGAAGAGGAGAATGACGAAAACGGCGATGACGAAGCGCTGAATGGGCGTATGCTGGGGAGAAATCTTATAGTTTTCGGGAGTGACGTGCGGATTCTGCGGATTCTGCCACGGAAGTTTCATACGTTCATACCTCTTAGTCTGCAGTTTTCACGGATTTAAAGCTGCTCTGTATTTCTATGGGCTTTAAAGCGCTGTGTCGGTGTCTTTAAGCTCTGTATCGGGGTTGACCGGTGCGTCGGCGCTCTCTTCGTCGGCGATTGGAAGCTCTGCATCGGGAAGTTCGTCGGGGGTAAGCTGCAGGAACACCACGGACATGGGCGGAATGGTGAGCTCGGCGGACACCGGCAGGCCGTTCCAGGGGATTTCGTCGGTGTGGATGGGGGGATTGGCGATATCCCAGCCGCCGAAGCGGGCTTCGTCGGTGGAAAAAATCTGGGTCATGGTGCAGGGGAAGGGCAGGCCGATGCGGTAATGCTCCCGCATGACGGGGGCAAAGTTGACGGTGACGGCGATTTCGTTCCCGGAATGATCGATGCGGCGGAAGACCAGGATATTCTGGGCGTAGTTATCGCAGGCGATCCACTGAAAGCCCTTCCAGTCGATGTCGTTTTCCCAGAGGGCGGGGGTATTCTGATAGAAGCGGTTGAGCTCCCGGGTGAAGTCCTGCAGCTGGCGGTGTACGGGTTCGTCCAGCAGGTGCCATTCAAGCTGGGTCTTTTCGTCCCACTCATGATGCTGACCGAATTCACCGCCCATGAAGAGCAGCTTCTTGCCCGGATGGGCAAACATATAGGCAAGCAGGGCCCGCAGGTTTGCCATGCGGGCATATTCATCGCCGGGGAATTTCTCGATGAGCGCTTTCTTGAGGTGCACGACCTCGTCGTGGGAGAAGGGGAGGACGTAGCTTTCGTTGAAGGCGTAGGTCAGGGAGAAGGTGAGCTTATTATGATTGTACTGGCGGAAGATCGGATCGACCTTTGAGTAGTCCAGCACGTCGTTCATCCAGCCCATGTTCCACTTATAGTTGAAGCCCAGACCGCCCAGCCAGACGGGCTTTGTAACCATGGGCCAGGCGGAACTCTCTTCGGCCATCATGAGGACGGTGGGATAGTGTTCAAATACGGTTTCATTGAGCTTGCGCAGGAAGGAAATGGCCTCGAGGTTTTCGTTGCTGCCGTGGATATTGGGCGTCCACTGACCGTGCTCCTTACCGAAGTCCAGGTAGAGCATACTGGCAACCGCGTCGATACGGAAGCCGTCGGCGTGGTACATATCCAGCCAGAACATGGCAGAGGACAGCAGGAAGGAGCGTACCTCGTTGCGGCCAAAGTCGAACATATAGGTTCCCCAGTCGGGGCGTTCGCGGCGCAGGACGTCCTTTCCTTCGTAGAGCGGCGTACCGTCGAAGTACGACAGGAAGAAGCCGTCCTTGGGGAAATGGGCGGGCACCCAGTCGAGGATGACGCCGAGACCTGCCTGGTGGCAGCGGTCGATCATTTCCTGCAGATCGCGGGGCTCACCGAAGCGGGAGGTGGGGGAAAAGTAGCCGGTACACTGATAGCCCCAGGAGGCATCCAGCGGATGCTCCATGACGGGCAGCAGCTCAATATGGGTAAAGCCCATCTCCAGTGCGTAGGGGATGAGTTCATCGGCCAGGCGGCGATAGGTGTAGGGGTTATCGTTTTCGTCGTGACGCCAGGAGCCCAGATGAACCTCATAGATGGAGACGGGTTTATTCTGGCACTGGGAGCGGGCGGCAAGCCAGGCTTTATCGTGCCACTTATAGCTCTTGGAAGGGTCATAGACCCGCGACGCGGTGAAAGGGCGGGTCTCGGAATGGAAAGCGTAAGGGTCGCATTTGTCACGAAGGACGCCGTCGCAGCCGGTGACGGCGAATTTATAGGCGCAGTATTCCTTGACGCCGGGAACAAAGAGCTCCCAGACGCCGACGGTGACCTTTTTCATGGGGTGAGAGGTCTTATTCCAGTCGTTGAACTCACCCATGACACACACACTTTGGGCTTCGGGGGCCCAGACACGGAAAAGGACGCCCTTTTGACGTGCACGGGAAGTCATATGCGCGCCGAGGTATTCGTATGCGCGGCAATCGGTGCCCTGATGGAAAAAGTAAGCGTGTGTTCCGGCTCTACCGGTCATGTAAAGGCCTCCTTTTGCGGGGAATAGGTCTGTTAATAGTATAACGGGTTATGGTGGATTTGTCCAGTCCTTTTAGGACGAATTATAGTAAGGTTTGTGTAAAGAGTGGTTTATCATGGACAGTTTTCCCGAGACATGCTATAATATACCCATTCAAAGGGAAAAGGAGCCTATACTATGCAGTCCCGTTTACGTATCCCATCATGGCTTTTGCTGCCGGCGGTGTTTTTACTGACCGCGGCGATTCTGACGGCTGCCCTCACGGGCGCATTCTGTCTGCCGGAGGAGCCGGTGCGTGCCCATGCACTGGAATCGGCCGTATACTGGCAGGAACATGAGAATGCCCACTACTATCCGCTCTTCGGCACCGACGACCGCACCAGCGTTCACAACTACGCCGACGCCATCTGGGTCGGCATTGCCGCCCATGCAGAGCCGTCGGATCCGTTTGCTTCGATGCTGTACGCCGGTTACCGCAATGGTACCGAGGGAAAGCTGATTTTTGATGCGCTGCGGGCATCCATGGAGCAGGGGCTGGAGCCGGATGTGTCCTACCACCGGTACTGGCACGGGTCGCTTGTGCTGATACGGCCGCTGCTGATGATGACCGGCATTGTCGGCATCCGATGGGTATGTGCGGCGATCTATGTGCTGGGGCTTGGGTGCCTTGTGTGGATGATGAAGAAGCGGGGCTTTTCATGGATCACGGTGGGGGTGCTGGGAGCGTCCCTGCTGTGCGTGGGCGGCTGGGTAGTGCCGCTGTGCCTGGAGTATGTGTTCTGCTTCTACGTGACCATCGGCACGACCATTGCGGTGCTGGCGCTGGCGCCACGCGGAGCACGGGCTCTGCGGCCGGTATTCGTGGTATCGGGCGTGTGCATGTGCTTCTTTGATTTCTTCACCGCCGAAACGCTGGCGTTTTTAATCCCGGCGGCGCTGTATGTGCTGTGGCGGCACCGGGAGGGAAGCCTCGGGCGGTTCCGGGGAATCTTTTTGGAGCTTGTGAGCTACGGCGTCTGTTTCCTGGGAGCCTATGCGGCGATGTATGCGCTGAAGTGGGGGCTGACCTCGGTGACGCTGGACATGAACGCCGTACGGGAGGCTGCCGGTGCTGCGGCAGAGCGTGCGTTTGAGCATGAGGAGGGCGCGCTGGCGACCTACCTGTATGCCGCGCAGGCGCTCAATCTCTCGCTCTTGCCCTGGTTTACGCCCGGCGAGACCGGCGGATATGTGGGTCTGCTGGTTTTAGCGGCGATGTGCGCGGCGGGACTCTGGCTGCTGCGGCCGAAGAAGGGCAGCGGCAGTCTTGCGGGGATTCTTGCGCTGCTGGCAGCGGTGCCCTTTGCACGGTATCTGGTGCTGTTTGCCCATTCCTACCAGCACGCGACGTTTACCTACCGGGCGCAGTGGGCGACGATCTTCTGCGTGGTGATGCTGCTGCTTACCTGCGTGCAGTGGAAGCGGGAGAAGAAAAATGCGGCTGCAAAGACCGGAAAGAAGCGCGGAAAATAAAGCATGAGAGCGCAAATCCTGTGTGCGTTTATAGACAGCGCTGCGGGTTTGTGCTATAATAAGGCTCACGATATTCGTTTTGAGAAGGAGTTTACATACCATGAAGCTTTGGGGCGGACGCTTTACCAAGGAAACCGACAAGGTGGCCAACGATTTTCAGGCCTCCATTCATTTTGACCAGCGGATGTACAAAGAGGACATCACCGGCAGCATGGCCCACGCCGCTATGCTGGGCCGTCAGGGCATCATCACAAAGGAAGATGCCGACACCATTATCGCCGGTCTTGCCGAGGTGCTGGCCGAGATCGAGGAAGGCAAGCTTGAGTTCACCTCCGACAACGAGGACATCCACATGAACGTGGAGACCTTCCTGACCGCGAAGATCGGCGCTACCGGCAAGCGTCTGCACACGGCCCGCAGCCGCAACGATCAGGTGGCGCTGGATATGCGTCTGTATGTCAAGAAGGAAATCTGCGCCATTCAGGACGGCATTCTCGACGCCCTCGACGCGCTGATGGAGCAGGCCAAGGCGCACCCCCGCGCCGTCATGCCCGCCTACACCCATCTGCAGCGCGCCCAGCCCGTGACCTTCGGTCACTACATGCTGGCCTGGTCTGAGATGCTCAGACGCGACTTCACCCGTCTTTCCGACTGCTACGAGCGCATGGACGAGCTGCCGCTGGGCGCCGGTGCCTGCGCTTCCACCACCTATCCCCTCGACCGCCGCTCCGTCGCCGACGAGCTGGGCTTTGCCCGCATCACCGGCAACTCTCTGGATGCCGTGTCCGACCGCGACTACTGCATCGAGCTGCTCTCTGCCCTGTCCATCCTGATGATGCATCTGTCCCGCATGTGCGAGGAGCTCATCATGTGGTGCTCCTGGGAGTTCCGGTTCGTGGAGATGGATGAAAGCTACTCCACCGGTTCCTCCATCATGCCCCAGAAGAAGAATCCCGACATGGCAGAGCTCATCCGCGGCAAGACCGGCCGCGTCTACGGCGATCTGATGGGTCTGCTGACCGTCATGAAGAGCCTGCCGCTGGCCTACAACAAGGACATGCAGGAGGACAAGGAGGGCGTATACGACGCCATCGATACCGTGAAGATCTGTCTGGAAGTCTTTGCTCCCATGGTCGCCACCATGACCGTGCGGGAAGAAAACCTCCGCGCAGCCGCCGGTCACGGCTTCATCAACGCCACCGACGCAGCCGACTATCTGGTGCGTCAGGGTCTGCCCTTCCGTGATGCCTACACTGCGGTGGGCAAGCTGGTGGCCTATTGTTCCCAGAACGGCAAGCTGCTGGAAGAGCTGCCGCTTTCCACCCTGCGGGAGATCAGCCCCGCCTTCGGCGAGGATGTATACGAGGCGCTGAGCCTGGACACCTGCGTCAACGACCGCCGTGTTGAGGGCGGCCCGGCTGAGGCCAGCGTCATGGCGCAGATTGCGCGGCTTGAGAAGTTTATTGAGGACGCACGGGCGTAAGCAGGGGAGATTTGCCCCCAAAAGGGTTCTCTCATGGGGTCGTTAGAGAAAGCCGTCAGGCTTTCTCGGAAGTGAACGCGCAGCGTTCACGGCCCTCTCAGTCATGTGACCGCTTCGCGGCCCCATGCCAGCTCCCCCGGAGGGGGAGCCAAGGAATCCCCCGAGGCTTTTCGCGGCTTGGCTTGCCTCCCCCTTTGGGGTGAGGTCACGGAGAGGGCTCCCCCCGGCGCAGATTTCAATTCGGTTACAGGCTGGAAAAAATCTGGACAGCCGTGATTACACGGTGATATAATAAGCTGAACACGTACCGGAACGGTACAGAATGCCCGGATACGGGACAAGGAGGAAAGAAAATGATCAAAAAGACGATAGCCATGATGCTTGTGATCATGCTGGCGTATACGATGCTGCCCTGGGCAGGCGTGCCGACGGGGTTTACCGTGGCGAGAGCGGCGATGGAGACTGATGGCGAGGCGACGGTGTCCGATTGGGCGGGTATCGTAGCTCTGGGAGATAACGAAGAGTTACTTGATGGATACAATCCGGACGCCTATGCAAAGAAGATCTGGTATCACCCCAGCGGACGGTATCTGTTTGTCGGAAAGGACGCTACGTTAGAGATCGCTGGTACCATCGTGGTGCAAAAATCCCTCAAAATCATTGGCGGCGGTACGATCAAACGCGCGGAGCATTTTAACAATACAAATGGCGAAGAGCTGTTTAAGCTGAGTGGAATCGGTAGCGCTTCTTTTGTCACCGGGGACATCACCATCGACGGTGGCAACGGTGGCGCCGGTGCGTTGATTTCCGTGCCGCATGCTGCAAGTGGCGGCTGGACGGTCGAGGTTGGGCGTAACCCATTTACGAGTGAGATCTACGATCTGACCATCCTGAAGAACAACGGCGGCCCGGCGATTGAGGTGACCCAAAGTACCAATGACAGAACGGCTACGATCAAACTCTACAACGCCGAATTTGGTGAGGATACAAAAGCCGTCGCGGCGGCGGAGAGTGATGAAAATGTGCCGGGTGCAATCAACCTGCGTATATATCCCGATTACTTCACCAAATCGACCACCATTGACCTGTCCGGGCTGACGAAAGATCAGATTGCGACGGTGGACAAGATTAGGCCCAATCAACTGATGGTACAAGGCGAAGAGAAAACGTCACCTTCCGCTGAACCGAAAGTGACCATCAAGCCGTGGACTGGTGCGGAGCCCGGGGATTATTTCGGCGCGATTAAGAATAATCGTGACAACGATAATACTGAAAAAGTATTCAATTACCCCCGGCTGGCAGTTGATGGGTTTGAGATTGACGCGACGCATTATTACAGCGGAGCTTTCTATCTCAAGCTCGGCGATAAGAAGTCCGGTGGCAACGGTGACTCCGACAACACCCCCCCCCGCGCCGGTGTTCTGGCCTGTGACCGTCACCTACGGTGAGGGCGGCACTGCGTGGGCGTCTGCCGAGACCGTTGAGAACGGCGGCAGCGTGGAGATCACCGCGCAGCCTTACGATTACTACACCGTCGCCGATGTGAAGGTCAACGGCGAAAGCGTGGGCGCTGTGAGCAGCTACACGATTGAAAACATCACCGGCCCTGTGGCGGTTGATGTGAGCTTCCGGCACGCAAACTCCTTTATCGATGTGGGCGGTCAGGATGAGCGGGACGACTCCGAGTCCGAATCCGACTTGGGCTGGGGAGCCGGTTACGCTGGCCAGTCCCTGCTCTTTGGCGACGTGTATCCCTGGCATCCCGCCTACAGTGCCATTTCGTTTGTGGCTGAAAGAGGCATCATGAACGGCGTTGGCGGCGGTCTGTTTGACCCTGACAACGGCGTGACCCGTGCGATGATGGCTACGATCCTCTGGCGCATGGAAGGTCAGCCCGCGGCTTACGGCGACACCGGCTTCTCCGATGTGCCCGCCGGTCAGTGGTACTCTCAGGCAATTACCTGGGCCAACCGCGCCGGTATCATCGAAGGCTACGGCAAGGGCATCTACGGTCTGAATGATCAGGTGACCCACGAGCAGGTCTGCGCCATGCTCTATCGCTGGCACAGCGGCGGCTATGCCACGGTTGACGCGGCCTACGCCTGGGCGCAGTCCAACGGTATGTACGACGGTATGAGTGCCGAGTCTGACGAGATCGCGACCCGCGGCGAGATTGCGCAGCTTCTCATGGCCTTCGTTACGAGAGTCTGGTAAGTTCACAATGTATCCTTTTGAGGGAATCCGCAAGGATTCCCTCTTGTTTTTATGTGTATGTTTCGGTATAATGAAGCCATCCTGTATGAGTAAGGAGGCAGAGTATGGCAAAGTTCAAGCGTTACTATATGGTGGGCAACGCCCATCTGGATCCCGTGTGGCTGTGGCGGTGGCAGGAGGGCTCGGCGGAGGCAAAGGCCACGATCCGCTCGGCTCTTGACCGGATGAAGGAGTTCCCGGAATACAAATTCGTCTGCTCGTCGGCGTCGGTGTACCAGTGGGTGGAGGAATTTGCCCCGGAGATGTTCGAAGAAGTGAAAGAACGCGTGGCGGAGGGACGCTTTGTCGTGGTGGGCGGCTGGCACGTGCAGCCGGACTGCAATCTGCCCTCGGGCGAGGCGTTTGCCCGGCAGTCTCTGTATTCACAGCGGTACTTCAAGGAAAAACTGGGCGTGACGGCGAAGGTCGGCTACAACGTGGACAGTTTCGGTCACCACGTGATGCTGCCCCAGATTCTCAAAAAATCCGGCATGGACAGCTACATCTGGATGCGTCCGGGGCATCATGAGAAGGATATTGAGCAGGATGTGTTTGAATGGGTGTCCCCCGACGGCTCTTCGGTGCTGGCAAGCCACATCATCGGCGCGTACACCGGCTGGTTTGAGACGCCGGAGGACATGGAGCAGCGCCATGAGGTCATCGAGAAGGAGAATCGCTCCGTATCCGATGCGGCGGCGTTCTTCTACGGCGTGGGCAATCACGGCGGCGGTCCGACCGTGCGCAATCTGGAGCTGATGCGCGGGTTTGCGGCGGCTCATCCGGACATTGAAGTGGTGTATTCCGACCTTTCCGACTTCTTTGACTATATTCGCGGCTCCGGTGTGGAGATTCCGAAGTATTACGAGGATCTGCAGCATCACGCTCCGGGCTGCTACTCCACGGTGACCCGCATCAAGCGGGGCATTCGCCGCAGCGAATGCGACCTGATCGCGGCGGAGAGCTATCAGATGCTTGGAAGTGCTCTGCTGCGGCGTCCGGCGTCGGGTGAGCGCTTCCGCGATGCCTGGCGCGACGTCTGCTTCTGCCATTTCCACGACTCCATGGACGGCTGCTCTATTGAGGAGGCCTATGATGACGCCGATCTGATGCTGGGACATGCCCGGCGCGTGGCGGCGGTGGCGGAAAACAACGCCCTGCAGAGCATCTCCTGGGTGATCGACACGTCTAAGCGCGAAAAGGGTCTGCCGGTGATCATCTTTAATCCCCACAGCTTTGCTGTGGAGCGGGTGGTGCAGGTCAACCGTCAATACACGGTCGTGAAGGATGCCGCAGGGACGATCATCCCCTCCCAGCTCATCGAATCGCCTGCGCATACCACGAATTACGGCTACAATCTGCTCTTCAAGGCAAAGGTTCCCGCGCTTGGCTATGCGGTGTACTATCTTTCCGACGAAGGTCGGGTGATTGCGGACTTTGACCGTCCCCGGGTGATGCCGGTGGAGCCGGCGGCGCTGCCGGAGGCGGTGCCCTCGGAGGTGCGGGCAACGCCGTGGAACGGTGCGATGACCGCCAATGAACACGGCGGTACGATGCTGGAAAACGAGTTTTATGCCATCCGGTTTGAGCTCTACAGCGGCTACATCACGTCGTTTGTGGACAAGCGCACGGGGCGTGAGCTGATCTGCGGCCGGGCTGCCGTGCCGGTGGTGATTGATGAGTACTACCACGACACGTGGAGCCATGCAAAGAACTTCTTTGTGGATGAAATGGCGCGGTTCTCCGACGCCGAGGTGACGGTGCTGGAATCCGGGCCGGTGCGCGCCACGGTGAAGGTCGTGAGCCGGTACAACGATTCTGTCCTGACGCAGTATTTCTCCCTCTGCGCCGGTGAAGACAAGCTGCGCATCCGTGGCCGTGTGGACTGGCACGAGCGGCACAAGATGCTCAAAATCGCCTGGCCGATGGCGGTGGAGAATCCTTCTGCGTTTTATGAGATTCCCTTCGGCGTGATCGAACGTCCTGCCGACGGTGAAGAGGAGCCCGGACAGACCTGGACGGCGGTGAAGGGAGACAATGCCTGCTTTGCCCTGGTCAACGACGGCACCTACAGTTCCAGCGTCAAGGGTTCCACGATCTATCAGACCATCCTGCGCAGCCCCATCTATGCCGATCACGGCGCGCCGCGCACGGCTGAGAGCCGGTATACCGAGCAGGGCGAGAGTGCGTTTGCAAGTGTACTGATGCCGGTGGGGGACGACTGGGTGGAGGCTGTCCGTGAGGGCAGGCTCCTGAACCGGGAACTGACCAACATCGTCGAGACCTGGCACGAGGGTGCGCTCTCCGATGCGCCCTACGGCGGCATCCGCATTGATGCGGAGAACGTGGTTATGTCTGCGATTAAGCGCAGCGAGGACGGCACGGGCACGATCCTGCGTGTCTACGAGGTCACGGGCAAGTCTGCCTCCTTCACGGCCTCCGGCGATGTGCTGCCGGTACCGCTGTGCGCCGACATTACGCCCTGGTCTGTGCAGACCTGGTATCTGGCTGACGGAGAAACGACGTGGAAGGAAGTCCTGCTGACAGAGTACGATATGTAATCGGCAGTCGAAATTGCGCATTCTTTTGACCTTGAGTGGTTGTTTCTCAGCTGCATACGCGGTATACTGATATTAACCCAATATGACACTAAAGGAGGAAACCGTCTTGACCATTTCGGAAAAGCTTGCATTCTTCCGTGAGCATCCTGTTACCGACTGGCACGAGCACACGGGGCTGGATCTCGTGGAGGCCTGCAATGACCGCGACACCCGTGTTGATCAGCTCATTGCCGCTGCCGATATCGCCGGTATCGACCG
>SVMB01000162.1 GCA_015067675.1 Oscillospiraceae bacterium
GGGCGAGTCTGCCGCCCTGCTCTTTACCGCAGGCGTTGCCCACAACATCAATGGCTTTGTGGATGCTCTGACCGCCCCCGGTTCCACGCTGACTATCGCCCTTTACTACTACGCCAAGGAGGACGGCGAATTTGCGGTGGCATTTTCCATCGCTGCTATCCTCATGGTGCTGGCATTTATCATCAATCTCTGTGCCGCGGGAGTGACGCGGTACTTCAAGAAGAAAAACGCAGTCTAACGAAAGGAGAATCGAGTTTTGAATACACCTATCATTACCGTCAGCGACCTGAACCTCTGGTATGGTCAGACGCAGGCGTTGAAAAACATCAGTATTGATATACCGGAAAAGTCCATAACCGCCCTGATCGGCCCCTCCGGCTGCGGAAAGTCCACTTTTTTGAAAACCCTCAACCGGATGAACGATCTGATCCCCGGCGTGAAGATCACGGGCGAGGTGAAGTATAACGGCGAAAACATCTTTGAAACCGAGGTCAATGCTCTGCGGAAGGAAGTGGGCATGGTCTTCCAGAAGCCCAATCCCTTCCCTATGAGCATCTATGACAATATCGCCTACGGCCCCCGCACCCACGGCATCACAAACCGGGCGGAGCTGGACGAGATCGTGGAAAAGGCTCTGCGCGGCGCAGCCATCTGGGATGAGGTCAAGGACAGACTGAAAAAGAACGCACTGGGTATGTCCGGCGGTCAGCAGCAGCGTCTGTGCATCGCCCGCGCGCTGGCAGTAGAACCGAAAGTCCTTCTGATGGACGAGCCGACCTCTGCCCTCGACCCGATCTCCACAAGCCGCATCGAAGACCTTGCGATGGAGCTGAAAGAGCGGTATACTATCGTTATCGTGACCCATAACATGCAGCAGGCGGTAAGAATCTCCGACCAGACGGCGTTTTTCCTGCTGGGCGATCTGGTGGAATTCAGCGAAACGGAAGCCATGTTCGACCAGCCCCGGGACAAGCGCACGGAAGACTACATTACAGGGAGGTTCGGCTGATCATGAGAGATTACTTTACCGAACAAATGACAAAGCTCAATGAAGAGCTGATCCATATGGGTGCCGCCTGCGAGGAGATTATCGCCATGGCCTCCGACGCACTGACTGAGTGGGACGAGGAACTGGTCGGCAATGTAAAGCGCATTGGGGCGCAAATCGACGAGAGTGAGCGCACCATTGAGAATATCTGCATGAAGCTTCTGCTGCGCCAGCAGCCGGTGGCGCGGGATCTGCGCTGTATCTCTGCCGCCATGAAAATGATCACCGACATGGAGCGTATCGGCGACCAGGCGGAGGACATCGTAGAAATCGTCCCCTTTATGACCCGCCATCCCGACGAGAAGTATCCCAAAATTCGAGAGATGGCGAGGGAAACCATGCGCATGGTCACAGAGGCGGTGGATGCCTATGTGAAGCAGGATCTTACCCTTGCGCAGACAGTGATGCAGCACGACGATGTTGTGGATGACTATTTCACGCAGGTGAAGCGTGATATTATTTCTATGATCGCGGAGAATCCTAACGGCGGCGAGTACGCGCTGGATCTTCTGATGATCGCAAAGTATTTCGAGCGAATCGGCGACCACTGCACCAACATCGCAGAGTGGGTCGTATTTTCTGTGACAGGAGAGCATAAGGAATGTCAATGATCTGGTGTGTAGAGGATGATCCCAGCATCCGTGAGATAGAGGTGTACGCCCTCAAGAGCACAGGTATGGAGGCCTTCGGCTTTGAGGATGGCACAAGCTTCTGGGAAGCCTTGCAGGATCGTCAGCCAGACCTTGTCCTGCTGGATGTGATGCTCCCCGGCATTGACGGAATCGAATTGCTGACAAGGATGCGTGCCAGTGAGCAGTTTCGGGACATTCCCATCATTATGGCTACCGCCAAGGGGACGGAGTTTGACAAGGTGCAGAGCCTTGACCTTGGCGCAGACGACTACCTCGTCAAGCCCTTTGGCATGATGGAGATGGTCTCCCGCGTGAAAGCTGTCCTGCGCCGCAGCCGTCCCCGTCAGGACGAGCGGCTTTTGAAGCTGGACGAGTTGGTGCTGAATGTGGACGAGCATACGGTGAGCATCGCCGGTGAGCGTGTCATTTTAACTTATAAGGAATACGAGCTTTTGAAGCTGTTTCTTTCCCAGCCGGGCACCGCCTTTACCCGTGAACAGCTATTGACAAAGATCTGGAATTCGGAGTTTATTGCGGAAACGCGCACGGTGGATATGCACATCCGAACCTTGCGGCAAAAGCTGGGAGCCTACGGCAATATCATTGAGACTGTCCGCAATGTGGGATACCGTCTGGAGGGCAGACATGAAAAGTAAGATCTTTCGTTCTACGCTTTTTGTCGCCGCCGTTGTTCTTGTCTGTGGCCTGAGCTTCATCATGGGTGTTCTATACGACTATTTCGATACCGTGCAGAGAGCTCAGCTTCAAGACGAGTTGAGCCTTGCCTCTATTGGCACAGAGCGGGAAGGTATCGAGTTTCTTAAGGAGGTGGAGTCTGACCGCTTCCGCATCACATGGGTGGCATCAGACGGCACGGTGCTCTACGATACTCACGCGGATGCGGCAACAATGGAAAACCATGCAAACCGTGAGGAGATCATTGAAGCGCTGTACGGCGGCACCGGCAGTGCCACGCGGCATTCCGATACACTGCTGGAGCGCACCATCTATGCTACCCGCCGCCTGTCCGACGGTACAGTGCTGCGCATCTCCGTCAGCCGTCAGACGCTTCTGGTGCTTGTTGTGGGCGTGATCCAGCCGGTGTGCATTGTGGCGATCCTCGCTATCATCCTTTCCGCCATCCTCTCCAGCCGTGTGGCGCGTAAGATCACGCAGCCGCTCAATGAGTTAGACTTGGAAAACCCGATGGAGAACGATACGTATGATGAGCTTTCGCCCATTCTGCACCGTATCCATCAGCAACACGGCGAGATCAAGGTGCAAATGCGGGAGCTGGAGCGCAAATCCAGTGAGTTTACCCAGATCATCTCCCATATGCGGGAAGGACTGGTGCTGCTGGATCAAAACCGCACGGTGCTGAGTATCAATCCCGCGGCGCAGAAGCTGTTCGGCGCGGATGAGAGCTGCATCGGGCGTGACCTCTGCACCGTGGATCGGCGGCAGGATATGTCCGATGCCGTGGATACAGCCCTTGCAAAAGGACGGCACGAGCTCCGCGCGGATCGAAACGGACGGGAATATCAGTTCGTACTCAGCCGCATTGAGGATCAGAACGCAGTCAACGGTCTGGTGATCCTCGCCTTTGATGTGACTGAGTTGGAGAATGCAGAGCGTACCCGTCGGGAGTTCACTGCCAATGTATCTCACGAGCTGAAAACGCCGCTGCAATCTATCATCGGCAGTGCGGAAATGTTGAAAAGCGGCATGGTGAAACCGGAAGATGTCCCCGATTTTGTGGCGATGATCCACAGAGAAGCATCTCGCCTTGTACTGCTCATTGAGGATATCATCCGCCTGTCCCGGCTGGACGAGGGCATGGACCTGCCCCGCGAGGAGGTGGATCTCCTTGCTGTTGCACAGGAGGCCGTTGCGGATCTCCGCCTTTATGCCGAA
>SVMB01000163.1 GCA_015067675.1 Oscillospiraceae bacterium
CCCCGGTAACTTCTTTGATGGTCCCCTGTGGTCCGACCCCGTCAAGGGTCTGTTCGTGCAGTACCTCAACTCCGGCAAGGTGCCCGGCGCCAAGGATGTTGCCGACGTCAAGAAGTTCTACGAGTCCAAGATCCCCATGCACCGCGGCTGCTATCCCCGTGACGTGGCCGTTGCCATCTTCTACATTGTCGAGCAGCAGTACGAGACCGGCCAGGCTGTCCCCGTCACTGGCGGTCAGGAAATGCTCAAGTAATCAGCTGCATCCGCGGACAGCCTCGGCTGTCCCCGTCACTGGCGGTCAGGAAATGCTCAAGTAATCAGCTGCATCCGCGGACAGCCTCGGCTGTCCCCGTCACCGGCGGTCAGGAAATGCTGAAGTAATTCAAAACGCTGTGTGCGCCGCTTTTCGGCGCACACCTCCCACATATCATCTTTTGGAGGATCATTATGAAGGATATCAACTGCGCTTACGAGTATGCCCGTGAGCAGTACGCCGCTATCGGCGTTGATACCGAGGCCGCTATCGCCAAGGTTCTGGCCACCCCCGTGTCCCTGCAGTGCTGGCAGGGCGATGACGTCAAGGGCTTTGAGTCTCTCGAGACCGGCCTGACCGGCGGCATCATGTCCACCGGCGCCTATCCCGGCAAGGCCCGCAACGGCGAAGAGCTGCGCGCCGACCTGGATCAGGTTCTGGCTCTGGTTCCCGGTACCAACAAGATCAACGTCCACGCTTTCTACTGCGAAGGCGCCAAGGCCGACCGCAATGAAATCACCCCCGCCAACTTCTCCGCCTGGGCTGACTGGGCCGTCGAGAAGGGCATCGGTCTGGACTTCAACCCCACCTTCTTCTCCCATCCCATGAGCGACGACGGCACCCTGTCCGCCGCTGATGAGAACGTCCGCAAGTTCTGGATTGACCATCTGATCGCCTGCCGTGAGATCTCCGCTTACTTCGGTGAGCGCACCGGCAAGCGCTGCGGCATGAACATCTGGATTCCCGACGGCTGCAAGGAGCGTCCCATCGACACCCTGTCTCCCCGTCTGCGCCTGACCGACTCCCTGGAAAAGGGCTGCGCCAAGAACTACGGCAACCTGATGAAGGACGCCGTTGAGTCCAAGCTCTTCGGCATCGGCAGCGAGTCCTATGTTGTCGGCAGCCATGAGTACTACATGGGCTATGCCATGAAGCATCCGGAAGTCATGTTCACCATGGACACCGGTCACTATCATCCCACGGAGCTCGTCTCCTCCAAGCTGACCGCCATCTTCTCCTTCGTGGACGAGGTTCTGCTCCACGTCAGCCGCGGCGTGCGCTGGGACTCCGACCACGTTGTCTCCTTCGACGACGAGACCCAGGCCATCATGCATGAGCTGGTTCGTTCCAATACCCTGGACCGCACCAACATCTCTCTGGACTACTTCGACGGCTCCATCAACCGTGTTGCCGCTCTGGTTATCGGTGCCCGCAACACCAAGAAGGCTCTGCTCAAGGCCATGCTCGAGCCCATCGATATGCTCAAGGCCGCCGAAGCTGCCGGCGACACCACTACCCGTCTGGCCCTGACCGAGGAATACAAGTCCTATCCCTTCGGCATCGTCTGGGAGATGCTGTGCCAGCGCGCCGGCGTTCCCGGTGCCAACTGGCTGGACCAGTGCAAGGCCTACGAAAAGACCGTCATCGCCGCCCGCGGCTAAGCGGCATCGTTTCACGCTGCCGCAGTGAAATCCGCACTTCGTGCGGGTGAAATGTGTTCCCTACGTGAACACGTGAAATTGCCCTTTGGGCAGTGAAATTCGCCTGACGGCGAGTGAATAAAAAAGCAGGGCCGCTGTGGTTTCAACGCCACAGCGGCCCTTTTCATTCCTCTTCCCTATCCTTCACAAATTCCGCGATGTCCTCCAGCCGGCAGTCCAGCGCCTCGCAGATTCTGCTCAGGGTTTTGGTTTCCATATTGTCGTTGGCTTTGAGCCGTCGGATTGTTTTTCCGTCAATCCCGCTGTTTTCACGCAATCTGTACGTTGAAATTCCACGGTTTTTCAAATAAATCCACAGCTTATCAAATACAATCATATATCTTCCCCCATAATTGACATTTTCAATTATGGGGGTTATAATCCCCTTGGTTAAGTGGATATATCCCCATACCAAAAGGAGGATTTTGCAATGGATCTGTATTATGAAATTCTGGAATGCTGCTTACGGGACTGGAAAAAGAACAACGTCTTCCCGGATCTGCGCAGGACGGTGGATCAGATCGTGGAGCTTCGCTGCTACAAGGCACTCAAGGAAATCAAGGCCGTCATGGATGATGACAGCCTTGAGACCGAAGAATACTTTACGAGAATCGACCAGATCCTGAGCTTTCTCGGGGACTCCGATGACGGTACCCGGCACGATATAGGCTGATATTCCCCGCTTTTCCGGTGTTTTCCATTACAAAGCAGCTTTTTGCGCAATTTTTGACGGGGAGAGTTTCCGGGTTTAGCGCCCACGCTTCCGGGAAAGAGTAAGTCACGGCAAGGCACACGTTCTTTGCCAATCTGCTCTTACCCGAGGTCAAATTTTATGAAGTTACAAACGCATTTTTCCACCGGGCAGCGAAAAAAATACGCGCTTGCTCTGTTTCTATGCCTGATTTTTTCACTCGCCGCCGTCTCTCCCGCCGCAGCGGCCGATCTTCCGGAGGCGCTGATTCCACTTGGCATGACCGCCGGCATCCGTTCCGCTGCCGAGGGTGTCGCCGTGGCGGGTCTGCTGGAGGTACAGACCGACGACGGTGTGCGGCAGCCTGCCGGAGAAGCCGGGCTTGCCGAGGGTGATCGGATCCTATCCATCAACGGCACCACCGTCAACGATACTGCATCCATGCGCGCCCTGATCGCGGAAAGCGGTATCTCTCCCCTGACCCTAACTGTCCGGCGCGGGGATAAGGAGCTGGACTTTTCCCTTACGCCGGTCAAAGCCTCCGACGGAAACCTGCGCATCGGCGTCTGGATCCGGGATGCGATGCTGGGCATCGGCACGCTGACGTTTTACGACCCCCGCACCGGCCGGTTCGGCGCGCTCGGTCACGGCGTCACCGGCTCGGACGACAAGCTGATGGACATCGACGGCAGCGTTCTTGTGCCATCCTCTGTACGCGAGGTAGTACGCGGGCAGTGCGGCACGCCCGGCGAACTGCGCGGCAGCTTTGATGAATCCCGCGTCATCGGCGATATCGAAAAAAACACCGGCGCGGGGATCTTCGGCAGCTTCACGGCGTCTCCCCAGGCCGAGCCCATACCGCTGTGCCCCTCCGGTGATATCAAGGAAGGGACTGCGCAGATATTGAGCTGTGTGGAGGGCGATGCGCCGCAGCTCTACGACATCCGCATCCTGCGGCTGTACGGCTCCGACCACGGAAACCTGCGCAACATGCTCATCGAGGTCACGGACGAGGCGCTCCTTGCGCGCACCGGCGGGATCGTGCAGGGGATGTCAGGTTCCCCAATTTGCCAAAATGGGAAAATTGTGGGAGCGGTCACGCACGTGCTGGTTAATGACCCAACGAGAGGGTACGGGATTTTTATAGAGAACATGCTGGA
>SVMB01000164.1 GCA_015067675.1 Oscillospiraceae bacterium
AACTTGTAAGCGCCGTGGGAGGTACCGATAGCGATGGCCAGAGAGTCAACGCCGGTCTTCTCGACGAACTCTTCGACTTCTTCGGGACGGGTGTAGGAAGCATCCTCAGCAGACACGTTGACAGCATCCTCGATGCCGGCCAGACGGCCCAGCTCGCCTTCGACGACGGCGCCGTGGGCGTGGGCATACTCGACGACCTGCTTGGTCAGAGCGATGTTATCCTCGAAGCTGTGGTGAGAACCGTCGATCATAACGGAGGAGAAACCGCCGTCGATGCAGGACTTACAGAGCTCGAAGGTATCGCCGTGGTCCAGATGGACGCAGATGGGCAGACCGGTCTCGATGATGGCAGCCTCGATGAGCTTCATCAGGTAGGTGTGGTTGGCGTACTTGCGGGCGCCGGAGGAAACCTGCAGGATCAGGGGAGCCTTCTCTTCGTAAGCGGCTTCGGTGATACCCTGGATGATCTCCATGTTGTTGACGTTGAACGCGCCGATAGCGTAGCCGTTCTTATAGGCGTCGGCGAACATTTCCTTAGAGGTAACAATAGGCATATTGACAGCACTCCTTTATTGGCATTACCTTTATTGTACCACATTTTCCCGGAAAATCAAGGGAAGCGTGGGCAATTCCGACGTTTTCTTCACTTTGTACAAACCTGCCGTCCCGTGGGGAGATTTTTTTCCGAAACCGTGCAAAAGCCGGACGGGATTTTGTCATGGTGCAAGCTCACCTCAGCCGCCGTACAGGTCAGTTACATCCTTCCAGCGAGATGCTGTATCAAACATATCCAGGATACGATCGTCTGTCGCTGCGGAGAATGCCAGCCTGCAGCCTTCCTCCACCGTTGCATTGACCGTAATCACACCCAATACGCCATCCTCGTCGCAGACCGCAGTATACCACTCAAAGCTCCCGTTACTCAGTCCCTGATCCTGCGAAGGCTTGTGGACAAATTCAGAAAGATAAGCATTCATAAACGCTTCATCCCCGATGAGCATCGCGGCCTGTTCGCGCACATCCGCGAGAAGCCTGCGATTCAAAAAGGCATCCTTGGCGTTTTCTTCTTCAAGCACCCGCGCGCCAAACGGCGGCGCCCAGTTTGGTGCGGATTCTCTGTCGTACAGACTGATTAACCAACTGAAATGCGTTATCCGGTTGAACTGCGGAGCCAGTTCCCGCGAGATCTGTTCTGCATAAGCTTGTGCATCTCCTTCCGGGAGTTCCGGGGATCCATCCGGAAAGGCCTGTATCAAATCTCCGCCTGCCGTCATACAGAATACCTCATATTCCTCACCCTCAACGGGAAGGGCTGCAAAGGTCAGCCGCCAGTCGCCGCTTGCGTCAACCACTTCATTGAGATGCCCGGCGTGCTCGCTCGAAAACGTCACCTTCGTTCCGCCATTTTCATACCGCATCAGCTCCAACACACCCAGTACCGTTTCGCTGTCATACAGGAGGCTGTACCATTTCAGCGCATCCAGCGGCTCGCTGCCGTTTTCGCCGATTTTCATCATCTGAAACGGCGCATTGATCTTTGCCATATTCGGAGAGTCGGTATACAAAGCTGCTTTCAGCTGTTTCCTGAGAGATTCATGCAGCGCCCGATCGTCCATCAATGCCTTAATGATCTCCTGCTGAGAAGCAATCACCGGCTCTCCTGTCCAGGATTCTTTTGCCTGATTGCACCCGGTCAGCATCAGGCACATTACAAGCGCCAGCACGGCAGCCGTGATTTTTGAAACCATATTCTTTCGCATTCTGTACGCTGCCTCCTTTTTATTTCATAAACATTCTGTAATTTTATTATACCATACTCCCTCTTCCCCGTCCAGTCCGGGTTGCATCCCCGTTCCGGATTTTTTGCGGTACGGTGTCCCCGGGGCAACAATTATTTCCGCTTTTTTTGCAATAATCATTGCCGACTGCGCACTCTTGTGGTATAATGTTGGGTGGTAAACTATTTCTGACCGACAGGAGGCTGAACTTATGCCCGATGTTGCCGCCTATCTGCGCCGTATCGGCGTTCTCGGCACGTCCGAGACGTTCTCCCGCGACGCTTTCCCCTGCACACTCGATACCCTGCGCCGTCTGCATGCCGCCCACATGATGACCGTCCCCTACGAGACCTTCGACATCATCAACGGCAAGTCCTTTACCCTTGAACTCGACGAGGTTTACGACAAGATTGTCACCCGCGGACGCGGCGGCTACTGCTTTGAGCTCAACGGCCTGTTTGCATGGCTTCTGCGTGAGCTGGGCTACACCGTCACCGAGTACTTCGGCCGCTTTCTGCGCGGCTCCGAGCCCGGAACGGTTCCCATGCGCCGTCACCGCGTGCTCCGGGTTGTGACTCCCGACGGTGACTATACCGCCGACGTTGGTGTTGCCTCCGGCTGCCCGCTCTATCCGCTGAAACTCGAACTTGCCACCGTGCAGAACGATCCCAACGGTATCTACCGCTTCGTGAAGGATGACTTCTACGGCTGGGTCATCGAGGAGTTCAAGCACGAGGCGTGGGAGCCCTACTACGCTTTCACAGAAGAGGTGCAGACGCCCCAGGATTACGAATACGCAAACTTCTACTGCCAGCACTCCCCCAATTCCTTCTTCCGCGCCTCCGCCATGTGCGGCATCCAGACCGAAAACGGCCGCCGTACCCTTAAGGACGGAGAATTCCGCACATTCACCCCCAACGGCGTCGAGACCCGCATCGCCCGTGATGATGCAGAGTACCGTGCGCTTGTGAAAGAACATTTCGGCATCAACCTTGAGTGATGTTTTCGTCATTCAGGTTCTGTAATAAACACAAATCTCACCGACAAGGAGACAGAATTATGAAAATCTTAGTTACCGGCGGCGCCGGTTATATCGGCAGCCACACCTGTGTCGAGCTTCTCAACGCAGGTTATGAGGTCATCATCGTCGATAACCTCTGCAACAGCTCTGAGGAGTCCATCCGCCGCGTGGAAGAGCTCACCGGCAAGACCATGACCTTCTACAACGCCGACATCCTCGACGAGGCCGCCCTCGACGCTATCTTTGCAAAGCACACTCCCGACGCCGTCATCCACTTCGCCGCCCTCAAGGCTGTCGGCGAAAGCGTCGCCAAGCCTCTGGCTTACTACACCAACAACATCACCGGTACCCTGATCCTGTGCCGCTGCATGGAAAAGGCCGGTGTGCGCAATATCGTTTTCTCCTCCTCCGCCACCGTTTACGGCGATCCCGCCTCCGTGCCGATCACCGAGGACTTCCCCCTCTCCGCCACCAATCCCTACGGTCAGACCAAGCTCATGAACGAGCAGATCCTGCGCGACCTGCACGTTGCCAACAAGGCCTGGAACATCGCCCTCCTGCGCTACTTCAATCCCGTCGGCGCCCACAAGTCCGGCCGCATCGGCGAGTCTCCCAACGGTATCCCCAACAACCTCACCCCCTATATCACCCAGGTCGCCATGGGCAAGCGTGAGTGCCTGAGCGTTTTCGGCAATGACTATCCCACCCCCGACGGCACCGGCGTGCGTGACTACATCCACGTCGTGGATCTTGCCAAGGGTCA
>SVMB01000046.1 GCA_015067675.1 Oscillospiraceae bacterium
CTGGCTGGATAACCGCAAGGAAGGGGATACCTTCCCGGTGGGCAGCTTCCCGGGCGCAACGTTTACGGCACTGTGCACGGCAGGTGTTCTGTAACTGATAAGTTGAAGCAAAGATCCCGGCAGATCGCATGGTCTGCCGGGATCTTTTGTGTACGTTCTCTATTTGGATTTATAGTAGAGCAGGCAGTGACAATAGCCTTCAAAGTCAGGGTCTGCGATCTGGTCACGGAACTCCTTGCACATACACTTGTATTCCTCTGTGCGGGCAAGACGGCAGGGGCAGTAGCCGCCCTTGGCTTCCAGACCTTCCTTGACGGTTTTGACGATTTCGGGATCGGGGTTGAGGGTAATCTTCATAAGGAGTCCTCCTTGAATCTGTTCTTGATTTGCTTGCAATGATTTGCTATACTGAATTTGCCGACAGCCTGTAAATGAGATTGCGGCTGCGTGAAAGGATGAACGTGATGCGTCAGTTAAACGTTGATAAGCTCAATACAACGCTTGAAAACCGCCTGCGTGCGGATATCGAATGGGGAAGAATGGCGGGCGCTGCCATCATGGTATCGCAGTGCGGTGAAATCGTGAGCGACATCAAAATGGGCACCTGCGACGTGCGTACGGGGGAACCGTTAAAGCCCGGTGCGATCTTTCGCCTTGCATCAATGACCAAGCCTGTGACAGGTGTTGCCTGTCTCATCGGCATGGAAAAAGGCTGGTTTGATCTGGACGACCGTGTTGCGGACTATTTTCCTGAGGTTTCCAATATGTGGGTCGGACGGCTTGAAAACGGGAATGTGGTGCCGGATCATCCGCAGAAAAGCGATATTCGCATTTGTCAGCTGCTTTCTCACAGCAACGGTATCATGGCATCCAATGAACTGGGCGCGGCGCAGGAGGACTGTATGCCTGCATCGGCCTATGAGACTAATGCTGCGATGGTGGACTATTGCCTGCACAATACCTGCCTGTGCTTTGATCCCGGTGAGGCGACGGCGTATTCGGGCTATGCTGCCTTTGATGTGCTGGCCCGTATCCTTGAAGAAAAGAGCGGGATGTGTTACGCGGATTTCCTGGATGAATACATCTTCCGCCCGTTGGGAATCCGAGATATTACGTTCAGACCGACGCAGGAGCAATGGTCACGCATGGTGACGATGAGCGATGCGTCTATCGGTCATGGAATGAAGGCAGTGGAGATGGGTGAGTATATCTTTGAAAGCTTCCCAATCTCCTACACCTGTGCAGGCGCAGGACTCGCCGGTTCCATTGAGGATTACCGCATCTTTGCAGAGATGCTCAGAGGACGCGGCGAATATCGCGGAGTGAGAATCGTCAGCCCTGAGTCCATCGAACGGATGAAGGGCTGCTACACGCCTGAAAAGCTCATCACACCGGAAACGATGAATGTCTGGGGCCTTGGCGTGCGGGTAGTCCATCCGCATAATCCGGTTCTGCCGGCAGGCTCCTTTGGATGGTCGGGCGCCTACGGCACGCATTTCTGGGTGGATCACGAAAATGAGATCACAGCGATCATCATGAAGAATAACCGCTGGTACGACAGTCACGGAGCGGGCAAGTCCGGCGGACAGTTTGAAAAGGACGTTATGTCTGCGCTGGAGGCGTAAATCCCCGCAGCTCCCGGGCAATCTGCCAGACGTTATCGCAGTAGTTGCTCACCGCGGCAATGATCAGATCCTGTGCGGCATCATAGCAGGATACGAAACTGACGCCCGGGTCCATGCCTTCGAAATACGGCGGCGTGCTGCCGTAGCGATCTTTCAGCCAGATACCGTAACCGTATTCGCCGACGCCTGAATGATCGCGCATCATGTCGGCGACGGTTTCTTCTTTCAGCAGCTTTCCTGCAAGCAACGCTTTCCAGAAGGCACAGATGTCCCGGACAGTGATAAATGCCCCGCCGGCACCTGTGCCTTTGGCATCAACGGAGTAGATGTTGGTGCGGTATCTGCCGCGTTCCCTGTCGAAGATATAACTGTTGGCGCATTTGTCCGGCAGGCAGTCAAGCTCATAATATCCCGTGCGGGTCATCCCGGCGGGGAGAAAGACATTCTGCATCAGGTATTCGTCAAACAGCATACCGGTCGCGGCTTCGATGATCAGTGCAAGCAGAACGTAGCCTGAATTGTTGTACTGAAAACGCGTCCCGTGGGGATACATCATCGGACGGTTGACAAACAGCGGCAGCAGATCACGGTTTGACCGGATGCGGTAGTTGGGGAAGTCGTGCCAGAGCGCTTCGTAGTCGTCCATTTCTTCCTCGTCGAAGTAATCCGGGACACCGGAGGTGTGGCTGAGCAGCTCTCGCACGGTCACAGCAGGATCGATCCTGCCCAGGTCAAAGTCTGCAAGCGCCCACAGTGTACTCTCAAGGGTCAGCCTGCCGCGCTCGATGAGCTGCAGAATACTGACAGCTACGAACAGCTTGCCTGCGGAGGCGGTTGCAAAGCGGGTATCGGATGTATTGGGAACCCGGTTTGCCAGATCGGCATAACCGGCGCTGTATTCCAGAGAGATCTGACCGTGCTGGCAGACCAGAATATTACCCCGGAAATCGGGATTGACTTGATATGTGCTATAATCCATGGTTTATCTCCGTTCAGGTGTGCGGGCGAAGAGAAAATCTGCTGCATCCGGACGAGTCGTGAGCTTTACAGCAGCTCTTCGGGCATATGGGCAAAGGAATCAACGTAATACGTGGCAGCGGCCTTCATTGCGTCCAGATAATCCTCTCCTGTGAGGTCGAATACGCCGACGGTGGGCATACCGGCGACGGAGGCTGTTTTGACGGCGCCTGAATTGTCGTCAAAGAACAGGCAGTCCGAAACATCCAGCCCGAGTCTGCGGGCAGCTTCCTGATAAATGGCGGGTTCTGCCTTGGTCATCCCAAAATCTTCGGTGGTCCAGACATGAGAAAACCAGTCAAACACGCCCAGACGCGTCAGGCAGGGGTCCAGCATCTTATGCGGACTGGCGGTCAGAACGCAGATGGTGACGCCTTTGGAGCACAGATGGTCAAGGTAGGCGCGAACGCCTTCCTTAAAGATGATCTCATCCCGGTATTTGGGCAGTGCGTACGCATCCATCATCGCATACATGTCCTCGATAGTCATGGGCACGCCCAGTTCGTCGCGGAAATACTTCGCGGTACCGGCATCGCCCAGCGTGGCGATGTGCTTGACAAGGCCGTCGGGAATGGGCGTATTGGTTTTGCGCAGAATGCGCAGCATCTTTTCTGCCCAGTAAGGCATTGAATTGACGAGCGTGCCGTCAAAGTCGAAGATACAGGCTTTATAGTTCATATGAGAATGGCTCCCTGTTATAATGGATGAATCCATTATACAGGATTGTACAGTATTTTGCAACGGACAAACAGAGTTGGAAATGAAAAAGAGCCTGCCGCAGAGGCGGCAGGCATTATTTCTCTGACGATCAAAGTTCACCGAGTACAATCAGACGGATATACTCGTTGAGTGAAGCAGTATCACTGCTTTCAAGTACCGACATAATTTCCTCGCGGCTTTCACGTACATGAGGAAGCTGACGGGCAAGCTGCATAGCCTTTTCGGACTCTCCTGCCTTCATGTAGAGCAGGCAAAGTCCTGCCCGGGCCGTATGACGCAGCTTTTCGCTGCCGTTTGCGGCCAGCGCCTGTTCGCAGAGATGTACAGCCTCCGAAACCGCGTTTGGCTCCTCAGTCAGAGCAAGGGTAAACGCCAGCTCACTGAGATATCCGGCATCTCCGGGATGAACACGCAGCGCGTCTTGTAAAACCTTGGCGCATTCGGCGTATCTGTGCTCCCGGAACAGCGTGTGAGCAGTTCCGTAAGTGTTTTTCGGCGCATTGGCGGCGTTGAGCGCATCCATGCCAAGCAGAGAATCCACACTGACGCCGAAGAGATTGGCAAGCGTCGGCAGAAGTGTGATGTCGGGGTAGGTTTCGCCCGTTTCCCATTTTGAAACGGCCTGGCAGGTGACGCCGAGTGTTTCGGCAAGCTTTTCCTGCGTCAAACCCTGTTCACGGCGGAATTGTCTGATACGCTGACCGATGATAAGCATTCAATCACATCCTGATTCAAGATAAGCGGGCCCGGCTTTCGTTAGTATTTTACCGTATAATGCCGCTGAATGCAATCGAGCGCTTGTTGAGAAAAATTCAAATCAAGGTTGATCTTCTGACGGTTGACACCTCGCGGATATGATCGTATAATGAAGAAAATGATACTCAGAGGACTTACATATGAAGATCTGGACGCTGATTGAGAATACCTCCTGCGACGAAGGCTTTGCCTGTGAGCATGGTTTGAGCCTGTATGTTGAGACAAAACACCATAAAATCCTGTTTGACGCCGGACAGTCTCCTGCTTTTGCTGAAAATGCCCGGAAGCTGGGGATAGACCTGTCGGAGGTTGACATTGCAATTCTCTCTCACGGTCACTACGATCACGGCGGCGGACTGCAGCGCTTTCTGGAACTGAATCAAACAGCCCCCGTATTGGTGAGCCGGTATGCGTTTGAACCGCACTTCAACGCGGTCAATCGCAATATCGGACTTGACGACGCCTTGCGTGACTGCGGCAGACTTGTGTATGTGGACGAAGAGCTGGCCATTGATGAGGAACTGACGCTTTATGCCTGTAATGAGCGGGAGAGAACGCATGATATGCTGACCTGCGGGCTGAATACGTTCAGGGACGGCGTACATATCCCGGAGGATTTCCGTCATGAGCAGTATCTGCTCATCCGGGAAGGGGAGACGCGCGTGCTGCTCAGCGGATGTTCGCATAAAGGAATCCTCAACATTGCCGGATGGTTTGAGCCGGATGTACTCATCGGCGGTTTTCACTTCATGAAGCTTGATGCCGACGGCAGAGACGCCGACTTCATACGCCGGGCGGCGGATACACTGCTGTCTTATCCCACCCGGTACTACACCGGACACTGTACGGGGCAGGCGCAGTTTGCACTGCTCAAAAGTATTATGGGAGACAGACTTGCCGGTATTGCAGCCGGTGATTGCATTGATATTTCAAAGAATACCTGAAGTTGACACGGAACACGGGGGTTTTGGCGCATATGCCGAAAGCTCCCGGTGTTCCGTGTTGTTTTTGGGGAGGGGGAGCGGTATGTTAAATGTGAATAAAGTGTTAAAACAAGAAGCTTTGTATTGACTTTTTGTTTTTGCTACAGTAATCTACTTGTAACGATGTAATATATTTATACCATCAGGAGGCTGCTATGTCTGAAGCACCGGCTGCTGATTATGCGATCAGTATCCTGGAAACTCTTTCTCAAGCGCCTGGGCTCATGGGGATCTCCGATATCAGCCGTGAGACGGGCATCAATAAAAATGCCGTATCCCGTGTTCTGGGTTCTCTGACCGCCAGCGGTTGGGTTTTCCAGGACGGCGTGAAATACCAGCTCACGCTCAAACCATTCCGGGTAGCAAGCGCTGCGCTGGGTCGCACGACCTTTTATTCCGCTGCCCAGCCGGTTTTAACCAGGCTCTGGGAAGAAACAGGCGAGAGCTGCTATATCGGGATTCTGAAAAACGACGCCGTATTGTATCTGGGGCATATTGACTCAACACGTGACCTCAAAATTGCCGGTCGTGTCGGCGGTAGTTATCCGCTGGCCAATACAGCACCGGGGCGTGTGCTGCTGGCGTATGCGGATGAAGCGTACCGCGCCCGGTATATGCGTGAGCATCTGGGGTATTCCGAGGCCGAATGCGGCCGGATGGAAGAAAAGCTTGCCGCCGTTCGTGCCGAAGGACGTGCCACCGACGTGGAGGAGTATGGTCCCGGCATCATCTGTGTTGCGGCGCCTGTATTTGATATGTCGGGACAGGTCGTTGGCACCATCGGCGTCTCTACCTCTACCGTTTATTGCACCGAGCAGGAACTGCTTGCCAATCAGGGACAAAAAGTAATTGCCGCAGCCCGGGAAATCTCCGAAAAACTGGGTGCGCAGCCGCAATAAAGAAGGAGATTATTCTATGAAAGCTTATGTTGTACACGACGATGGCCGCCGTGGTATTGAAGAAGTCCGCATGCCTTCCTATGGCCCGTATGAAGCGCGGGTCAAACTCCTGTCCTGCGGCATTTGCAACGGTACCGACATGAAGATCATCCACAAGCAGTTTAAGGGTATTGACGACTATCCGGTTATTCTCGGTCATGAGGGTGTCGGCGAGGTCGTGGAAGTGGGCGAGAAGGTTCGCTATCTCAAGCCCGGCGATCGTGTGCTGCTGCCTTTTATCGGCGATGTGCCGGAAGGCTATTCCTCAGGCTGGGGCACCTATGCCGAGTATAACGTTGTCACCGATTGTCAGGCGATGCTGGATGATGGTCTTGAACCGGAGAGTTTTGCTTATGCGCAGAAGAAGATCCCGGCGGAGTTTGATCCCGTAGATGCCGCGATGATCATCACGCTGCGCGAGGTCTACAGCACGATGGGCATCTTTGGCTTCACCGGCGGAAAGAGCATTGCGATCCTCGGCCTTGGTCCGGTTGGTCTGAGCTTTGTGCGGCTGTGCAAGCTCATCGGCATGGGTCCGATCATTGCGATGGATATTGATGATGAAAAGCTGACACTCGCCCGGGAGCTGGGTGCTGATTATACCCTCAACACGAAGGAAGTTTCTATTCCAGACGAAGTGTTGAGACTCGTTCCCGGCGGCGTGGACTTTGCCCTCGACGCTGTCGGCGTCAATTCCTTTATCGGCGACGGTATGGCGATTGTCAAACCTGATGCAAAGGTTTGCGTGTACGGTATCTCTGCGAAGATGAACGCACCTCTTGACTGGTCGAAGAACCCCTACAACTGGACGCTGCAGTTCAACCAGTTCCCGGACAAGAAGCTGGAAGGCGCGGTTCATGACCAGATTATCGCCTGGATCGGTGAGGGCAAGCTTGATCCCGGATTCTTCGTATCTCATCGTATTCCGTTTGAGAAGCTCAATGATGCTTTTGATATGATCGAACGTCGCGAAAAAATGCTGAAGATGGTGGTGGAGTTCTGATGACTTACTTACTGGCCCACGATCTGGGAACTTCCGGTAATAAGGCTGTCCTCTACGCCGAGGACGGTACGCTGGTTTACAGTGTAACAAAGAGCTATGGTCTGCACGTGGAAAACGCCAACTGGTGCGAGCAGAATGCTGATGACTGGTGGGGCGCGGTTGCCGATGCTACCCGCGAGATCACGGAACTCTATCCGGCAAAAGATATCGCAGTTGTCTCCTTCAGCGGCCAGATGATGGGTGCGCTGGCGGTTGACAAGGATGGTAATCCGCTGCGCAACTCCCTGATCTGGGCGGATATGCGCGCAACGGCTGAGGAAGCCTGCCTGCGTTCCCAGATCTCCATGTGGGATCATTACCGCATCACGGGACACCGCATTTCCGGTTCCTACGGCGGCCCGAAGATGATGTGGATCAAGAACAATGAACCGGAGATCTACGCAAAAACCGCCAAGTTCCTCAATGCCAAGGATTACATCCTTTTAAAGCTCACCGGCAGCTTCGTCACCGAGTATACCGACGCATCCTCCACCAATCTCTGGGATCAGCATAATAATCGCTGGTCTGATACGGTGGTGAACCTGGCAGGCCTTGATGCAGCGAAACTTCCCGATGCGCTGCCGTCCACGGCAGTTGCAGGCAAGGTGACGGCGGAGGCTGCACGCCTGACAGGGCTTCTGGAGGGTACCCCTGTGGTCTGCGGCGGTGGTGACGGCGTCTGTTCCGCCATTGGTACCGGCTGTATCCGTCCCGGTATTGCCCACAGCTGCATGGGAACCTCGTCCTGGATTGCGCTGACGGCGGAAAAGCCGCTGGAAGACCCGAGCATGAAGAATAACACATGGCCCCATATCGTTCCCGGCTACTATCTGCCTTTCGGCACGATGCAGTGCGGCGGCGGTGCGTTCAACTGGGCGGTAGGGGAGCTGTATGCGCATGAAGTGGCTGAGCGCATCGGCGGCTCGAAATTTGCCGTACCCACCCGGGAGGCCGAAGCTTCACCGCTGGGTGCAAAGGGCCTGATGTTCCTGCCTTATCTGATCGGTGAGCGCAGTCCGCGCTGGAATCCCAATGCCAAGGGCGTTTTTGCAGGCCTGACGCTGGAGCACAAGCGCGGCGATATGCTGCGCGCGGTCATGGAAGGCGTGGCGCTCAATCTGGGCGTGATTCTCAAGTCGATGCTTGACTGCGGCTGCGTGGTTGATGATCTGGTGGTTGTCGGCGGCGGTGCCAAGAACGCGCTCTGGCGCAGAATCTTCGCCGATGTTTACGGCGTCAAGATCGTTAAGCCCATGAATACCGATGAAGCCACCTCCATGGGTGCTGCCGTAACCGGTGGTGTGGGCGTCGGACTCTTTGACTCCTTTGATGTGATGGACCGCTTCAACAAGACCGAGGATGAGACGCTGCCCGATGCTGCGAATCATGCCGCATATGCCGAAATCATGAAACTCTTCGATGAATGCTACGAGCGCATGGAGCCGCTCTTTGATCGCTTATAAGCAAGGAAGGTATTTGATATGATCCAGCCCAAACTTTTTGCAAAGCTTCCCGAATATGTCACCACGCCCGACGGCATGGCTATCGATGCCGAGGGCAATTTGATTCTTGCCTGCCCCAATTACGCCGAGATTTACGCCAAACAGCCCGGCTGTATCCTCAAGATCGATAAAGACCGCAATATCCGCAAATGGTTTGATGTCCCCGTGCATCCCGAGACCGGCATTGCTGCCCCCATGGGTATTGCCTTTGGTCCCGACGGCGACCTGTATGTCTGTGATAATCAGGGCTGGTCCGGTAAGCCTGAACTGGTGAACCGAGGCCGTATCCTGCGCCTGCGTATCAAGGATGATATGGTCATCAAGTGTACCGTTGTTGCCTACAACATGGAGCATCCCAACGGCATGCGCATCCGTGACGGTTATGTTTACGTTACCCAGTCCAGCCTTGAGAAGGTCAAGGATCCCTCCGGCAAGCTCGTCTCCTGCGTCTATCGTTTTGCCCTGGACGACGAGGGCATCGAGATCACCAATACCCTTGAGGACAAGAACATCCTGACGACCTTTGTTACCCAGCATCCCGTCATTCAGTACGGTGTGGATGGCATCGAATTTGATCATGCAAACGGTGACCTGCTGGTTGGTAACTTCGGCGACGGCGCTGTGTGGCGCGTGAAGATTAATCCCGACGGCAGTGTGCGCGAGCAGTTTGTCTGGGCGCAGAATCCCGATGAGCTCACCAGCACCGACGGTATGTTCATGACCGAGGACGGTAATCTTTACATCGCTGACTTCTGCGCCAATGCAGTGGCGCGCGTCAGCCCCGACGGCACCGTCAAGCGCATTGCGCAAAGCGGCGACTGCTCCGGCTTTGACGGCAGCCTTGACCAGCCCGGCGAGCCCATCTTCTGGAACGGCAGTCTGGTGCTGTCCTGCTTTGATCTGGTGACCGACGATACCAAGGTCAACTCCGAGCATGAACTGCCCGCCACCATGTCCGAACTGATTCTGGACTGATTATCTGACGCAGAAAAGAGATAAACGCCATGAAAAAGAATTATTCCATCGAAGAACTGGCCTTTATGGTTGATCATACCCAGCTTGCAGCATATGCGCAGCCCGAGGCCTTTGATAAACTCTGCAAAGAGGCTATGGACTATGGCTTCCGCATGGTCGCCATCAATTCCTGCCAGACTGCTTACTGTAAGAATATCCTGAAGGGTACCAATGTCCACGTGGGTGCCGCCATTTCCTTCCCTCTGGGACAGACCACCATCAAGGCAAAGCTTGCCGAGACGGCCGACGCCATTGAAAACGGCGCTGATGAGATCGACTACGTGCTCAACATTCCGCATCTCATCACCGGCGATACCGATTACATCCGCCGTGAGATGGAAAGCATCGTGAAGATGTGCCGCGAGGCAAATGTCATCTCCAAGGTCATCTTTGAAAACTGCTATCTGACAAAAGATCAGATCGTGACCGCCGCGACCATCGCCCGTGAAGTAGGACCGGACTTCATCAAGACTTCCACCGGTTTCGGCACCGGCGGTGCAACCGTTGAAGATGTGGCACTGATGAAGAAAACCGTAGGCGACCTGGTGAAGGTCAAGGCTGCCGGCGGTATCCGTACGCCCGAAGCCATGCTTGCCATGGTTGAGGCGGGTGCTGAGCGTATCGGCACTTCCTCCGGCGTGAAGATCATCGATGCACTGCGTGCGCAGGCCAGGTAAGTACCTTTGCGGGAAGGGGAACTGACGATGCAGGGACGCATCACTCAGATTCAGCGATTTTCGGTACATGACGGCCCGGGAATCCGTACGACGGTGTTCATGAAGGGCTGTAATCTCCGCTGCATCTGGTGCCATAATCCCGAGACATATGTGGGGAAGATCGAACTGGAATACTTTGCAAACCGCTGCTCGCACTGTGGTCGCTGTATTGATGCCTGCGTGCAGGGGGCACGGACGCTGCGCGGGGAAATGGTCTGCCGTGACGCTGCACGGTGTATCTCCTGCTTTGCCTGTGAGAAAGCCTGCCTCAGCGGCGCACTGTCCATCTGCGGCAAGGATTATACCCCGGAGGAACTCTGTGACGTCCTGCGTCGGGACGTGAAGTATTACCGCAAATCCGGCGGCGGTGTGACCTTCTCGGGCGGTGAACCGCTGCTGCAGTCGGAATTTGTCTTTCATTGCGCAGAGCTTTTAAAGGCAGAAGGCATCGACACGGCAGTGGAAACCGCGTCCAATATCCCGGAAAACGTCATGAAAAGCGCGATGGATCATTTTTCGCTCTTTATGTGTGACATCAAAGCGATGGATCCGGATCTGCACAGGCTTTTGACCGGTGTGAGCAATGAGCGCATTCTTTCCAATATCCGGCTGCTTGCCCAAAACGGTGCGCGGGTACTGGTGCGTATTCCGGTGGCCATGTCGCTCAACGGCACCGAGGATAATATCCGTGCCACGGCGCAGTTTATGAAGGAAAACGGCCTGTATAACATCGAATTGCTCAAGCTTCACAAGCTCTCAGAACATAAATACGATGCTCTCGACCTTGAACATACCCATCCGGACGTTCCGGAGACCACCGACGAAGATATTGAACATTTTTACGGTATTTTTGCGGATATTCTCGGCAATTCCATGCGCCGGGGACTGCAATCACTGGGAGAATAAGCTATGATGACGTATTCTTACGCTGAAAGAAGTGCGTGGCTCATCGGGGAATGCATCGATGCGCTGCGTAATAAACCCGTCAACAGCACTTATCTTGAGAAACTGATTCTTGCCGATGAGGCGTCTGCGCTTTACCTCAACGAGCCCCAGCCGCTGACCATGGGCAAGTGCATGAACTATATTGCAGAACGCTGTTCCTGCCCTGTTGATCCTCATGACATTCTGGTGGGACGCTTTGCGGAATGCATTCCTACCGAGGAAGAAGAAAAACTTCTTGAAGGTCTGCATGAACGCTGGCAGAACAATCAGCTGGAGGACGGCACAACATTTTTGCGTGACGGCGGTCACACGACTTTTGACTGGGAAGAGATACTCCAGCTGGGTCTGGCAGGACTCGAGGCAAAGGCAGCAGCAGAACTGGAAAGACGCCGGCAGGACGGTTCCGAGCCGGAACGTCTTGTGTTCCTGGAGGGCATGAAGCTTGTTTATCATGCCTATCGCCGTTACATTGCCCGTTACGCCGAAGCTTGTGAACAGGCCGGTATGGAGAAAGAAGCGGCGATGTGCCGCAATCTGGCTGACAACCCGCCTGCGACCTTCATCGAGGGTATGCAGCTGATTCTTTTTGTCACCAGCATCTATTCCATCTATTCCGCCCGTGCCAATGCCACACTCACCTGCGGACGCATGGATGATCTCCTGCGTGCCTATTATGAGCGCGACGTTGCTTCCGGTATCCTGACCCGCGAGGACGCCGGTTACATCATCGACGACTTCAACTGCAAGTCGGCCATCATTCTCGGACGCGGCGAGCACCAGATGAGCGGAGCTTCCGGCGGCGATACCGGATGGTTCCGCAATCCGATGTATGACTCGCCGACCTATGTGATCATCGGCGGCTACTCCAATCACGGTGATTACCTGACCAATCCGCTGACGAAGCTGTTCCTCGAGCGGATTCATCCGCGCCTTGAAAATCCGGTCTACGTCTATCGCCGCACCAGGGAGTGTCCGGCTGATGAGTGGGAAATTGCCTGCGATAAGCTGCGGCAGAACTCGACGCTTCTGATCTACAACGATGAAATCGTAGTCCCCGCCATGGAGAAGGGCGGCATTTCCTCCTATGATGCCCGGGATTACACCATTCACGGCTGCAACTGGCCGGATGTGGCAGGTTTGAGTATCAATATCCGCTATATCGGCGGACCGATTCCGCAGCGCATCCGTGCCAGTATGTTTGATGTACACGGCTGGCCGGTGAAGAAATTTGCATCCATTGACGAGATTTATCAGAAGATCGAGGACGACTGGCGTGCAGAGGTGCGGGAATATTTTGCTGAATATCGCGCCAATAATCCCGAAATCCCTGCGGTATCCGAAGTTCTGACCTGCTCGGACTGCTTCCATCGCGGTACCATTGAAGCTGCCACCGCTGCTCACCTCGCGGTACCGTACCGTAACGTGCTCAATCTCCTGCGCCATGTCGGCACTGCTGCCGATATGATGGCGGCGCTGGAAGCGGTGGTCTATACGGACAATGATCCGGTAGACCTCTACGACATGGCCCGTGCGCTCAACGCCAATTTCCTCGGCTACGAGGAGATCCTCAAGCGCTGCAAAAATGCTCCCAAATACGGCCGTGACGATGATGCAGCCGACAAGCACGCGGCACGCCTGATGAAGCTGCTGGCTGACGTGACAACCGAGGAGTCCATCAATCCCGAAACCGGCAAGCGTGATATTCCCGTGCTCTGCGTGACGATCGCCGACTCCAATCACCTCTATGTTGGCAATCAGATGCCCGCCACCTGCGACGGACGCCGCGCAGGAGAGCCGATTTCCGAGAATCTGTCGCCTACCAAGGGTAACGCCGAATCCATCACTGCCATGCTCAATTCCGTGACGAAGATCGACTTTGACCGCTGTACCGCAGGAGCCCTGAATCTGCGTATGCCCAAGAATCTGGTCAGCGGCGAGGATGGTCTTGCCCGTCTGATGATTTTGCTGGAAACCTACTTCGAGGACGGCGGCATGCAGGTGCAGCTCAGCGTTGCCGATACCGCAGAACTGCGTGACGCGCAGGTGCACCCGGAAAATTATCCTGATCTGATGGTTCGTATTACCGGCTACAGCGCGGTGTTTATTGATATGTGCCGAAAAGCGCAGGATGAAATCATCAAGCGCGACGAAGTATCCTGAACCGATGCGTTAAGGGAGGAACGGGTATGAATGGTAATTCTGTCATCGATTTAGATGCTCTGCGGCGGCAGTATCCCGACTGTACCTTTCATGTATTTCAGCGTCCGGAGGACGCAAAGCTCACAGCAATGCTGAAATCTGCGCATTTTCTCCCGGAAACAGGTTGTGAAGAGCTGAATGTACGTTTTGAACGTACCATGGTGCGGGAACCCGATGATACCTTCGGATTCCTGCATGAATCCGCGGTTATCGAGTTCAAAGGCGTACTTTACACATCCTGGTATAGCTGCCCGAAGCATGAACTGAGCGGTTATACGCCCATCTGCGGCAAACGTTCCCTGGATGGCGGTAAGACCTGGTCAGATATGGAGATCATCGCCGAGGATAAAAGCGAAAAGATCCTCTACTGCCCGCCGGTCTACGGTGTTTGTGACGGCAAGCTCTATATGCTCATCAACGAGATGGTGGCGCCGGATCATATGCATGCGCTGGATCTGTACGTCCTCAATGAGGAAACCGGAAAGTTTGATTTTCTCTGGTCCCGCCCGATTCCGTTCAAGCTCAATACCAATGTTGTCACGCTTCCCAACGGAAAGCTGCTTCTCCCCGGACGGGTCACGGAGCTTGACTGTTTCCCCAACACTCCCGCCGTCATGATCTCGGACTCCGGTAAGATCGATGCAGAGTGGCGCATTGTCAGGATTGCCGAAAACGGCGATCTGCCCGACGGAAGCCAGCTCGTTCACCCCGAGATCAGCGTGATCTGCTGTGACGATACGCTCTATATGTTTAACCGCAACGATCAGCGCAGAGTACCGCTCGTGTATGTTTCCAAAGACTTCGGCGAGACCTGGAGCGACGTCATGGCGCATGATATCCCATACGCTGCGACCAAAATCTACACAGGAACCCTTTCCGACGGGCGCAATTATCTGATCGCCAATTACGCGGATGCGGATCGTTTCGACCGTTCAAGGCTTGTACTCTGGCTCACAGAGCCGGGCAGCATGACATTTACTAAAATGCTCCTGCTGCTTGATGCACCCAATTCCGGAATCCCCGGCGCCACAGCCTGCCATTACCCGGCAGCGCATGAGGAAAACGGAAAGCTCTATATCATCGCGACGCTCAGTTATGAATGGAGCTGCCGCGGCGCGATTCTCTTTACCGTGGATCTGAAAGATATTTAACAGAAAAGCTGCTGCACTTTGTGCAGCAGCTTTTTCTCGTATGATGATCAATCTTCCAGCAGGATTGCTCGTATGGCATCCATCTGGGTATCCGTAACACCGCAGTCGTGCAGGAATGCGATGGCAGCGTTCTGCACGTCGTCACCGTAG
Source organism: Oscillospiraceae bacterium (assembly GCA_015067675.1). Classification (GTDB taxonomy): domain Bacteria; phylum Bacillota; class Clostridia; order Oscillospirales; family QAMX01; genus SIG502. Next base: position 14,759 of record SVMB01000046.1, read on the forward strand.
GCGGCGAGCTTTGTGCGGAATTTGATGAAGTATTCGGACTTCCTGGAACGCGCGCCCCAGATGGAGAAGCTGGACATTTCATAATCCAGCATCAGACTGTCCTCGGGCACGCCAAGCATGGCGCCGAGGAGGAACAGCCAGCAGCCGGTGCGGTCGATGCCGCCCCAACAGTGGATAAACATGGGGTAGTTTGCGCGATCCGAGGCGATATCATAGGTTTTCCGATACCGCGGCTTCTGCTCATCGATGAAAACGGTATCGTAGGAATTAAGAGGAACGTTTACATAGCGTACCCGGGACTCATCCAGAATCGGATGGGGTTCTTCGGACGCGCCGCGGATGTCAAGGTCTGTTCTGACGCCCAGAGCGTACAGGGTTTCGCGGCCTTTGGGGGTGATTGCCACGTGCCGGTCAAGCTCCGAGGTGCGGTAAAGCATACCCTGACGAACGCGCCTGCCGTCAAGGGTACGAAATCCGCCGAAGTCGCGTACATTGGAAATACCATCCACATACAGCATCCTGGGCGCTGTGGAATCGGTGCGGAAATGCCCGATGTCGGTGCAGCCGTGTGCAGTGACAGCCTGCCAGTAATACGTTGTATCAAGAAGCAGGTTCATCGCTTCGGCACGGCCTGACACGGCGGGGAGTTCAACGGCATCCGAGAGGTCAGGCTGCATGCCTAAACGCACAATGCCGTCGTAAGCAGGCGTAAAGGCAAGAATCACAGGTGCCGGGGCCGAACGGTCGCGGTCGCTTTCCACCAGATTGAGCCAGTCCACTTCATTGGGATCGGCGCTGCGGGGGCAGATTGCGTAGCTGTACTGTTCTTTTGTGAGTAATCGGACGATGGACCCGTCATCGGGACACAGACGCTTGAGCATGGCGCACCTCCTGCGATGAACTTTGATCAGACAGCCTGAAAGAGTACGAGCTCGGAGGACAGGGAAGAGGGGATGGTAACGGTAACACCCTGGGAAATCAGTTCGTAGCCGGAAATGACGCGCTTTGAACGGGAATTGTCAAAGGTGACCTCATAATCCCGGCCTGCATCAATGCCGCGGGGGTAAATGGTGATGCGGTCATGGGCAGAGGCAGACATGGTGAACACGGCGAGCACGCCGCGATCCTTGGCGGGAGCTGTGAGCTCGATGGCGGTATAAGGCGCCGTGGGATCGGAGGCTGCCTCCGGGGTATGGTGATAGATCAAAGACTCGGCCAGGAACGGACGGATGAAATTCTTGTAAATCCCGACGCTGTGGCGCACAAACTCCATCTGGACAGGATTGGGACGGGCCGCAGTGGGAGCGACCACGTTGAGAGACATGTGTCCCAGCATGGTATTGCGCATATGGGCATCAAAAGCACCGAATTCATGGCAGCCCATACCGGCGAAAAGGCGGTCAACACGCTCGGGGGGCAGTGCCATAGTCATGCCGTTGGTAATCATGATGGAATGGGGAGCCTTTTGCCAGTCGCTGACCCAGGTGTGATTGAAGGCCTTCATCTGACCCAGATCGGTTCGACCGCCGCCTCCGGCGCAGTTTTCAAAGATGACGTTCGGGAATCGCCGCTTGAGGTTCTGATACATCTTGTAGACGGCGTTGAAGTGACGCAGGGTCAGTCCTTCGGGGATGCCAGTACCAAGATCACGGAAGCCGTAATACTGAGGGGAAGCGGTGTTGTAGTCCACGCGGAGCAGATCAAGCTTGTATTCTTCGATGATACGGGCAAGCTCGTCTTCGGCCCACTGTGCAGCTTCTGGATTGGTAAAATCGAGGAAACCTTTAATGCAATCACCGAATTTATTGCAGGCATACCAGTCAGGGTGTGCGGCTATCATGCCGGACTCTTCACCCATGCGCTCCATCTCGGTCCACATGGCAAACTTCAGACCCAGCTCATGGCAGTAATCGGAAAGCTCTGCAATGCCGTTGGGGTAACGTTCGGGATTGGGGCGATTGATACCGTTGTAGGTGCTCCACCCCATGCGCTCCTTGGCGGGCGGGCAGAACCAACCGGCGTCGATGATGAAGATCTCGGCACCCATTTCGGCAAACTGCCGGATGAAAGCCTTGGAGGTCTCAACGCTCATGTCATGCTCAGGGCCCATACCGGCGCCGATGATGCACGCAGAGCCGTCGGCCTCGGGCATGGTCAGCACGCTGCGGCGGATATGGGCATGCATCTCGTTGACAGCGTCATCAAAACCGCTGGCAACAACGCCCATGTGAACCTCGGGAGAAGTAAAGCACTTGCCCGGACGCAGGACAAGCATGGGATTGTAACCGGTGATCTCAGCCTTGAAGGAAAGCTTGCCGTGGTGATTGGCGGTGGTCAGAACATGACCGGAGTCGTCGAGATCGGCGGTAAAACGGCAGCCGCCGCTCCAGGCAATCTGAGAAAACCAGATGACCCCGCTGAGATTGCTGCGGATAAAGACCAGGGGATGACGATAACGTTCACGGTTAAAGCGGGTGTCGATGACCGTGGAGGCACAGGGAAGATTATGCCATGCAAAGGCGCCCTCGCGTCCCCAGATGACGCTGTTGAAGTACCCGATGGAGTAAAGCTTCTCGGGTGAATTGTCATTGGTATAGCAATCACGATTCAGGGTTTCAAGCCCTCCGGCAAGAACGGCAAGACGGCTCAGACTCATGGGCTTATCACTGAGGTTTTCAATCTCAAGCCAGCGGGAGAACATCTGAGTGCCGTCCAGCAGGGTGTGAACCCGGATCCGTACCGGCTTCAGATCACTTTCAAGCGTGATGACTGCATGAACACTGCGGCCTTCTTCGGCCTGGGAAAAATCAATGAAGCGAAGGTGCTGATCCACGCTCACGCCGTCCAGCTCGATGTTGAAAGCGGAGGGCTCCCAGAATTCATGGGGATTGAGACGTGTTGTGACGTTGGAGAGTACATTGAGCGGATAACCCGCTGCATTATATCCTGCGCCGCAGAGAACGCCGCCTGAGAACTGTTCCTCATATACCGCGAGGCCTGAACGGTAGCAGAATACCGGCTTTTCTCCGGGCTGATAAAAGACTTCGCGAAAATCATGCTGATGCATAGTTGACCCACCTTTCGGTAAACTGTTCTAAGCGTATTGTAACAGATGCTGACGCCGGTTGATAGGCTTTAATCACCAAAAAACATTGCGTTTTCACCAATTCATCCCGGTGCAGAAATTGTTCACCGGAGGTTTGCTGCATATTTCACCATCATTGTAACGAATATTCACCGGAATGTCAACCGAGATTCGTCATTTTGCTTGCACTGGGGGAGATGGTGTGGTATACTCAGGATAATAATCCAAGTATCAGACGAGATGGGAGGCTTGTCCCAAATGAATGCTGTCAAAGAGAATATCCGGCGCAGCGTTGAAGAAATGAAAGCGGAAAATCTTTCGCGTATTGCCGCACTTTCCGATGCTGTCAGCCTGACTGCGTATCGCAGCCTGGTGCGAACTGTGCAGGAAGCGGATGGAACGGTTGAAATATGGACGGACGCCTTTCAGGCTGCCCTTCGCGCACATGAAATCATTCGGATTCCCGCCCGACCGGAGCCTTACTGCATCGATGCCTCCGTGATTGTGCCCTCAAACCGTCGTATTGAGGCTGAAAATGGTGCAGTCATTCGCCAAATGAAGGGTGTACGTGTCCTGATGCTGCGCAATGAGCATGTGCAGGACGGCACGCATGCACCGATTTCGGGAGCAAACCGGGACTGCAACATCTCCATCACCGGCGGCCGCTGGGAAGAAAGCTATACCGGCCGCGCAGGCTACGGACGCAGCGGGATGATTGATGAAGAACGCAGCTTTTTCGGGGTTTCTGCCTGCATGTTCTTTAATAACATCGAGAATCTGACGATCACCGACGTGACATTTGCCAATACTGCGGGGTTTGCCGTACAGGTTGGCGATATCAGAAACGCCGTATTTGAAAACATCACCTTTGATCACTGCTTCGCCGACGGCCTGCACATCAACGGCAACACCGAGAATGTGCTGGTGCGTGATATCCGGGGTGAAGTGGGGGACGATCTGGTGGCGCTGAATATGTATGACTGGCTCAATTCCTCGGTCAACTTTGGCCCGACGAAAAATGTTCTGTGCGAGAATCTTGACCAGTCCGAGTCCGGCAGCTACCGGGCAATGCGTATCCTGCCGGGCGTATACTACTACGACGATGGGTCGGCGGTTGACTGCTCGGCAAATGACCTGATTATCCGCAATGTCCGTGGGGTCAATGTGTTCAAGATGTATTTCCAGACGCCGGTTTATGTCCTGGGTACCGAACCGGAGCGGGGCGGCGTTGGCAGCGGCGATCACATTTTCTTTGAAGATATCTCCATCGACCTGTCACAACCGGCTGATATGATGCCTGAATACCTGAATTCCGATCCGGTTCGCGGCTGCTTCGGGGCATTCGAGATCAATGCAAACCTTGGTACCGTGACGCTTGAAAACATCGATATAAAGCTCTATAAAGAGCGGTATCCTCTTTCCTATCTTGTGAGTGTCGGGCCAAAGTCCACGAGAAGAGAGGACAACGAATGTTTTGACCCTTACCTGAGCAGCACGACGGAGAAACTGATTCTCAAAAACGTCACGGTAAACGGTCGAAACGATTTCGATATCCGCGACGTTGTTCGCGAGGTCTCGTTTGACGACATCAACGCAGACGGACACTCTACCGGAGCCGGTAAAGTGCGATCTGTCGAAGTGATTGGTTAGCTGGGAGGATTACATCATGAAGAAGCGTAAGGACAGCTTTTTTGGACTTCATTTCGATTTCCATGCGACACCCGCGGACGGTACCGTGATTGGTGCCACGCTGAAAGAATCGGAGATTCGTGAAATCTGCACGGAGCTTTGCCCGGACTTCATCCAGATTGACTGCAAAGGTCATCCCGGCTGGGCGTCCTATCCTACAGAGCTTGGCAACGCCATGCCGGATTTCGCCGGTGACCCGCTGGAAGTCTGGCGCCGTGTGACCCGGGAGGAAGGCGTCGCACTCTATCTGCATTACTCCGGCATTATCGATGACAGATATCTTTCCGAGCACCCGGAAGAGGGTATCGTCAACGCCGATGGTACCGTATCAACCCATAGCGTACGTGCAAACGGCCGCTATGTGGATGCTCTGCTGATTCCGCAGCTTTCTGAGCTTGCCGAAAAATACGGCGTTGACGGCGTATGGATTGACGGCGACTGCTGGGGATACCATGCAGACTTCCATCCGGACACCATTGCGGCTTTTGAACGGGAAACCGGCATCTCTCTCGGGGGCAAACTCCCCGGAACGCCTGCGGATCCGTATTTCTATGAGTATCGTGACTTCTGCCGGGAGCTCTACCGCCGGTATGTACGGCATTATGTGGATACGCTTCATGGGATGCATCCGGACTTTCAGGTGGCCTCTAACTGGGCATTCACCGATCATATGCCGGAGCCGATCAGCGCGGACGTGGATTTCATCTCCGGCGACCTGACGCCCTGGAACAGCTTCAACTCTGCACGTTATGCAGGCCGCGCCATTGCGCAGCATCATTACACCTGGGATCTGATGTCCTGGAATTTCCGCTCCGCATTCCCCGGTGCTCCTGAGAGCAAACCCGTTAATGTTACCAAGCATCCGGTGCAGATTCTGCAGGAGGCAGCATCGGTCATTTCTCTGGGCGGCGGCTTCCAGAATTATATTGTGCAGTACAAAGACGGATCGCCCCATATGGATCAGATTCGTCCGATGAAGGCTCTGGCGGACTTTATGCGTCAACGGGAGCCGTACTGCTTCCGAGGCGTACAGTCACATGAAGCGGCGCTGCTGCTGTCCACCTATGACCGCAGCTTTGAGTCACAGTCTCTCTATACCCGCAACGGCAATGAAAAAGTGGTGGGTATGACGGCACTGCTGTGTGACGCAGGACAATCACTGGAAATTGTCTTTGAAAAGACACTGCTGGATAATCTTGCAGGCTACAAGCTTATTGTGATTCCTGAACTCTATCATGGACTTGAGAGCGCAACCTGCAAGGCGCTCATTGACTACGCAAAATCCGGCGGAAGCCTTCTGCTCATCGGTCAGAACACCTGTCGGATTTTCGCCGAGGCCGGACTTCCGATAAAGATCGGCACCACCAATGCCCGTACGGGTCAGATCACGCAGGTGGCCGACAACGGTGCTGCTATGGAGGCGGGAAAGACGGGTCGTCAGGGTTACTTCACCTGCGACGGTGAGACCTGGGGTGCGCTGCTCAATCCCGGCGCAGTTTCTGCGGAAGGGGAGACGATTGCGTGGTGTGCAGAGACATTCATCGGTGAAAAGACGCCGCTTGCGACGATTTTCTCCTGCGGAGAAGGAAGAATTGGCGCTGTGGCAGCCGATCTGGGAACGCAGTACTTCGAATCCGCCCAGTATCAGCAGCGCGATCTGATCAAACGGCTCTGCGCAGGTCTTTATACGCCCAAAGCGCGTGTCGAGGCCTCCTGCGGCATTACGGAGCTTGTCTGCCTTGAGAAGAACGGCCGCCTGATGGTGCAGCTTGTCAATGCAGGCGGCAATCACGCCAATCCCAGCGTCATGACGGAGGACTTTATCCCGGCTGTGACCGATCTGACGGTCTCAATTGCGCTGGAGAAAGCACCGGCAGCAATCGTGCTGCAGCCGGAAGGCCGTAAGCTGGACGTTGACTACCGCGATGGCCGCGCGTATGTGAGTGTTGAAAAGCTCTGTATCCACGGCATTCTCGAAGTGATTGAATAAAACCCTTGAGCGTCCGCAGACGAAACTGCGGACGCTCTTTTCGGTGTCATCGTCTTGAAACTGCCAGAAAATGGGTTGATAGGCCGGAAATATCGCTCTTTCCGTCAAGCATACGAACGGTTCTGAGAAGCGATTCCCGAGAGACCGGATCCTGCCAGAGCGTATCAAGATCGTGCGCCAGCCACGCAGCTCCCACTGTGCCATACATACAGGCGTTGCAGAAACCGCTGTCGGCAAGCTCGGAGCGCAGCGCGGAAAAGGTGTGAAAAAAGGCATCTCTCATGCTGCCGTAGCGCCCGTCGTTGACGTGCCGACCATCGCGCAGCTCCGTCGTGACCATGCTCATGAACTCCGGATCGTCCAGCAGCCGATCACGGACGCCGTAGGTTGTGATGCGGTGGAGAAGAGGCGCGTAAGGCGTAATGGCCGATGCAAACAGGGGAGCGCCCGGCAGCAGCAGTCGCCTGCACTCACGCAAAGCATCCTTGCGGTCGCTGTAATTGGTGAGGTGATAGAGCGGCCCCATGAGAAGGATCGCGTCAGCGCTTGCGTCGGATCGTGGGATACTTCTTGCATCGCAGACCTCTGCTGCGGCAAGGTGTGTGCCCGGATATTCGCAGGCAAGCTCTGCGCTCATCAGGATATTCGTCTCCGAGAGATCAAACAGATGAACCTCGTAGCCGAGAGAGGCAAGCCACCAGGCGTATTCGCCGTAACCGCCGCCGATATCGTAGATGACGGCAGGTGCCGGCGGAAGCCAGTCTGCGAGGATCTCCTTTGTACGTGCAAATTCGATGAGCCCCAGCCCTTTTCGCAGTCTGCCGCGCTCGATACCTTCGTTGTACATTGCCAGAACAGGTTCGTTGATCGTGTTCATGATAACCTCCATGTGATTTGAAGCAGATATGTTTTGATGGGTTTTCGTGAAATGTCACCTTTTGCTGGTGGTCCCCGGACTGTTCCGGCATGGTGATTCCTCCCTTCGGGTAAAATAAATCGGCCGCAGACTCTGAGCGAGCCTGCGGCCGTTGTCAGCAACTTTGAATGTTACCGGTTATGCGCACAACAGCAAAAGCCCGAGGTCAGATTGACGGCGAACTGCTGCTGGGTATTGAGGAAAGTGTGGATTGTACGCATATGTTCAAACTCCCGGTGATTTTTGATTATCTTATCACGGTTTTCCGGAATTGTCAAGCGGGAAAAGTCAGTATGTCTGCACAAGCTTTTCAAAGACCTTGTACCACTTCAGTCCATAGAGCTTTTCAAGCCCCAGGTCAACGGTACCTCTGTATTGAAAGCCGCATTTTTCATACAGCCGGATTGCGGGCAGGTTTTCTTCATACACGTCCAGCCGGACAGCTTTGACCCCACGCCCGGCACCGACTTCCGCTGCATAATCCAATAGCTTTGCACCCACGCCGCAGCCCAAAAACGCAGGATGCACCGCGAGCTTGCAGATGACGATAACCGGAACGTCGAAGTCGGTGCCCCAGCTGACGGTTTTATACACCTCGCCCTGTTCGGGGGAGTAGACAACCGTCCCGGCAATGGTGCTGTCGATCACGGCGACATAGAGCTCGCCGCGGGACAGGGCGTCCTCGGCGTGACTGCGGATAGGGTACACACCTTTCTTCCAATGCGGTGGGTTCCCGTGGGCGGCGAGATAATCGTTTAAGTCGTCGTACAGCTGTGCAATTGCGTCGAGGTCAGCGGTGACAGCGGGACGGATGGAAATGCTCATGGCAGGAGTCTCCTTGTGTTATTCATCTGCATAACAGCTCATAGCGGCATTTTTCAAACTGGTTCATTAAAACCTCCATCCTTTTCATCCAATGATCTCCATCATATCTCCGCGAATCCAAAGTGCCTGATTGTTGGTGAGTCTGAGCTGATTCGCCGTTTCTTCGCATTGATTACAGTGGACGCTCAGACGTTTGGAATGGTATCCGAGATTGCCTTTGAGGTTTGCGCAGCAGACGATGCTTCCTGCACTGACGCCGACGTATATGTATTCCTGCGCAAACGCGCGCCGGAGGGTGTCGGGGAATCCGGCGGCATTCATGCGCTCCAGCAGATGCGACGGAGACCCTCCGCAGACATAGAATGCATGATGGGCGGAAAGCTCGGCGTCTGTCAGCGGCCGGTCAAGATCGAAGACGGTGATATGGTCCTCTGTTATGCCAAGCTCCGTCAAATCCCGCCGACAGGCGGGCAGCATGGCGATTGCGTCGGGAGTGATAGCCGCAGTTGGAATGAAGAATACACGAATCTCTTCGGGAATAATGCCGATTTCATCGAGAAAAAGACGGCCGCAGTCGGGATTTTCAAATCCTGCGGATGTGAGCAGCAGACGGTTCATGTGTATTGCCTCCGGTTTTTTTGTGTTCAGAATACCACATCAAACCGGACAGCTGTATGTCATGTTTGATCAAGCGCATCAAGCATTTTCCGGAGCTCCTCACGATAGCGCGTCACAAACGGCTCAGGGGCCAGCACCCGTACCCGGCTGCCCCAGCCGAGGAACCACTGCAGGGCATAGTCGTAATCCGTGAACCAGTAGGTGGCGTCCAGCCAGCCGTCCTCCCGTGCGGTGAAGCTCGAAGGCCCGTATTCTTCCACAAGCCTGTATTTCAGCTCCGGTGCAAACCGGGCGGATATCAGGATATCATCGGTGAGATGCTGCCCGAACTGCAGCTTCTCCCGGGGGATTTCGCGGGGCTGGAAAGTGGTGTCCAGCATCTCGAGCTCCCAGAGACGGTTGAGCTTGTACATACGGAAATCCGCACGGTCAGGACAGTAGCCGAACACATACCAGCTTGTCCATTTGAACACGATCAGGGCAGGCTCAATGCATTTGATTTCTTCACCGCGGTTGTAGTAATACCGGAATGAAACCTGCCGGTGCGCTGAAATGGCGGCTTTGAGCAGCTCAATCTTTTCGGAGAGGGAGCCCTTGTAGAAGCTTGCAAGATCAATCACGATATGATCCATCGTTTCCAATTGTCCGCCGAGCTTATCGCGCAGGGACGCGTTGGAAGGACGGTTTGATACACTGTCAAGTGACGAGATACCGGCAAATATCGCCTGCAGTTCATCCTCCGTCAGCACGGTTGTGTCAATGGTGAACCCGTCCATGATGGAGATGCCGCCGCCGGACCCTTGCGTGGTGACAATCGGGATACCGGCACGGCAGATATCCTCGATATCGCGGGCGATGGTACGGCGGGATACCTCAAATTTTTCGGCGAGATATGGCGCGGTCACTTTGCCCTTCTGCTGCAGGGTTGTAATGATGCCGATGAGACGATTCAGACGCATGGCCAGCCTCCGTAAACAAACTTCAGAGTCATTATACAGGAAAGCGCCCCGAAACGCAAGGTTTCAGGGCGCGGGAGGCGATACATTTACCTGGTGACAATCCAGGCAGAGATGGGAAGATCGGGATCCCAGCTCTGACCGGCGGAAGCGTAATCGACGACGGTGATGTGACCGCCGGAAGTCTTGACACGGTATTCCTGACGGACATCAAAGCCTGCAGTGGAGGAGGGTTCCACGACGGCGAAGCCGTCCTCATCGATGAGCGTGACCGCTTCGGTGATATCCTCGCCAAGGGCTGCGTCACGGGCAAGAACCACAGGACCGCGGCGGAGAGCTGCATGGCAGATTGCCTCCGGACGGGCATCGGGATCAAGTGCGGCGGCACGGATGATGGCAGTGCGCATATCAAGGGTCAGCTCGATCACATCACCGGATTTCCAGTTGCGCTCTAATCTGGCATAAAGCCCGGGAGCGGCAGAGAATGCTTCACCATTCACAGAAAGCTTCGTGCGGGCGCTCCATGCGGGAATGCGCAGGCTGATGGCAAAGTGCTCCTCGCGGCAGGTCTCCACCTGAATGCGTACCGTTCCATCAACGGGATAGGCGGTATCCAGCGTGAGCTTCACACCGGCGTCGTCGGTGAGCTTCTGGGTGTAAGTTCCCGGCAGATAAAGGTTCACATCGACACCGTCGCGGGCAGGCATAACCGCAGTCATGGGAACCAGACCGGTACCGGCGGCACCGATGGCAACACAGCAGCCCCACCAGAAGCGGTTGCGGATGATATCCTTGTAGCCGCCGACGCCGCGTCCGCGAACGCCGTTTAAAAGGGGACTGTAGCTGTCAAAGGTAAAGACCTGATCCTTGCACTTGTTGCCGTTGAGGTTGATGGCACCCTGAAGGGCATTGTAGACGGACTGCTCAATGTAATCGGCGTATTTTGCATCGCCGGTCAGGCAGAGAAGCTGATGGCAGAACTTCATCCACGTGACGGTGACGCAGGTTTCCTGCATGATGCCGTTGAAATCCGGATCAAACTGGCGTACGGCGGAGTGATCAAAGAGTTCGTGGGTGGTACCGGCGCAGCCGATGACGGTGATATCGGACTCGGCCACCAGACGGGCGAAATTGATCGCCATGGTCTTGTACTTTTCTTCGCCGGTGACGCGGTAATACTCCAGAATGCCCTCGAAATTGGACATCATTTCGTAAGCTTTGGTGACGGGGTACTGATAGGGATACAGTTTGCCTTCGAGAGCTGCTTCAAAAAGGTTAAAACCACGCATACCGCCGGCATCGATGATGGATTTGGCAAAATCTAGGTATTTCTGCTCTTTTGTCAGATTATAAAGCCGTACAATGGGCTCAAGGATGGAGGAAGCGTTGAGACCCTGCCACCACTCGGAGGTATTGGTGATGGGAAGCATCGCAACCCCTTCATTGCCGATCTTCTTCATCATGTAATCGACCTGGGCGCACATGGAGGCGATCACCTTGTCGGCAAGACCGTCATCGGTGCAGATTTCAAGGAAGTACTGCATACCAAGCAGCACATATTTGCGGGACCAGACGTCCCAGCCGTGAAACTCCGCAAGAACGGAGTAGGTGGAAATGCGGCCGAACTTGTCCTGTACGGTGAGCATATCCCGCACGCTGTCCTCGAGAACCTGATAAAGCTCCGCATTCTGCGTGTAGGCGTAGGTGAAGCAGGCGCCGCGCATCATCTTGCCCCAGTATTCACCGCGCCAGCCCTTATCGTGATCGTCAACGGTGCCGATACGGAATTGCTCGACGAACAGCGACCAGAGAGCGGGATCATTAAGCTGTGCATCCTGAATGAAGTGGACGGAATCTGCCAGCGGACCTTCATACTGTGCAGCGCCAGGGAGGGGGGCAAAGACGGCATCCGTATCAGCACGATTGGTATAAGCGGTGTATTTCATGGTGATAACTCCTTTTTTGATAGAGCACGTCCCGGGATGGATCACATCCCGGGACGCAAACCAAGCCGG
>SVMB01000047.1 GCA_015067675.1 Oscillospiraceae bacterium
TTTTCCACTTCCGGGTATCCCATGCCCTGCTCCCATTTGGAAACAGCCTGTCGGCTCACATCCAGAAGTTCTGCCAGTTCTTCCTGCGATAGATGGTGTTCTTTTCTGATTTGCTTTAGATTTTCTGAAAAACTCATATGCGCACCTCCTTTGGTGCCGTTATTTTAGCGCAAAAAATCACAAATCACTACCAACCTGTTTTTGCGTTTGCGCAACTTAAAGTTGCCAATCGCATTACAACTCAATTTTCAATGGTTGTGTCCACAAATTCAAGTTTGTCGTTTTCATTCTATCACAGCAGCACACAAAACCGCAAACCGTTCAAGGCTTGCGGTTTCGCTTTTAGCATGATGAAAAATGAAGGACAACGCTTTCCTTTCCATCATCCCCACTGCCCGGAATTTTTTTACAACCAGTTTTCATGCAGCCATCTGATCGAATCAAGAATGGCGGCTTTATAATCGCGCACACCGAAAAACTCGGTGGTGACGTATCCATCGTAGCCGATGCGGCGCAGATCAGCGCCGACAGTGCGTTTGTCCACGTCTCCCGCACCGAAAGGCGATGAGTAGCGGGGCGCACCTGTGATGCTGGGAAAGCATCGCTCAGCGTAAACGGGTTTAGCGGTCACATCCTTGCCGTGGACGTGGCGCAGGCGGGATTCAATGGCAGTGAAAGCGTCGTGGGGATCCTCAACGGTGTAGAAGTTACCCGTATCGTAAGTGTAACAAAGTCCCGGGATGCGTTCACCAAAGTACAGCATTCCTGCGGAGGTGTTGATGGGACTCCTGGGATTGTCGAAATCCTCGATGGTGACGGTGATTCCCGCCTGCGCGGCGTAGTCCACCATGCGGGAGAGTCCTATGGTGATGTTTTCACGTACCTGCTCATCGGGAATATCGGGGGAGTAAGAGCCTGGCAGCGGCATGACGAGCCGACTGCCTGCGCTGACAGCTGCGTCGACCAAACGGAGACCTGCATCGGAGTTTGGATCAGAGGCAAACGGACAGGCGCCGTAAATGGAGGAAATCGCGAGCCCGGCTGCCTGCAGACGGGCAGGAATCGCGGGATCTTCGATGAGAGGCTGCATGGAAAGCTCGGCGGCGGCGACTCCCTGTTTGCGGAAAAACTCCAGCATTTCTGCAATATTCTGTTCCTGCTGTGCAGCAGCATCAAGCAGATGCTGGTAAAAAACAGATATCTTCACACTCTTTTCTCCTTATATTTTTGGTTGTATTATTGTAGCATGATCTTCTGCGATTGTCAATTACGCAAAGCTTCACATAATCTGCTTGACTCCGGGAGAACATTGTGGTAGAGTAAGTGCCAAACGATGAAAAAGGAGGCTTTCTCATGCCATTTTTTTATTACTGGGATCCCTGGTATTTCGCGGTAATCGCCGCCGTGCTGTTTTCAGTCTGGGCAAGCGCCCGGGTCAATTCCGCATTCAAGGCGGGGTCCCGGGTTCGTCCCATGAGCGGGATGACCGGGTACGACGCGGCGTATCAGGTGCTGCGGGCAAACGGCGTTGACGGTGTGCGCATCGAGCACGTGCAGGGCAATCTCACCGACCATTACGATCCGAGAAGCCGGGTGCTGCGCCTGTCGGATAACGTGTACGGCGTATCCTCCGCCGCAGCCATCGGCGTCGCTGCCCATGAGGCGGGGCACGCCATCCAGCACGCCCACGGCTATGCGCCGCTGACCATCCGCAACGCCATCATCCCGATTACCAACTTCGGGTCCAAAATCGCGATTCCTCTGGTGCTTCTGGGCATTCTGTTTGAGGGTTTGGGCCGCAATATGATCGTGATTGCCTACGCGGGCGTTGCCTGCTTTGCGCTTTCCGTGCTCTTCCAGCTTCTGACGCTGCCCACGGAGTTCAACGCGAGCCGCCGTGCGCTGAATGCGATCGAATCCGGCGGGATGCTGTCCCGCGAGGAGCTGGGTACTGCCAAAAGCGTGCTCACCGCAGCCGCCCTCACCTATGTGGCGGCACTGACGGTGGCGCTGACGCAGTTTTTACGGCTGCTGGGCATGGTGCAGAGACGGGACAGACGATAATTGCATGAAACAGGAAAAAAGGCAGCCCAATGGCTGCCTTTTTGATTGATCTTCCGGGAGAAATTGGCGAGAAGCGGGGAAAAAATAGCTAAATTCCGCTATAGCCGTTAATCTCTGCCGATCCGCCGAAACCTCTTGACAAACCAGAAAACCTCTGCTATACTATACTTAACAATTAACTTAAATGTTAAATGAAAGAAGGCGAGAACCGTGAGTATCCAGAACACCCTGCGGGCGCTGGCGGATCCAACCCGGCGGGAGATCCTCAGCCTGCTCAAATCCGGCAAGCTTTCGGCCGGGGAAATCGGCGGGCATTTTGATATCACCGCCGCTGCGATTTCGCGGCATCTGTCTGTACTGAAAGAGGCAGACCTGATTTTTGACTCCCGCGAAGGGAAATTCATCTACTACGAGCTCAACACCTCGGTGCTTGAAGAGATCCTTCTGTGGATCAGCGACTTAAAGGAGGCAGACCATCATGATTAAGAAAAACCTTTCCACACTCATCATCACGTCCATCATTATCCTCCTGCCGGTTCTGGCGGGAATCATCCTATGGGATCGCCTGCCGGAGGTAATCGCCACGCACTTCGGCGCTAACGGAGAACCCAACGGCTGGAGCAGCCGCGCCTTTGTGGTTTTCGGCCTTCCCTGCATCCTTCTGGCTGTTCAGTGGGTCTGTATGCTGGGGACAAACGCCGATCCCAAGCGGGAGCGGATCAGCCCGAAGATGATGAAGCTGGTGCTGTGGATCATCCCGGTCATTGCCTGCGTGACCATGACGCTGGTTTACAGCGAAGCGCTGGGATATCCGCTGAAAATGGGCACCGTGATGCCGGTTCTCATCGGCGTGCTGCTCATCATCATCGGCAATTACCTGCCCAAGTGCCGCCAGAGCTACACCATGGGCATCAAGCTGCCCTGGACGCTGGCGGATGAGGACAACTGGAACCGTACCCACCGCATGGCGGGCAAGCTCTGGGTGATCTGCGGCGTGGCATTTTTACTCGCGGCATTTCTGCGCATTGATTGGCTGATTATTGCCATCTTTGTGGTGATGATCGCGGTTCCCACGTTGTATTCCTATGTGCTGCATGTGCGCAGGAGCAGAGAAAACTGACCCGAACCGAGACACACATCGGAGGATAAGCAAATGACAAGTGAAAAAATCATCCTCGGGCAGAACACAGGCTATCCGCTAAGAGGACTGCTGACCCTGCCGGAAAATACCGCGCAGCCTCTGCCCGCAGTCGTCTTTGTTCACGGCTCCGGATCCAGCAATATGGACGAAAAAGTCGGAAAACTGACCCCTTTCCGCGATCTGGCAGATGGTCTGGCACAGCACGGCATTGCGTCGGTGCGTTATGACAAGCGCTCTTTTTCTCACGGCATGAAGATGCTGCGGGATCCATCATCTCCCATCACCGTGCGTCAGGAAACCATCGAGGATGCCGTTCTTGCGGCAGAACTTCTGCGCAGCGATACCCGCATTGATCCCTCCCGCATCTTCATCATCGGCCACAGCATGGGCGCGATGCTCGCTCCCCGCATCGACGTCGAAGGCGGCGATTTCACGGGATTCATCCTGATGGCCGGTACCTTGCGGAAGCTGGAAGACGTGATGCTTTCCCAGACTGCACAGGCCCTGGCAGAACTGCCCGCGTTCCCGCGGATGATCGCGGGTAAGCAGGTGCAAAAGCTCACCCGGCTCTTCGATGGCTTATACGATCTCCCCGATGCGCAAGCGATGAAGAAGAAGGTCGGCGGCGGCACCACGCTTTACTACTTCAAGGAAATGGGAGAACATCCTGCCGCCGATTATCTGAAAGTCTCCTGCAAGCCCATGCTCATCATGCAGGGTGAACGGGACGTGCAGGTAAAAGCCGACGTGGATTACCGCAGCTATCAGGAACTGTTAGGGGACCGGAATAATGTGACATTCCGGCTCTATCCCGGACTCAATCACGCCTTTGTCCCAGCGGTGACTTCAAGCATTGCCAAAGCCAGACAGGAGTTTGCCGCCGAGCGCCACATCGGCGCCGACGTGATCGCGGATATTGCAAACTGGATTCTGAGTATATGACAAAAAGGCTCCCATCCACCTGATGGGAGCCTTCTTTTTGTATCCGTTGAGATCGTTTTACTTAAGTCCTGCGATATAACCGTCCATTCGGGCAGTCAGGTCGGCGTTTTCAGCCCAGTGCATATCGGTCGGGAGCTCTGCAAGCTCACGGGCGATGGCATCGTGCACGGGCACGAAGTCGGAGAGCGTAAAGCCGGTGGCTGCCATCATCTTCCCGGCGTCGATGGTGCGGTCATACATGCGGTCGTACTCCAGCATCCAGCGGTGACCGAGGGAATCCGGCATGCCGTATTTCAGGAAGTCCTCGTTATTGACCCAGATGAACTCCGAACCCAGCAGATCATGGTACCAGCCTGCGACCTCGTCCCAGGTATGTACTTCGCCAGTGCCGAGGGTGTAAGCCTCGCGGAAGGTGTTGTCCGAGGTGACAAGCCGCGCCATCATGCGGGCGACGTTGCCTGCCCAGCCAAGTCCCGCGACCTTGTGGCGGGTGCTTTCCGGCAGGAGGATGGGCTTGCCCTGACGGCTGCGTTCGATGAGCACCGGCGCGCCGGTGGTGATGAGGTCAAAGCGGCGTTTGGAGGAGGAGATCAGCGGACGCACGGCTGTCCAGTTGTCGTAGGCTGAATCCAGCAGGATACGTTCGCAGCGGGACTTGGAGAGACCGTAGGTGTCGGTTTCCAGGAACAGCGGATCGGTCGCGGTATCGATGAGCTGGGGCGAAGTCTCGCGGATGGGATGCTCAAGGTCGGCGTAAATGCGGTAGGAGGAGAGGAAGAGCAGGTGATCGGTGTTTTCAAGCAGCAGCCGGTGACGATTGGCATACTCCGCAGGCTGGTAGTGGATGAAATCCACGATGCCTGCATAGCGGTTTTCAGCAAAGAGCGACTGCAGAAGCTCGTCGGTACCGCGTGCGGTGATGTAGCGCAGATTGGGATGGTTGGATTCGGCCTCTTCCAGCGTGATCGCGTCCACGGCATAGCCCATGGAGAGAAGCTCCGGCACAAGATAGGTACCGAACGCACCGGTACCGCCGATGACAAGGATCTTTTTCATACGACACCCTCCGTCTGATTGGTTGTGTTGAGTATAGCACAGGAAAGCAAAGGTGTCAAGAAAGCGCGATGAGATACGAAAAGTATTGAAAATACTTGTGATGATTGAACATGAGTGATATAATGAAGCTGACAAATCAGCAATTTCCTGCAAAGGGGAGGACGGCCATGTTTGATCTGAATACAGTGGAAGTGCGCTGCACCCATCATGCAGCCTTTGATCCGGCGGAGCAGCCGGGCATCCGGGCGATCACCTACGAGGGTATGCCCATTGCGGGTAAGAAAACAAAGGTATTTGCTTATATCGGCTTTCCTGAGAATGCAGGGGGAACGGTTCCGGGCGTGGTGCTGGTGCACGGCGGCGGAGGCCATGCGTTCCCGCATTGGGTAAAGCTGTGGGTTGACCACGGCTACGCCGCCATTGCCATGGATACCACCGGATACTTTCCGGACGAGTCCGAATCAGGCTGGCATCATGGACTCTATGGTGAATTTGCGGAGGACGGCTATACCGACGCGCCGGGAAATCAGTCCATGCAGGAAGTGACGGATGACTGCGTGGAAAAGCAGTGGATGTACCACGCGGTGGCGGATGTGATGCTTGCCCGGCGGATTCTGGCGGCTGATCCGCGGGTGGATGCTGCGAAGATCGGCATGACAGGCATTTCCTGGGGCGGGGTGATCACGTCCATCATGCTGGGCTATGAGACGGAATTTGCTTTTGCAATTCCCGTCTACGGCTCCGGTTATCTCAGTGACCTGACGCTGGGATCGATCAGGCGCTGGTTCCAGTCAGAACCGGTCAGGAAGCTCTGGCTGGCCGAAAAACGCTTCGACAGGGTTAAAACGCCGGTATTCTGGCTCTGCTGGAACGATGACAATAACTTTTCCATTCAGGCCAATACCCAAAGCTATCTCGACACAAGACCCGGCAATGAGCAGACCATCCTCTCCATCATCAACGGAATGGGACACGGGCATACCCTCGGCTGGGCGCGACCGGAAATCATGGCCTACGCCGACGCGATCCTGGCAGGCAGAGCCGTGCCGCAGGTGCTGACGCAGCCGCAGGGTCGGGCGTTTAGCTTTGACATAGCCGTTGAGGGGGAAGCGGAAGCGACCGCCTACTACATCACCTCTCCCATGCGCTACGTCAAACAGAACAAGTATGGCTACGGCGAGTATCCGTTCATGGAACAGACCTGGCAGACGATTCCCTGCACGGTCAGCGGAGGAACGGTGACCGGCCAGCTTCCGGAGGACGCTGCGGGATACTATGTGGAGATCAGAACAGAGCTTGACGGCGAGCCGTTTGTGCTCACAAGCGGCTATGTTGAGTTTGCGTAAGAAATGAGAACGCCGCTGTCCGGAGCTTATCCCCCGGACAGCGGCGTTTTGGGTTTGTTGTTTATGGCAGAAAGCGGTTCAGATCTCGCCGTCACCTCCCATCAGCTTTGTCATCTCGACAATACGTTCCGGGGGAAACGGCGGCTGGGCTACAGGCTTCATGGCCAGGGACATGAGCTTCATGGGATTGTCGTCCGCTGCAATGCGGTTTGATGAGAGCGCGCCGCAGCGTCGGCAGCGGTGAATAATTGCCCACTCACCGTTCCTGCGTACCCAGACGGCAATTGGTTCCATGATGCCGCCGCAGTCGGCTGCACGGTCGCCGGGTTCAATGTCCAGATGGAGACTGGACAGGCAGTTGGGGCAGTGATTGCGGTGATCGGTACCGGCATCCTGCGGCGTGACGAGCCGGGAGCAGACCTTACAGGTGAAGGTGTCGGTACAGGCGTGGGTTTTGTAGTAGCCCTTTTCAAAGGTCTTTCGCTTGTTTTCTCTGTTCAATTGTGATCCTCCAAAAAGTGGAAAGCGGCTTTTCAGGAGGATTTGCGTGGTGACGGTATTCGCAAACCTCCCGGGTTAGCCAACCGTATCCTTCTTAGTCGTGTACTTCATGAAAATACCTCCGTTGGATAGAATTTCGGACGTTCGTCCGGCTATCAGTATATCCCAAACCGGCGCTCTGCGCAAGCGCTGCCGTCAAATGGTCATGAAACTGTAATACAAGCACTCAAAAAGCCCGGTATTGACAACGGCAGCCGTCCGTGTTATATTTTTCATAACATCAAACGTCCATTCAGGAGGGAAGAACCATGAAAGATACCAAATGCGGCTACTGTATGCGCGGAGAACTGCTGGATGCCTTCGGCATTTATATCTGCGAGCTCAGCGTGAGCACCCTGATCCTCTTCAAGGAGCAGAGCCATCCCGGCCGCTGCATCGTGGCCTATAAGGATCACGTCAGCGAACTGGTCAACATCTCCGACGAGGAGCGCAACGCGTATTTTGCCGATGTGGCGAGAGCTGCCCGCGCTATCCACGCGGCGTTCAATCCCGTGAAGGTCAACTACGGTGCTTACGGCGATACCGGCTGCCATCTGCACTTCCATCTGGTGCCCAAATACCGGGATGAGTTTGAGTGGGGCGGCGTGTTTGCGATGAATCCCGGCAAGACCTATCTGACCGATGAGCAGTATGCCGAGATGATCGAGAAGATCAAAGCAAATCTCTAACAGACAGCAGAGCGGAAACGGGCGGGATTGCCGTGGCCGACTGGCAGCAGGAGCAGCCCCCGGTGCTGAATCAACTGAATCTTTGAATAACGACACTGCGCAGGGAGCTCACCATGCGCAGTGTTTTTTTAGTGTTGACAACCCTGATACTTCGTGATATGATGTATAACCTGAAGGGGGGTATACGATGGACATTCAGTTGAAACGTGGGCTTTTGGATGTGTGCGTGTTGTCTGCCATTAAAAGTGAGGAATCCTACGGTTATAAGATCATCAAGGATGTAAAGCCGTGCATTGAGCTTTCGGAATCCACACTATATACCATTCTGAAACGTCTGGAATCAGCCGATATGCTGACCGTGCGCACTGCAGAGCACGGAGGCAGGCTTCGCAAATATTATCGGATCACCGACGCGGGGATCAAACGCATTGAGGATTTCAAAACGGAATGGAAAGAGATCTTGTCCATTTATCAGTTTGTGACCAGAGAGGATGAAAACGATGACGAAGATTGAATTTCTCATGTCGCTGCATGATAAACTGGCAGGCCTGCCGCAGAAGGATGTGGAAGAACACCTGAGCTTCTACAGTGAGATGATTGAGGACCGGATAGAAGAAGGCTCTGCGGAAGAAGAGGCGGTTTCGGCAATCGGCTCGGTTGAAGAAATCGCGGAACAGATCATGGCAGAGATTCCGCTGACCAAGCTCGTAAAAGAGAAGATAAGGCCGAAAAGACGGCTCAGTATTTGGGAGATCATCTTACTGGTGCTGGGATCGCCTGTGTGGTTTTCAATGCTGATTGCGGCGTTTGCCGTGCTGGTTTCCCTTTATGTTGTACTGTGGTCTGTGATAATCGCTCTGTGGGCGGTGTTTATCTCCCTTGCAGTTTGTTCTGGTGGCGGTGTAGTGTCGTGTATTGTTTTTGCATTGGGCGGGAACGTTACTTCGGGTGCTGCCATGCTCGCGGGGGGATTTGTTTGCGCGGGTCTTGCAATCTTCCTGTATTACGGATGCGTGGCAGCCACAAAGGGAATGGGGCAGTTTACAAAGGCAATTCTGCGCGGCATCAAAAGATGCTTTGTGAAACGGGAGGGTGCGCAATGAACGGAAAGAGGAAACGTTGGCTGATTGCAGCCGGCGTGCTTGTGATGATCGGACTGCTGCTCTTTGTGTCTGTGATGACAGTATATGATTGGGATTTTACAAAGCTCAATACCGTACCCTTTGCGACCCGTACGTATACGGTAGACCAGGCATTTTGCAAGCTGTCGTTTGAAACCGATACAGCGGATATTCAGCTTGCCCTGTCTCAGGATAACAAATGCCGGGTAATCTGTTATGAACAGGAAAATCAATTCCATTCGGTGGCGGTTGCAAACGAAACGCTGATGATCCGGGCGCAGGATGAGCGGGAATGGTATGAGCATATCGGCATCATAGTCGGGGCGCCTGAGATTACCGTGTATCTGCCAAAGACCGCCTATGATACGCTCACGATCGAGGGAAGCACGGGCGATATTGAGATTCCGCTGGAGTTCAACTTTGAAAAGCTGGATGTTACAACGGATACGGGGGACGTGATCTGCCGTGCGCTGGTTGCGGAAAGCGTAAAAATCGGGACAAGTACAGGCAGGATAGATGTGGAGGGTACATCCCCGGTCACCCTTGACCTTTCTGTATCAACCGGAAACGTGACGGTTGCCGATGTGATCTGTGCAGGTGAGATAGCAGTCAGTGTCTCCACGGGCAAGGTTCATATCACGGATACGGAATGCAGGAACCTCATATCAGACGGCGATACCGGAGATTTGATTCTGAAAAACGTGATTGCAGAGGAAAGCTTTGCAATTGAGAGAACCACAGGAGATGTAACATTTGACGGCTGTGATGCAGGAGAGATCAGCGTCACAACCGATACCGGCGACGTGACGGGTACGCTGCTTTCCGGAAAGATCTTTACAGTCAGCACGGATACCGGCGATGTTGAGGTGCCGGAGAGTGTTCCCGGCGGGAAATGCAGAATTACCACCAACACGGGTGATATCAGACTCAGCGTGCAGTGACGGCTCTGCTCTGCACCGGATACGGCCGACTCGTAATAGCCGCAAACACCGCGCACGGTTGAACTGCGCCGTTTTTTTAGTTGTTGAGGTATTTCAGACCGTCGGAGAGGCGTCTTTCACCTTCTTCGGTGGATTCATCGGAAAGATCACGGTCGTAGATGTCCCGGTGGAGAATCTCGTCCCGGCAATTGTTGAGCGTGCGCAGATTGTGACTGCGGTAGGCAGAAGGGGCAAGTCCCTCTTTCTCCTTGAAGTTGCGGCAGAAATGATTGACATTGCGGTATCCCACACGCGCTGCGATCTCGGAAATGGAGACTTGGGTATCCAGCAGCATACGCCGCGCTACTTCCATGCGCCGGAAGTTGACGTAGGCGATCGGCGACATGCCAAGGACACAGCGGAAGGCATGACAAAGCGAGGTTTTGTTCATGCAGGCAAGATGCGTCAGCCTTTCCAGAGTGATTTTCTCGGCGTAATGCTTGTCTATGTATTCGGTGAGCATTGTGATGTTGACGTTGCCGAAGCGAACGGTGGTGTCCGGGACGTAGAGAAGCTCTGTATCCGGCATTTCACCGGGTTTGTCCAGCAAAAACAGGAGAAACGAAGACAGCAGCGACTCCATCAGCTCCTGACTGTGCTCGTCACGGGCCGCAGCCGTGCGGATAATCCACTCGGCAAGTTCGTCGCACAGCGGCGGACGATCCAGAATCAGCGGAAGCCGTGCAAGCTTTTCCGCGAGACCAGGATCGGACACGGTAAACTTGCAGTCCAGCGCACAGTGAAAGGTGCCGGGGGAGAGGATCTCGCCGTCCTGCAGGAGAAGCGTGTGGGGACATCCGGGCGCGACGAAATAGAACGACCGGGCAGGATCGCACAGACAGGGCTTTCCGTGAGACTGTACGTACACCTTGTCGCTGGAGGGAAGGAAGATCTGGAAGAAGTCGTGCTCGTGCTCATGCTCGTTGAGGTGGCCAAAGTAGCGCCCAACGTACAGAATGTGAACCTCAGGCATCGGAATGCCTCCTGTTTTGAGAGTCGGAAATGGATCAGCGGACAAGGAGCTGCGAGCCCTCCACACCCATGGGCACAGGCTTGCCGTAGCGGTTGGCGCGGGAACCCAGCAGATCAAGATGCACTGTGTTGACGCCGTGATGCAGGTAAGCAGTCACGTCAATCTTCCAGGGCTTGTGGAAAAGAACGCCTGCAGGATGACCGTTGACGGTGACGTAAGCCTGATCGTGCATGTCGGCAAAGGTCAGAATCGCCTGATGGGGGACTTTATCCAGCGCGAAAGCAGCATCTGCCACGGCGGATTCGGGGCAGGTGCAGAGAACTTTCCAGTTATCCAGCGCGATCGCAGATGCCGGAACTTCGGCCTGCACGTTCGCGGGCGTACCGTCGGGATTAACGGTCAGGATGATCATCTCGCCGGGGGCAAGGGAGAGTTCTGCCTTCATGCAGCCGTTTTCGATGACGGCGGGGATGGATACAGAGTCACCGGTGAAGGCATCCAGACGCAGCAGCGCACCGGTCTGGGGAATGGTATAGGTACCGGAGATGGTCTCATCGGCGCCTTCGTTGAAAAGCAGGTGGATATGCAGGCCACCGCGCTCGAGTGTCGTGCGGCGCAGTGCCGGAGCCGCAGGCGCAAACGCAGCAGGTGGAGTGGGGAGATTTGCGGCGAAGTCGGAGCGGATAATTCTGCCGCCGGCAGCTTCAAAAGCCGCAAGTGCGGTGCAGAGACCGGAGGGGAGCACCACGCCGTCTTCCCAGAAGAGTGTATCGAAGGTGTAGCCGTTGATGACAAGCTTGCCGCCGTCGAAACAGTCGATAAGACCGGGAAGGGCTGCGCTGATGTAGGAAAACTCGATGCCGTTCTCCCACAGGGGCTTCACGCAGCGGTAAGGCGAGGTGACGCCGTCGGACAGTACGCCGATCTGAGGCGCGGGACGGCTGTCGGTGTTGATCATGCAGATACGGCTGCAGTAGTCGGCAAACTCACGGTAGTGAGGCCACCAGATGTTGCCGCTGCCCACGTCCGGAGGACGTTCTTCATGCTGCACAGGCAGGCGCAGGGAATAGAAGAAAGCGTGGGGGAAGATCAGATTGCAGCCGCGTACCAACAGGAAATTGGTGTACCAGAGCATCTCATCAAAGCGGAATTCCCAGACGTTTTCCTTGTTGGAGCAGCAGCCGAAGGCTTCATTGGAGTTGCGGCGGCTGCCCATGAGCCGGGCCATGTCAACGCTGGACTTGCCCAGCACGCTGTGATCGCTCATCGTCGTGTCACCGGGTTCAACGTAGCGCCAGACCAGATCCTGACCGGGTACACCGAAATGCACCAGAGGGGCAGTTTCACCGCTGCCGCTGGGATGACCCATCAGGGCAATGCCATGGGCGCGGCACCACTCACCCTGCTGACGGAAGAAAGCGTCGGCAAGGCGGGCGGTGTTGTTTTCTTTCTGAATCTGCTTTGCCTCGGCATGCCGGGGATGCTCCTTGACAAAGAGGGCGTCCAGTGCATCGTTCAGGGCAAAGTCCGCGGGCAGGCGTGCGGCAAACTCCTCGAGCAGTCCGTAGCTCCAGACACCGCCGTCACCGGTATTGCCGCCGCGGCCGGTCATGGAGGGCTCGTCGGTGAACATGCCGATGATGGTGGAACCGAAATAGGGGGCAAGCCGGGCATAATAACGCTCGTGGGTCAGCTCGATAAAGACACGCATGGCTTCGTAGTTGAGCAGATCGCCGGCAAGAGGGGCATTTTCCATGCCATCCTCCTGATCCTCGTGGATACCGCGGATGTGACCGCCGGTGTAGCCGAGGGTGTAGTACCAGCCGTCGGACTCGTATATGAGCTCGGCATTCTCGGGCAGCTCGCGGTGACGCTCAAGGCGGCGGGTGGCATAGCGGGGATCCCGTGCCACGACCTGACCGCAGGCAGAGCCGGAGGGATACATACCTTCATCGTAAAGCACCACGCACATGCCAAGCGCGGCGGCTTCCTTTACGCAGACTTCAAAAGCGTCGAGAAACGCTTCGCTCATGTAGGGGATATCCCGGGGAACGCCGATGCGGGGGTGGAGCACCACGCCGTTGACACCCTTGGCATGAAAATCACGCAGCTGGGCACGCAGCAGCTCTGCGTCATACCGGTCGTTGAGAAACCAGAAGGGAATGAGGGTATATTCGCTGGAAGGAGTTTTGAAATCATTCAAAAACTGCTGTAATTTCATGTTAATTACCGCCATTCATTCGTAGTGTGAAAGCATGAATTGCTCAATCTTTCAGCTGGTAGGGTGCGCACAGCGGAACAAGGTCAGCATGAGCCATCGGATTGCCGGCAAGGATTGCGCAGGGTTTGTGCAGCGTGATGGGAGAGCCGTCCATCTGAGTGATGATACCGCCGGCTTCACGGATGAGCAGGGATGCTGCGGCATAGTCCCAGGGCTGCAGACGGATTTCGAAGAAGCCGCCGGTGCGGCCAGCGGCCACATAGCAAAGATCCAGCGCGGCAGAGCCGGAGCGGCGCACACCGCGGCTGCGCAGAAAGAGTTGCTCGGCGAGCATGAAGGTGTCATGCGCCTTGGAATGATCGTAAGGCGTGGTACCAAAGCCCACGATAACACGGTCGAGGGGAACGGGCGAGAGCTGCAGCCGACGGTCATTGCAGTAGGCACCGTGGCCTTCGATACCGCTGAACAGCTCGTCAAGGTAGGGATCGTAGATGAGACCTGCCACCATGCGGCCCTCCCAGCGAAGCCCCACGGAGATCGCGGAATGCTGATAGCCGCAGATGAAATTGGTGGTGCCGTCGATGGGATCGACGATGAAGGCGAGATTGGCGTTCATTTCGTTGGAATCGCTTTCCTCGCCGATGAAGGCTGCCTCAGGCAGGATAACGGATAGCGCCGCCTGCAGCCGACGCTGAACCTCAACGTCGTAGGCAGTGACGAAGTTGACATCGCCGGGCTTGACGACAAGGGCAGAGTCGATATCGTGGGCAGTTTTGATGAACGCACCGCATTCGCGGAGGGCTTTGCCGATCTGCGGCACGATTTCAGGCAGCTTTGAAAGGGTAAAGGACATATGAATCCCTCTTTTGTGTAGAATAAAGTTTGGACAGCGTCAGGACAACAGCATCTGCGTCACTTCGAGGATGGAACCGGCGCCTGCCATGATGATCAGATCGCCTTCCCGGGCGATGGAGCGCAGATAGGCGGCGGTATCGGCCAGACTCTCGCAGAAAACACCGCCCACAGCGTCTGCAAGGGTCTTGGAGGTCATGTTTTCGGTGTTCTGCTCACGGGCGGCGTAGATTTCAGTCAGCACCGGCACATCTGCCAGCTTCAGAGCTTCCGCGAAGTCATCAAAGAGCAGCTTCGTGCGGGAATAGGTGTGGGGCTGGAAGGCACAGATGACACGCTCATAACCGCAGCTCCGGGCGGTGGCAAGGGTATTTTTCAGTTCCGTGGGATGATGGGCGTAATCGTCCACGAGGACAGCGCCGTTAAAGGTACCCTTGCGCTCAAAGCGGCGGTCAACGCCGGTGAAGCCGTTGAGACCGGCAATGACGGCGGCAGGCGCGACGCCGCAGGCCAGGGTTCCGGCAGCAGACGCCAGAGCATTGTAGACATTGTGGATGCCGGGAATCTGCAGACGGATTTCGCCCAGCGCCTTACCGCCCTCCATCAGCGTAAAGACGCCGCAGCCGTGATCCCAGTGAAGATCCCGGGCGGTGATGTCAGCGGGATTGTCAAGACCGAAGCGCAGGATGCGGCAGTCGGCATCTGCCGTGGCGCGGCAGGCATTTTCATTGTCGGCGTTGACGACGACGGTACCGTCGGAGGGCACCAGATGGATGAAGCGGTTGAAGGACTTGAGCACCGCGTCAAGGTCGGGATAGAAGTCGGGATGGTCAAACTCGATGTTGTTGACCACGGCGACGGTGGGCGGCGTATTGAGGAAGGAGTTATAATACTCGTCAGCCTCGGCGACGAACATTTCATGGCCGCCGATGTGAAGATTGCCGCCGATGATGGAAAGGTCTGCACCGATGGAAACCGTGGGGTCAAGCTCCGCGGCGATGCCGATGGCGGCGCACATGCCGGTAGTGCTGGACTTGCCGTGACAGCCGGAGAGGCAGAGAACCTGCCGGTACTCGCGCATCACATCTGCCCAGGCAGCGGCGCGCTCCATGACGGGAATGCCCTGCGCACGGGCAGCGACGATTTCAGGAGCGTCGTCGTGGGCGGCAGCCGTACGGATGACCACATCTGCGCCGTCGATGGAATGGGGGTTGTTTGGGCCGATGTGCACGGGGATGCCAAGAGACACCAGACGGCGGGTACGTGCAGAATCATTCCAGTCGGTGCCGAAAACCTCAAAGCCCAGGGATTTGAGCATTTCAGCCAGGGCACTGGTGGATACACCGCCGATACCGATGATGCAGGGGCGATGATAGGCGGACAGAATCTTCATAAGGAGCATCTCCTTTCGAAATAGACGAATCAGATACATGAAATCCGACAGTCACGGATATACTATGCAGCGAAAACCCGGCTGCGTGCCGGAATCAAGCGTAGTTGAGGGCGGATTTATGACAGTGACAGAAATACGGATGAAACATATCGAGGGGGATGAACGGCTGCGCGCGTTGGCAACGGTCACGCTGGACGGGGAGCTTGCCGTGCATGACGTGAAGGTTATTCAGGGTGAGGATCGTCTCTTTATCGCCATGCCGTCGCGGCGTATGGCCGACGGCCGGTTCCGGGATATCGTTCATCCGGTCAGTAAAGATGCACGGGAGCGTCTGGAAGAAGCTGTGCTGCGGGTCTATCGGGAGCAGGCACAGCAGACCCGGATTATTCCGGATCCGCTCCGGACAGTTCAGAATCCATGACAGCTGCCAGAAGATCAACAGGGGAGGGATCGGCCGCCTTGCGGCGGGTGCCGGTGCGGCCAGCCTCGCAGACCTTTTCCCAACCATGCAGGGGATAACGCTGAATGGCACCGAAGAGGCGCTCGGAGAGTCCGGGATAGCGGTGACGCAGATCGGCGATGAGCTCCTTGACCTCGGTGCGCTTGGTGTAGCCGTCGGCAGGGCAGAGCCGGGGCATGACAGGAAGGTCAACCTTGCGGGCATAGGCCGAGATCTCTTTTTCCTGCACGTAGAGCAGGGGACGCACCAGCGTGACACCCTTGCGGTCAAGATAGGTCACCGGCTGGAAACAGGAGATGCGGCCCTCGAAGAAGAGGGACAGCATCAGCGTCTCGATGGCGTCGTCACGGTGATGACCCAGGGCAACCTTGCGGCAGCCGAGGCGGAGCGCTGCTTCGTTGACAGCACCGCGGCGCAGGTTTGCACACAGTGAACAGGGGTTGGATTCCTGCCGGATGTCAAAGACCACCTCACGGATCTGCGTGGGCACGACGGTATAATTCACGCCCAGATCGTCGCAAAGACGGCGGATGGCACCGAAGTAAACGTCGGCGCCCTCGTAGCCCATGTCAATGGAGACGGCCTCGACCGTGAAGTGCTTGGGGTAGAATGAGGCAAGACGGGCAAGTACGGTGAGCAGTGTCAGGGAATCCTTGCCGCCGGAGACGCCGACCGCCACGCGGTCGCCCTCCTGAAACATATCGTAGTCCTCCACGCAGCGGCGGGCGTGGGACAAGAGTTTCTGCATCATGGGAACACTCCTGAGCTTTGGTATAGGCGGGCAAATTCTCCCTTATACTATTGTACCACGAGAGAGAAAATGGTACAACAAAAATTTTTCGGAAAATCTGAAAATAAGTGTTGACAAACAGAGGAAAGTATATTATAATACAAGAGCACTGAACGAGAGGTCCTCAACCGAAAGGAAAACGGACAGCGCGTGACGTGGCGGCATAGCTCAGTTGGCTAGAGCATACGGTTCATACCCGTACGGTCGTCGGTTCGAATCCTACTGCCGCTACCATCTGGGAAACCCGGAACCGGGTTTCCCAGAACTTTTACCCGGCCCGTTGGTCAAGCGGTTAAGACACCGCCCTTTCACGGCGGTAACGGGGGTTCGATTCCCCCACGGGTCACCATTTCGGAGGCATAGCTCAGTTGGTAGAGCACCTGCTCCACACGCAGGGGGTCACAGGTTCGAGTCCTGTTGTCTCCACCAGTAAGCCCATCAGAATGTAGGTTCTGAGGGCTTATTTTTTTACCTTTTGGGCGGGAAAGACTGCTTTTGACATGGGGAAAACGGGATGGATGGCAGAACCATGCGGATTCCGGCGGCCTTTTTGCCTCATATTCCTGCCGCAGCAGTATATTTACGTGAAAATACTCTTGAATATCCCGATACGTCTGTTATAATAACAGTATAGCTTTGGGAAAGGATGCTGAATTTATGGTTAAAATTACTTTTATGGGCGCGGGCAGTACGGTTTTTGCCCGCAATGTCATCGGCGACGTCATGTGCACACCCTCCCTTCGGGATGCGGAAATCGCACTTTATGACATCGATGCTGCTCGTCTTGAGGAGTCGAAGATCATTCTCGACGCCATCAATAAGAACATCAACGAAAACCGGGCCAAAGTCAAGACCTATCTGGGTGTTGAAAACCGTAAGGAAGCCCTGCGCGGTGCCAGGTTCGTGGTCAACGCCATTCAGGTCGGCGGCTATGATCCCTGCACCATCATCGACTTCGAAATCCCGAAGAAGTACGGCCTGCGCCAGACCATCGCCGATACCCTCGGCATCGGCGGCATCATGCGCGCTCTGCGCACGATCCCCGTCATGAAGGGTTTCGCTGACGATATGGAAGAGGTCTGCCCCGATGCGTGGCTGCTCAACTACACAAACCCCATGGCCATGCTCTCCGGCTATATGCAGCGCTATACCAAGGTTAAGACCGTCGGCCTCTGCCACAGCGTTCAGGTTTGCCCCGAGGCGATTCTCAAGCCTCTCGGCATGGAAGATAAGCTCGAAGGCTGTTCCTCCCTCATCGCCGGTATCAACCACATGGGCTGGCTGCTTGAGATCCGCGATAAGGACGGCAACGACCTGTATCCCGAGATCCGCCGCCGTGCTGCCGAAAAGAATGCCACCGAAAAGCACCATGATATGGTTCGCTTTGAATATATCAAGCACTTCGGCTTCTACTGCACCGAATCCAGCGAACATAACGCCGAATATAATCCCTTCTATATCAAGAGCCGCTATCCCGAGCTCATCGATCGCTATAATATTCCGCTGGATGAGTATCCCCGCCGCTGTATCGTCCAGATCAAGGGCTGGGCAGAGGAGAAGGATCGCATCCTTGCAAACGGTGAGATCACCCATGAGCGCAGCCGTGAGTATGCGTCCTATATCATGGAAGCCATGGTGACCAATAAACCCTATAAGATCGGCGGCAACGTGCTCAACCGCGGCCTGATCGATAACCTGCCCGCGGACGCCTGCGTCGAGGTACCCTGCCTCGTGGACGGTTCCGGCGTCACGCCCTGCCGTGTGGGCCGCCTGCCCGTGCAGTGCGCCGCAATGAACATGACCAACATCAATCCCCAGCTCATGACCATTGAGGCCGCTGTGTCCAAGAAGCGTGAGGATATCTACCGCGCCGCCATGCTGGATCCCCATACCGCAGCCGAGCTCTCCATCGACGACATCGTGAAGATGTGCGACGAGATGATTGATGCCCACGGCGACTTTATGAAGGATTATAAGTAATTGCAGATACAACCGAGCCCCGGGAATAATCCCGGGGCTTGGTTTACATTTGAACTGTGCTTGTGAACGGTACTCTCTCAGCGCAGAACCAGCTTCAGGGGAGCAAGCAGGCCGTTTTCGGTCACGGCGTGAGCGTAGCTTCCGTAGAAGATGCTTTCGCCGAAGCCCTCCGCCGCGCAGCCGAACATATTGGTGCGGCAGGAGGTGATGCAGACCGTGATTTCGTTCTCGCCCGGTACGAGCAGAGACGATACGTCGATCTCGTGATTCGGCCACAGCTTCTTGCCGGCCGGTTTGCCGTTAACCCAGACTGCGGCAATGTCATCCGTGGGGATGATCAGCCGGGCAGACTCGCAGACGGCATCCAGACACACCTTTGCGCGGTAGGTGCCGTCGCCGCAATAGTAGGGATAGCCGGCCTTTTCCCAGCCGATGGCGGGAATCGTCTCCACAGCCGCTGCGATGCGGTCGCCTTCGGCTACGGTGAAGTCGCCGGACAGGAACAGGTACTGCGGTCTTGTGAAGCGGACAATGCTCTCGGAGATACCGTCGAGCTCGATGATGTTTTCTCCCTCATGCATCAGAGCCGTCACGTCCACGGTGTAATCATAGGGTGACCAGCGACGGGTGTTGACACAGAAGGCAAGGTCTGTTCCGTTGACCGCAAGACGGGTGACGCGCATGACCTCGGCATTGAGGAAAAGCTTCTCCGGCATACGGTCAATCTGTACGCGGGCGCGCAGACGGTAGGGATCTTCGGGCAGCATATGGATTTCCGGGGCAAAGTGCATGAACTCGCACCTGACCCACTCCTGCAGATCGGGGTCGTACATTTCGTAGTTGAGAGGCAGGCAGTTGCCGCCGTTAACGGAGAAGGCGTAAGGTTCGTCCAGAACCAGCTCACGGGCAGCGGGCAGGGGAGCGTATGTGCTTTCGGGCATCACGGAGCAAGCCTTGTCACGGATGATGGCCAGCATCTCAAGACCGGCGAGGTTCAGGGAGATACGGCCGTCACGCACGGTGTAAGCAGCTTCTGTGCCGGTGTCGGGATTGAGAATGCGCATACCGGGCAGGGCATCAATGCAGACACGGGCAGCGTCGGAGCCGTCGTTGCAGAGGAAATAGACCTCGGTATCCTCGTTGCTGCGCTTGGCAATGTAAACGCCGTTGTCAGCTTCAATGTGCAGAGTTCGCTCGGGGATCACGCAGCGAAGGGCTGCACGGAAGAGATCAAGATCGCCGGGGAAATCGCGGTTGATGAGCCATACATTACCGTCACGCTGCAGAACGGCGGCGGTATTGTACACTTCCATATGGAAATCGGGGTCGAAGGGAAGGCCTGTATCGGTGTCCACGCCGGGCAGATCGTAGGTAAAGATCATCTTTACGCCGTGGGCGCGGAGCTGTTCGATCAGAGCTCGGGTTTTGCCGTTCACGTGATGCATTCTGGGGAAGATCAGCGTGTCGTAGCGATAGCCGAAGGCTTCTGCATAACCGTCCTGCACGGTGATCTGATCGGCCATGTTCTCCGAGAAGAAGTCAAAGCCGATACCCTCATAGAGCAGCGCATTGACGGTGTCGATAAAGGAGCAGTTGAGCACGTCGGCAAAGGAATCAAACTCATTCCACTTGCCGCGGATCCAGCGCCAGCGCTCCTGCAGAGCCTGCACGAGGGGGATGAAGAGCAGAACGCTGCTCTCGGGACGGGTGTTGGCAGACAGCGCCTGGAATCCGGCGATGTATTTGTTGAGATCATGGTAGTGGGCAAAAAGGGTGTTCTGATAGTTGTGGCTGGGCGCAAAGCCGAAGGGAAAATTCTTGGCGTTGGCGCCGACAGAGTAGAAGCCGCCCATGTACTGGATCCAGTTGATACCCATAACCAGCAGACGGTTGACGATTCGCTTCATCATGGGGAAGCGCAGACGCCAGCCGGAGCCGGAAAAGGTCTCGCAGAGGATGCGGGGAGCGCCGGTGAACTTGGCGGCAGTGGAGGCAAGCTTGCCGGCGATGTTGAACTCCGGGGTCTCGATGCGGTCAAAGGAGAGGATGGAGTCGGCGCCGGGCATATCAAAGAGCATCAGCTCCTGGAGCATGTCGCCCTGTGCCAGATGGTGGATCAGGTTTTCCTCACCGCCGAAGTGACCGGTGAAGATGAGGTTGTTGTCATGGCACCAGTCACCGATCTGCTTCATGAAGCTGTCGAAGTAGAGCCGGCGTACGGTGTCACGGTAATCCTGCATCACCTGAATCTCACGGGGACTGGAGGCTTCGGTGTCCCACAGGCAGTAGAGCAGGGGCTTGAGGGAATAACCGTGATCGGCTTCAAACTCTTCAAAGAGATTGTCCGACCAGGGGCCGCCGGCGAGGGAGAGCATACCAAGCGGCGTTGGCTCGTCAGTGAATACACCGCGCACGGTCTTGCCGAACTCGTCGCCGATTGCGGCCTTGTAGCGTTCGTGGGTGAGTTGGATAAACTTGCCTACAGCTTCACGGCTGAGCATATTGACATAGCCCGGGATGCTGTCGCCGCCGACACGAAAGGCGCCGGAGGTACGCACGCTGCGGCTGACTTCGCTGAAGAAGAACAGCGCACGACCGTTGAGTGTGGTGTCGCGGTGCCGATAGGTCAGCGTCGTGGCCTCGCCGCAGGTCGTCACTTCACATTCGTCGGTGATATCGCGGACGTGGTTTTTGCCGTTTTTGCGCCAGACAAGCTGGGCTCCCACAAAGCGGCCCCAACGGCAGATGTTGACACGATCGGCAGGGGTTTCCAGCGTGCGGTCTTCCACCATGAGAATCTGCTGACGGTGCTCGGGATAACGCTCGCAGAGCAGACCGCCGGCGGTGCCGGAGGGAAATTCGTACTCGTCGTAGATCCAGTAATACATACCAAGACGCTTTGCCTCGCGCACGACATATTGGATCAGCTCCATATAGCGGTCGGAGAGGTACTCGACGGCAAAGCCGCAGGCGGGATGGATGAAGAAGTTGGTGATATTCTGCTCACGCATCTTCTCCATCTGGAAGGTAATCTGATCTTCGGTGATGGCATCGTTCCAGAACCACATCAAAAGCGGTACATAGTCGCCGGAAGGATCACGAAACTCGCGAATCAGGGTTTCAGCGTTCATATTCATTGCGTTTTCTCCTGTTGTTGATTGTTATACTCTGTTTTGACGTCTGCCGGGATGTTCAGTGCAGATTCAGCCGGGAAAGCGCCGTCTGGATCAGGAAATTGCCGTAATATTTGACGCCCATCTCGGCGCTGAAAGCGGAATGCAGCCCGAAACGCACCTGAAAATGCTCCGCGACCAGTGTGGGAATGTTCAGATGGTTCCAGGCATAGCCCTGCAGGTATTTGTCTTTCTTTTCATACTTTCCGGGGATTAACTCCAGATTCGTCGGCACGCGCCCATATCCCAGCCGCTTGAGATCCTCATAAACGTGGTTGGTCACCTTGAGACAGACCGGTGCATTGGGGGCCTGAATGCTGAACTGGTAGTAGAGGTCGTACTTATCACTGTTTGCACAGTGAAAATCAATGAGCGCAGAGGCTTTTCCGGCCAGAGGGGAGATATAGCGCACCACATTCTTCGTTTCGGCCTGAGAATGATCACCGAAGTCACGGTTGAGGTCGATTTCAGCGGAGTTGCGGCGGGTGTGGGTCTCGGTTGCTGCCCAGACGTTGACCAGCGGGATGACCACCAGACGCACTTTGGTGCGCAGATAGTGAAGCCCTGTATGGGAACCATCCTCCTGCGCCAGCAGCGTCAGAAACCTGGCAAGACTGAGATAGCCGTCGATTTCCTCACCGTGAATACCGCCGGTGATGATGATGGTCTGCTCATAATCGGCAGGCGCAAAGGTGTAGGCAAACATCTCATACTTGCCGGACTCATCAAAGCCGATGCTTTCCCGGGTGATGTAATCGGGATATGCCTGCATCAGCGGATCATATAAGTTTGCAAAAACCTCACCGGAGGACCACTGCCAGTCGGCAAAAGAGCCGGGCGTGCCGTCAAAGGAAGGCTGCGGACCGGGATCATACCAGTCATCGTCGGTATCGGAACCCAGAAGGATCGTGCTGCGGCCGACGGTCAGCGCATCGGGAGAAGCGTCGAGCAGCAGATAAAGTCCATCCTTCCGGGGGACGACGAGAAACTCACAGGCTTCATTGGACTCTGCCGCGGCATCGACAGCTTCCAGGGTCTCACCTTCGGTGAGCGTGCGGGGATCGCTTTCCACCAGCGCTGCGCTGACCTTTTCGGGGGATACCGGACGCACTACATAGGCCGCGCCGAAGTCAAGCGGCAGCACGATTGCCCGATGATCCTGGCAGTATGCAGCGCGGATTCCATCGTCGTTCACTTTTATACCGAGATTCTCTGCCATACAGGCGGAGAGATCCAGCGAAATCTCACGGAACAGAGCATCGTTGTTCTTCATCACAGTCACCTCATCCTGATTGATCGGTACAGATACAAAGGATATATCCTATTGTCGCATTTTTTACAGGAACCGTCAAGTGGGAAGAACCGAAAGCTTTTCTTTACATTTCTCACGGATGGTGTTATACTGACATCGGAAACAGAAGAAACGGAGAGGTTTATGCAGATCATTGCCCATGAGATGGAATACCGCGGCCCGGAGGTGAATTCCGCGCCGCAGCTTCGCGGGTATGAGCCGCGGGATTATGAGCAGTACCGGGTGATGTACAACGCCGGGTTTCATGATATGCGCCAAGCGCTTGGGCTGACGCCTGTGGACTGCTGCGATGACGCGGAGACGCTGGAAAGTAAGCGCGAGCATCTTTTCGTGCTGGAAGAAGAGGGAACTCTTATCGGAACCGTGGCAATCTTTGATCATGAGATCGATGATCTGGTGGTCAATCAGGCGTATCAGCGGCGTGGATACGGCCGTGCGCTGCTGGCCTTTGCCGTGGCACGGCTGCAGCAGCAGGGGATTACGCCGATCACGCTCCACGTGGCCGACTGGAATCAGGGAGCCCTGCGTCTGTATCAGGACTTCGGGTTCGTAGTCACCAAAACCGAGCGGGTGCGGTGATCCGGACATTTGACAGCATCGCTATTCACTGCGTAAATATATATGAGTGAAGGGAGAACCATCATGAAGTACGAACAGCTTACCCCCGGAGAGGCGCTGGAAAGCTACTGCGACTGGCTGCTGACCCAGCAGACGCAGGATGAAGTCGGTACGTTTTTCTATATCAAAGGCGCTTCCGGCATGCGCTCCCGTGAGTGGTATATGATCTTCTATCCGCTGCGTACGCTGCTGCTGGCCGGCAAACTCCTCAACCGTCCGGACTATACCGAAGCGGTGTGGAAATACTTTGATAACTACGTCGGCGAGCAGCTGCCCAACGGTGCGTTCAGCTCCAATTACCGCCGGCAGCCCAGCGAAACCCTGACGAAGAAGGATATTCAGGAGCTTCTGCGCAGCGGTAAGCTCAATCTTGCCGATAACGGTACCAATACCCATGCGCTGATTCAGGCAGCCATGATGTGCGATGATCCTGTGCGAAAAGAACGTTACCTCAAGGCCGTCGGCCACTGGCTGGACGACTGGGTGTCCATCTGGGCCTTACCAAACGGCTCCTACGGCAACGGCATCTGGGGTGGTCATAAGCTCAACGGTCCCTATACCATCGCGCTCAACGCCGCCACCTCCATGTCTGCCTATACGCTGGCCACCGGTGATTACGATTACGTGGAAAACGCCGAGAACTTCATACGCTGGCAGGCCGGGCACTGGCTCGAGGACGGCCGTCCCATCCGCTTCAACTGCTATCCCGAACCGGAAGCCGGTACGTTCATCGACGACTTCTCCCGTATCTTCTATGTCATGGAATCCATGTGCTGGATTCACTATGCGTCGAAGAATGAAGAAGTGCGAAAGCTCATTGAAGAGAAGCTGAAAGCCTGGATCTTTGGCTCATGCGGCATTCTGACCCAGTTCCCCTCCAATGCACTGTGGTTCCAGCAGACGAGCCTGCCGGGCCCCGACGGTCTTGTCAGCAGCCGCAGAGAAGCGCGCACCATGTGGGAGTATGCCAAGTGTACGGCGATTCCGTCGCTGTTCTCCTATTATCTGAATAACATCGAGGAAAACGCCCAACTCAGAGAAACCTATGAAAAGGCAATCCGCTTCCTCTCCAATCCGCTGCATGCCGTCACCATCGGCGTTGCGGGTGATCCCAATGCCCCGATGGGCTACTTTGCCGTGCAGGCTACGGGCTTTGCGGGCCTGAGCCTTGCCGAAGCCATCCGGCCCGGCAGCAGCTTTTCCTGCATCGGCGGCAAGTAAGTCTCCTTATCCAGCCGCCGGATACCACGGCGGCTGAGCTACCTTTAATGGAGGACATCATTTGCAGTTTCATATTCTGACGCATGAGGATTCGCTGTGGGAAAGCGTGCGCAGCTGCGCTGCGGCCTGCTCCTGGTCAGCCGGAAAGCATCTTGCAGCAGCGATGACCAACGGCGATTTCAACGAATGGGAACGCGTGATAGCAGCTGCCGAGGGTGATCGGATCTGCGGCTTTTGTACGGTTGCGGCCCGTGACTGTATCCCGGATGTGCCGTATACGCCATATATCGGATATGTGTTCGTGGACGAGGCCGCCCGGGGGCATCGCCTGAGTGAGCGGCTCATTGACTGCGCAGCGGCGCATCTTGCCTCTGTCGGATTTGAGCGGGTGTATCTGGTCAGTGACCATGAGAATCTGTATGAAAAGTATGGCTTTGCGGTCATAGACCGCAAAATTGCGCCATGGGGCGC
Organism: Oscillospiraceae bacterium; assembly: GCA_015067675.1. Lineage (GTDB taxonomy): Bacteria > Bacillota > Clostridia > Oscillospirales > QAMX01 > SIG502. The sequence continues at coordinate 25,344 of SVMB01000047.1, forward strand.
GGAAGAAAAGATCTACATGAAAACGATTCCAGGAGGAAGAAGCAATGAGTAAGCATATTCCTGAACCGTGGACCCCTGTGGAGTTTAAACTGAACGCAAATTACGCCGAAGCATCCGTCTGGGGACGTACCTACGTCTGGGACGGTACGCTTCTGCCCAGTTCCATCCGTACTGCTGACCGCGATCTGCTCACAAGACATGCCTCACTGCATGCACTATTCGGGGGAATCGAGGAACCCTTCACCAAGATCAGCTATACGCCCATCTCCTGCGCGCCCGATAAGGCGGTATTCACCGTCGGCGCGACGGCAGGCAATATCCTCGTCAACATCCGCTATACCATCGACTACGACGGTTACGTGGAGATGGCACTGAGCGTGATTCCGTTCTGGTCGTACTCCGCCGATAACGGCAAGCTGCCGCGGCTTGATGGGCTCTGGTTTGAGTTCCCGCTGCCGGGTGCCAATTCAAACCTCTTCCATTTCTGGCCCAACGGTGAATCCGGCATCATTCCCGATCCCAACATCATGTCCAGCGGCGAGGTGCCCGCAGGCGGCATCACCGTCCCGTTTAAGCCGTATTTCTGGACCGGCTGGGAGTTCGGCGGCATCGGTATTGCCACCGAGACCGATGAAAACATCCAGCTTGTGCCGGGCAAGCCCTGTATCAGCCTTGATGAGACCTGCGACGGGCGTATTCTGCGCTGGAACCTGTTGGGGAAGATGCCTCGACAGTGGGCAGGCCGCGTAGATATGTGGACCGATGCGCTGGAGCCGATTGATTATATCTTCGGCATTCAGGCAACACCCGTCAAGCCTCTGCGGGAGAATCGTCTGGGGCTTCATCTGCTGCATACCAGTATCGGCGCGGAGGATAAATTCCTGATCCCGGACGGGGAAGGAAAGAATCAGTTTGACCGTATGGCCGAGGCCGGTGTCAACTGCATCATCTTCCATGAGGACTGGAGCGCCATGCAGAACTACGGTCAGGCCGTGGATGAAGCGCGTTTTCAGGCCTATGTGGAGGCCTGCCATGCCCGCGGCATCAAGGTTCTGGCCTATTTTGGTTACGAATATGCCACCAATGCCCCGGAATGGCATGAAAAGAAGCACGATTATCTGATCCGTACCCCCAGAGGCGGTCTGGTTGGCGGCTGGCAGCGGCAAAATCCCTGTCAGCGTGATTACATGGTCTGTTACGCCGGTGGTTACGCCGAAAAGATGCGCGAGCGTGTAAAATTCGCCATGGAGCACTATCATCTCGACGGCA
>SVMB01000165.1 GCA_015067675.1 Oscillospiraceae bacterium
CTTGTCGGCCTTTTCGGGCACGAGGTCGCAAACGGCGACGAGCTGAGCCAGTTCATCGTTCACGTAGCAGCGGGCATGGGTATTACCAATACCACCCATACCGACGATACCAATTTTGATAGCCATTATGGTTTCCTCCTGTATAAAAAGTTCAGGTTATATGATATGTTATCAGTCAATTCCGACCATCCGGCGCCTATCTGTCAAATGCCGGCCAGTCCCGCGGAAGCTGGGCAAACAGCGGCCGGGTACCGTGGGCCCAGTGGCCCATGCAGGCAAGCGCACGGGGTTCATGAGGCACGGAAACGTTGCCGTGGTCGTTGAAGGGATATACTGCGATATCCTTGGGACCTTTGATGTAATGATATGCCTGAATGAAGTACTCGGCTGGCGCCATGTTGTCTTTCAGGCCAACGGAAGCGTAGACCGGACAGGTCACGCGGTCAGCCAGGTTGATGACGTCAAAGTAGGAGAGCGTTTTCATCACCTGATCGGTGCGCTCGGGATAACGTGCCAGATAATCGGCCACGTTTTCAAGTGTTGCCTGCCGGTTTTCGATGCGCCGGGGGAAATTGCAGTAGCTGGGCACATCCGGAATCGCCAGACCGGCCTTACCGCTGAACGCAGCAGCGGCCATGGTACAGGCGCCGCCCTGACTGGCTCCGCGGACTATGATACGTGATTCATCGACCTCAGAAAAGGATGCCGCCACATCTACCGCCAGCATGCAGTCCATGTAGAGTCCCCGCAGATAGTGCTCGTGCGGATCCATCAGGCCGCGGGTGATAAAAAAGCCTTTGTAGCCGGAGGAATAGTCCCGGTTGTCCATCGTATCGCCGGTCTGGCCGCGCGGATCGATGGTAACCACGGCAAATCCAGCGGCGACCATGGACATATAGGCGTGGGGATTGCCACGCCAGCCGTTGCCGCCGTGGAAGAACACGACACAGGGGAAGGGACGCTTTCCGTAGGCCGGGACAATGTACCAGCCTTTGACACGCTGCCCGTCAAAGCCGTCGAAGGACAGATCTTTCACGACCACGTGCTCGCCGGGATAAAAGTAAGGGGAAAGTTTTATATTACGGGGCGACTTACGTGCCTCGGCAATGGTTTCTTCCCAGAACTGATCATAATCCGGCTGTTTTGTCTGGGGTGCGAAGGCTTTCAGCGCTTCTTCCCTGCGCATTTCCTGATAACCCATCAAAACGTCCTCCTCTACAGATTCCGGCGAAATTCCGTGGGGGACATGCCGGTCACCTGCTTGAACTGTCGGGAAAATACGGAAATATCCGAAAAGCCCATCTCTGAGGCTACACCGGTGACGGTCGCACCGGGGCATTTGAGCAGCTCACCTGCCTTGGCAATGCGAAAGCTCCGGCAGTATTCCACCGGCGCCATGCCGGTGGTGAGCTTGAACTGACGGGTCAGATTGCTCTGGGACATACCGGCGACACGCGCCAGTTCCTCCAGCGTCAGTTCCTGATGCGGATGCTCCTCGATGAAGCGCATAACCTGCATCAGATCCCGGTAATGGGCGCTTTGACTGTCAGTCTGGGGAGCGGAGGCAATGCATCGCTCCACGAGCACCATGATTTCGGTAAAACGTGCCGTGATCATGCGCTCCCAGCCGGATTCCCGGGTCTCCTGCTCAAAGATGATGCGTTCCAGAAGCTGGACAAAGTTCTGCCTGCACACCGGATCTGTTTTGACACGCCAGGGTGTGGTAAACAGCGGAGATGCCAGCTCCTCTGCGCTGTACAGAGCCAGCGCAGAGGGCAGGAACAGGCAGTTATAAAGCCATGTACTGTTGGTGTTGACATAGGCATGCGCGGTTCCGGGAGGGAAGAGCAGAATATCACCTGCGGTCAGGATTCCAGAGGTATCGGTACCCGAATGCAGGCAGGAACCCTGCTCGATAAACACAAATTCATAGAACTCGTGCGTGTGCATACCTACAACAGCGTGTCTGATCTGATGGAACACTTTCACAGGAGGGGAATCTTCTGCGAAATAGCGTTCACTGGACAGAATCTGCATACATTTTTATTCGTGAACGGACGCGACCTTTACGGGAAGGCCGGTCTTGAGTGACTGAATTGCCGCGTGAATCACGCGGGTGGCCTCCAGGCCCGCCTCACCGGAGCCGTCGATCTCCTCAGGGCGCGCGCCGTCGCGGATCTGGGCCACGAAGCTGGTGATACGGTCGTTGAAGGTGTCGTAGAAGCTCTCAAATCCGCCGAAAATGGGATTTGTATAAACTTCCTTGACGGGATTGCCCGCCGGATACAGCGTCGCTTCACGCCACATATCCTCAAAGACGAGTCTGCCGTTGACACCGGCCACTTCGCAGCGCTCCATGGGATGGCCGCGGGTGATGTCGTAGGAGCTGGTGAGATGTCCCACCGCGCCGCAGGCATACTTCATGTTGAGAGACATGGTGGAGTAGATATTGCGTCCGGGAGCAGTCATGGCGTAGCAGTGGACTTCCTCGATATCGCCGCCGAAGTAACGGCAGATGTCGATGGAGTGGGGATTGAGAGCCTTCATGTGATAATAGGGAGTCTCAAGCATCTCGGGGCGGCCGATCCACAGCGCCATGTTGATGAAGAGCAGCGGACCGATGCGGCCGTCCTCCTGCCACTTCTTTGCCTGACGGGCAGCAGGTGTAAAGCGGTGGTTGAGATCAACCGCGAAGCAGCGGCCCAGCCGCTTTGCCTCGGCAACCATCTCCTCGCCCAGCTTCAGGTTATTGGAAATAGGCTTCTCGCAGAGCACATGGCAGCCGGCGCGCAGCGCCTGCATCGTCGGCTCATAGTGATCGGAGGCGTACTCAAAACCACCGGTGGAGACCGAACAGATATCGGGCTTTAATTCCCGCAGCATGGTCTGGGCGTCCGTGTAACCGGGCACACCGAACTTCTTGGAAGCGGCAGCCGCCAGCTCGGGGTTGCGGTCACACACGCCAACCAGCGTTACGTCGGGATTATCCGTATAGGATCGGGCATGGCGATGTCCGATGACTCCCATACCGATTACACAGGAGCGCAGCATGATTAACCCCTCTTCTTCTCGCCCTCAGCCTGCAGGCGGCGGGCAGTCTCGGGATCGCCGATGTGCATGGTGTCATAGGCCTGCTGAGAGGTCTTGAAGGGGCCGCAGCCGGCGCCATGCCAGTCGAGGTTGGTATCCATGGGATTCTCGCGGCCGGTAGCGGCGGTACGCTCGGCGATGTGCTTCTCCATACGGGCACGCAGAGCGGCGACAATCTCGGGATTCTCGTCGGCGACGTTGTTGTTCTCTTCCGGATCGGTGACGAGGTTGTAGAGCTCCACCTCGGGCTTGAAGTGGAAGTCGGGCTCCAGGGCAACGATGAGCTTCCATTCAGGTGTACGCCAGCCGTGCTTGCGCATCCAGGTAGCCTCGGTGATG
>SVMB01000048.1 GCA_015067675.1 Oscillospiraceae bacterium
GGCCGTTGACGATGGCAATCTTTCCGGCCTCGGTGCAGGACGTGCCGTAGCCTTCCAGGCTGGACTCACCGAAGTTACGCGCCTCGATAACCAGCGCGCAGCGGCCCTCACGCACGGAACGTGGCCCCATGGCACGGTGCGGCCACTCTGCCAGAGTCTTCTCGTCTTTTTCGTTCTTGGGATGACCCAACGCCACATGCATACCACCGCCGTGACCGGACAGGCACACGGTCAAAGGAGCAGGAAGCTGCACCTTCTTGGGAACCAGCAGATGGCAAGGCACGTAAAAGCCCGGCTCAGTCTGCACGAGCATGCGGTACTCGGTATGCGCTTGTGCTTCTCTGGTATACTCAATCTTCACGTCCGGGTCGCAGCTTTCCAGCGGCAGGCCCAGCAGTTCTTCAAGCTTATCATAGGCTTTTTTCTGCCATGCAGCAAAATCCTCCTGGCCGTCCCAGCGCAGGGCAGGTTCGCGGGAAGTAAAACGGGCATATTCGTAATCATGTGCTTTGATCATCATGACAGAATCCTCCTGAATATATGTGGTGGCCGGTGATGCTTTCATTATAAGCCCACACTGTCTCAAAATCAAGTGATAGACGCCCCTGCCGCAGGATTTCCTGTCGGCAGAGGCGTCCGGATCCCTTTAACCGTGTTTTTTAGGATCGATGCGCTCAAAGAGAATGGATAGCTTCGGCAGAATGTGCCCCGGATGCACCGACTGTACTTTCCACTGGGACGTCAGTCCCAGCCAGTCGAGCACTTGCTGCGAAGTAAAGGGCAGAAACGGCTGCAGCAGCACCGCAAGGCTGCCCACCAGCTGCGTGCAGTTGTATATGGTTTCCGCACAGCGCCGAGGCTCTTCGGTACGAGTTTTCCACGGCATCTCCCGGTCATAATACCGGTTTCCAGCCCGGACAAGTTCAAAAATCTCCTGCAGCGCATCCCGGAACCGTCCATCGGCGATGGCGCGGCCTGCATAGGAGAAGGTTTCTTCGGTCATGGCAGCAAGCCGGGTATCCGGCGTCCCCTCAGGTACAGTGTTGTCAAGATACTTCGCGGTAAAAGCCAGAGTACGGTTGACGAAATTACCCCAGATTCCGGCGAGATCAGCGTTGCAGCGGGAGGCAAAGTCTGCAAAGTTAAAGTCTGCGTCCCGTTTTTCCGGGCCGTTTGCCAGAAAAAAGTACCGGATCGCGTCGGGATGATAGCCTTCCAGCAGTTCATCCGCCCAGACGGCATGCCCCCGGCTGGTGGACATCTTTTCACCGTCCAGCGTCACGTATTCACTGGAGATGATATCATCCGGGAGTCTGAATCCCGAACCTTCTGCCAGCAGAAGTGCCGGCAGTATGATCGTATGAAACGGGATGTTATCCTTTCCGTGGACGTAGTAGTGGCGGGCTTCCGCCCCAAAGAGCTCAGCAAAGGGAACCTCACGTTCCCGGCAGAGAACATTTGCTGCTGAGAGATAGCCCAGCACATTTTCCGCCCAGATGTAGATTTTCTTTTCCTCATATCCTGGCTTCGGTACATCAATACCCCAGTCCAGATCCCGGGTGATCGCCCGATCCCGCAGTCCCTCGTCCAGATACCGCCGTGTAAACGCCGCTGCATTGCGCCGCCATGCGGGATGAGCATCCAGCATCCTTCTCAGCTCCTGCTCAAGCTTTGACACCAGCAGATAAAGCTGCGTCGTCTCTCGAAAGCTCACCTTTGTCCCGCATTCGGCGCAGGCAGCGTCCAGAACATTCTCCGGTTCCAGTACCTCTCCGCAGGCGTCGCACTGATCGCCCCTGGTCGGTTCGCCGCAGGCAGGACACTTACCCACCACCATCCGGTCAGTCAGCGCTTTGCGGCAGGTCGTGCAGAACGCTGCCCGGGACGTGCGCTCCTCCACGTAACCGCCAACATACAGCCTGCGGTGAAAGTCCTGCACGAAGGCGATATGATCAGGATGGGTCGTATGGGTGTAAAGATCGTAGGAAAAGCCCAGCCTATCAAATGTTTTACAGAATTCACGGTGATAATGCGCGCTGATCTCCCCGGGACTTCTCCCCTCCTGCGCTGCCCGGATGGTAATAGGTGTACCGTAGCAGTCGCTGCCGGAGACGTAGAATACCCGCGCTCCTTTTGCGCGCCAGTAGCGTGCCAGCACATCGCCCGGCAGCAGAGACGCAATGTGTCCGATGTGCAGCGAGCCGTTGGCATAAGGCCATGCCCCGCCGATGAGTATGTTTTTCATATTGTGTTCCTCATTTCCAGTAAGATGATAACCGTAAGTCCGGTTTCCTCTTTCCCGGCCTTTGCCGAAAAAGGGTATAAAAAAACACTTTCACCTCCCAGGTCAATCTTCCTGGGGACGAAAGCGCAGCTTACGTGTTACCACCCCGGTTCACGCCTTCCTCACGGAAGACGCCTTATCGGGTTCGGACCGGAAATGATCGATCGAAACCCTATCGCTGTAACGGGCGATCCCGGCGCAGCCTGACGGTTCCCCGCTCGGTGCGCAGCTCAGCAGACCATGTTCAACCGTCAGCTTCTCTCCCGTTCTCAGCGCATCCGTTATGTACCGGATGACGGGATTCTCTGTGCAGATACCGGCGGTTTACTCTTTCTGCGTCAATGCTTTATGGGATAGAGTATACTATAGAGTACGGTTTCTGTCAAGAGTGCGTTATGGGAAAACTGCTGGACGTGAGAGCAAATCTGTGATAGAATAAAATCAAATGGATCAAAAGTATTCTCCGCACCGTTTAATTGCCAGCCATGGAGGATGTACCATGAAACTCAAGTTCTTCTTCCTTGTCCTGTGTTTGCTGTTTTGCTCAGCCTGTGCACCCGGTATCATCACGTCAAAGCCTCCTGAATGTAGTTCCAAACTATATCGTGCCGCAAGCATTGAGGAACTAAGAGATATCATGCACTCCGTCCGCAATTCTCCGGAAAACACCTTTTTCTATCTTCCTGCGAAACCGCCTGAGGGCTTTGCATTCCATGAATTCTATTTGCCCGGCGGCAATTACCTGATGACCCAATACGACAACGGCAGCCTGAGTGCCACATACACATGGCTTTTCGAAGATTTCCCTGAGCAGAAATTCGAAGAGACTATCAAACAGTACGGCGAACGCTTTGAAATCTACGACTTTGACGGGGTTATCTATTATGCCATGACCGCCAAAAGCTCCGACGGTATGCCCGTCCGCTATGAATTCCACTTTCTCTACGACAGGCAATATTTCTCCGTCAGCCTCCCGGCATTGGGAACCGTAGAGGAAATGCTTTCCTGCGTGCCGTTGGAAAAACATACCTTTGAATAGTTGAATCACCCGCACAAAACAAAAGGCAGACCGGCTCCGGATTCTTTCCAGGACCTGTCTGCCTTTCTGCGATTGTAGGCTCGCGGATTTTCGCTCATGCGGGTAACGGGGTTAACATCCCAGGTGGTACGGCGGGCGGCATCGACCTTGCGTTTCTCCTTTTTGGAGAGCTTTTCATAGGGAACAAATTTCTCCATTGATATACATCCTTTCCTTTTATTGTGACTATATTATACCACATAAAAAGGAATTTGTAAAGGGATGCAACACAACTGTAACAATGGTGCAACAACTCACTTGCTGCGTTCCACGCCGCGCACGGTGAGAACCCTCCCGTCAACGGAGAACTTCACGTCCAAACCGCCAAAGGCCATGCCGTAGATGCGCTCCGGATCGTGCTGGTAGGAGGGTCTGGGGTCCTGGGCAAGCACGCCCGTGAGGGCTGCAAGCTTTTCCGACGGGATCAGGCTCCGGATATCTTCCGGAATCACCACGTCCAGCGTTTCACGCGCCACCTGATCGGTGAAGCCGCCGGCGGCGTCCGGATGGCAGTCTGCCGAGGGCAGGTAGGGCTTGATGTCAAAGATGGGCGTTCCGTCCATCAGGTCAGCGCCCGCCACGTGCAGGATCGGGCCAAGCTCGGGATGGTACTCGATCTGTTCAAGGCGCACCGAGGATAATCCCACGGCATTGGGACGGAAGGGGGAACGCGTGGCAAACACACCCATGCGGGTATTGCCGCCGAGTCTGGGCGGGCGCACGGTGGGAGACCAGGTATCCCGCACCGCTTCGGAGAACTGCCAGATCAGCCAGATGTGGGAAAAATCCTCCAGGCCGCGCACGGCATCGGCCACGCGGTACTCAGGCTCAAACACCACCGCTGCGCGCAGCTCATCCACCAGTCCCGCCTGACGGGGAATGCCGAATTTCGTGGGAAAATCCGAGCGGATACGGGCGATGATCTTCATTGTGGCTTCCATGGCATTGGCCTCCGGGATTTGATAGTGATGGTTCTATTATAGCGCGTCAGAAGAATGATTTCAAGGCGTTCTTTTGCAGATACTCATACCGCGTCTGCACATAGCGCAGAGAGTACGAGGCTTTTTGGCTCTCCGCTGCCGGGATTCTGCTCTCAAGCCTGAAGCCTGCCCGCTCTGCGAGTTTTCTGCTGCGCTGATTATAGTCCTCAACCATGATATAGATCACGTCGCACTTTTGTTCAAGAAATGCAAATTCCAGCAGGGCTTTAAGCATCGCCGTGCCGATGCCTTTTCCCCAGTACGACTTTTCCCCGATGCAGTAATCGATGCGCCGCAGATCGGTACGGCGCGGATAGGCCGCGAGAATCTCCGGCAGATTCATCTTCTGCAGCCAGCAGTCCCCCACCGGCACGCCGTCCTGTTCGATGAGGAAGCAAAATGCATTTGCCGAGACATGCTCATAAATGCCGCGCACCTGCTCCCGGGTATAGGGCTCTGTTAGATCCTCTGCCTCCACCCAGTAAAGCACCTCCATATCGGTGTTCCACCGATACAGCAGCGGAAGATGACTGTCGTCCAACGGTACAAGCCTGACGCCGTTTTCCGCCTGCAGCGTATGGTTATGGCTCCTGATGCTTGGCATAATGATGCTTTCCTCCCGGCAATTCTGCGGATTTTCAGCATCATTTTAGCACGAAAGATTTCCAAAAGCAATATAAAGAAATGCTCATCTTCTTTTGGAAATATCTACGCGCCATGACATCAGGCTTTCCGCTCTGTCGGGAGGCTTTTTTCCTGCGCATACTTGCCGGTCAGTGAGAAGTTATGCTGCAGCGGGCCGGAGCCTTTGCCCAGATCAAGCATCGCTGCCAGCGCATCCGTTACGTATTCCTTGGCAAGCTTGATCGCTTCTGCAAGTTCAAAGCCCTTGGCAAGGTTTGCCGCAATCGCGCTGGACAGCGTGCAGCCGGTTCCATGGGTATTTCGCGTGTCAATGCGGATGCCTTCAAACCATTCAGTGCATCCGTCAGGCGTCACCAACAGATCTCCCACGCCATCTGCGGCGTGACCGCCTTTCAGCAAAACCGCACAGCCGCAGGCAGTGCAGATTTTTACCGCAGCAGCCTGCATATCCCGCCGGTTTTCAATGCGCATTTCCGCAAGAACCTGCGCCTCGGGGATGTTGGGCGTGACCAGCACCGCCGCCGGAATCAGCGCCTCCATCAGCGTCCTGACGGCCTCCGGTTTCAGCAGCGAAGAGCCGCTGGTCGCCACCATGACCGGATCGATGACCACGTTTTCCGCCTCATAATGCCGCAGACAGTCCGCCGTCATCCGGACAAGCGCAGGCGAGGCAAGCATCCCGATCTTCACGGCGTCCGGTCGGATATCATCAAACACACAGTCAAGCTGCTGCTTCAAAAAATCCGGTGAAACCTCCATAACGGCCGTGACTCCCGTTGTATTCTGCGCCGTGAGCGCCGTCACAGCACTCATGGCGTATACACCGTTCATGGTCATGGTCTTGATGTCTGCCTGAATACCTGCGCCGCCGCTGGAATCGCTGCCCGCGATTGTTAAGACCGTTTTCATACTGCGTGCACCTCTCCGATCAGCCCCAGCGCTTTTGCTCGTGCTTTGAGCTCACGAGCCGCCGTCAGCGGACATTCAGCCTTCATGATCGCCGACACTACGCAGATTCCGGCAATGGGAATGCCCGCAAGAACGTCAATGTTATCCTTATTCAGCCCGCCGATGGCACCTACGGGAATGGGAACGGCATTGCAGATGTCCCGCAGCGTATCTGTGGAGGTAAGCACGGTCTTTACTTTTGTGGTTGTGGGATAGATTGCGCCGACGCCCAGATAATCCGCGCCCTGTTCGTACACATCTCTTGCCCAGGGAACGGTCTTTGCCGTCGCGCCGACGATTTTACCATCTCCCATAAGCTTTCTTGCAGTCGCCACCGGCATATCGGAAGCACCCACATGAACACCTTCCGCCCCAACGGCAAGCGCCACATCCACGCGGTCATCGATAATCAGCGGTACCTTGTAGCGCATGGCAATGGCGTGCACCTTTTCCGCCAGTTCGATGTATTCTCTCGTGGTTTTCTCCTTTTCGCGGAGCTGAAGAAGGGTGGCGCCGCCTTTCAGCGCCTGCTCCACCCGGAACAGAAATTCTTCCTCGGTGTAATTCGTACTATCGGTTATGAAGTACAGACTCGGATCAAACTTTCTCATAGTTCACCTTACACATATACGTAATCATTGACAACCGGCTGCAGACCTTCGCCGGACATGTCCTTATACATCGCATCAAAGCTGCGGCTGTCATCGATTTCAAACTGCTCATCACCCTTGGCGGAATGATCTTCCTTGCCGGTATACTTGCTTTCGTGATCTCCGATACCGGTGGAGACGCCTGCCGACACCTTGGTGGCGGCTATTTTCACGATACCGTTTCTGAACGCCGCGCTCTCACGGGATGATACGGTGATTCCCACAAACGGCAGGAAGATACGGTAGGCACAGAGAATCTGACAAAGCTGCTTTTCTCCCACATCAAGAGGGTTGATCTTGTCGTTATTGATAATCGGGCGCAGTCTGGGGCAGGAAAGGGACATTTCCGCGTGGGGATATTTGCGCTGCAGATAGTACACATGAAGTGCGCTGGCCAGGGCATCCTTTCTGAAATCGGCCAGACCGAGAAGGGCCGAAAACGCTACGCCGCGCATACCGCCGCGAAGTGCCCGTTCCTGTGCGTCAAACCGATACGGCCATACCCGCTTCTCGCCAAGTAAATGAAGCGTTTCGTACTTGTCGGTATCATACGTCTCCTGAAACACCGTTACATAGTCGGCGCCGCATTCGTGGAGATAGCGATATTCCTCGGTGTTGACCGTGTAGATTTCAAGCCCCACCATGCGAAAATACTTTCTTGCCCGCTTACAGGCTTCTCCGATATAGTGTACATCACTCATGAACCGGCTCTCGCCGGTCAGAATCAGGATTTCCTCCATTCCGGAGTCGGCAATGATTTTCATTTCATGCTCAATCTGCTCCATATTCAGTTTCATGCGGTTGATATGGTTATAGCAGTTGAAGCCGCAGTAAACGCAGTAGTTCTCACAGTAGTTGGCGATATACAGAGGGGTAAACAGATAAACCGTATTGCCGAAGTGCTTACTCGTCTCCATTCGCGCCTTCTGCGCCATTTCTTCCAGGAAAGGCTCTGCCGCAGGTGACAAAAGCGCCTTAAAATCATCAATACTGCAGGTCTCATGATCGAGAGCGGCACGAACGTCCCGGGCGGTATACACAGAATAATCATAGGCGTGCATCTGGGTCATAACCTGCTCACAGACGTCCGATTCGATGACTTCCATGCCCGGCAGGTATTCCATGTGGTTTTTGCGGCTGGTTGGGTCTGTTTCCAGCCGGTGTTTTTTGGCAAGCGCCGCCGGGGAGAGGTACTCGGAATCCACAAAAAACTGATTTTCCATACGTCCACCTCTCTCAATCGCGCAGGAAACCGGTCAGCGGATCGGAAGCGGAGGCTCCGCGGGTCAGTACCCGCCCCAGGCCGGACAGATAGGCCTTTCTTCCCGCTTCAATGGCCTGACGGAATGCAGACGCCATCAGCGAAAGGTCACCGGCCGTTGCAAGAGCGGTGTTTGCCATAATCGCAGCAGCGCCCATTTCCATCGCTTCGCAGGCTTGCGACGGTCTGCCGATACCGGCGTCCACAATGATGGGCAGATCGATTTCGTCGATGAGAATCTGGATAAACTCTCTGGTTGCCAGACCCTTGTTGGATCCAATCGGCGAGGCCAGCGGCATCACGGCCGCGGCGCCGGCATTCACCATATCACGGGCGGCATTCAGATCGGGATACATATAGGGCATGACCACAAAGCCCTCGTTTGCCAGGATCTCCGTAGCCCTGATCGTCTCCTGATTGTCGGGCAGCAGGTACTTGCTGTCCCGCATGATCTCTACCTTGACGAAGTCGCCGCAGCCAAGCTCGCGTGCCAAACGGGCAATGCGAACCGCTTCCTCTGCGTTTCTGGCGCCGCTGGTGTTGGGCAGCAGCGTGATTCCCTCCGGGATGTAGTCCAGAATGTTTTCATGCTCCCGGGAATTGGCACGGCGAACCGCCAGCGTGATGATCTGGGCGCCCGCATCCTTGATCGCCGCTTCGATCAGCTTCATCGAATACTTACCGGAACCCAGAATAAAGCGGGACTGAAACTCGTGTCCGCCAATGACCAGTTTATCGTTGTTCATCATCATAAATCCTTCTCTTTCATACTTCATATTCACCTGCAAGAATGCGCAGGACGGTATGTGCCTGATGCGCAGCACACAGCATCACCCGTGGGGCCACCAATCCAATGGTATCTGCCGCATCGCTGACTTCGTCACCGCACAGGTAAAAACGTTTTGTGATTCTTCTTGTCCGGATGGTATTGGGCGAACCCAGTCCTGCCATGCCGGAGGCTGCAATCAGACAGCATTTGGGGAGCTGCCCGAGGACACCGTTTGCAAGCATTGCTTTGGCTTCTGCGTTGTCAAAGGCCTCGCATACAATATCCGCATCTTTTAAAAGCTCCGCCAGATTCTCCTCCGTGATCTTCGCCGTCACAGCCCGAATGTTCGCATATGGTGCTGTCTCTGACAGATTTTCTGCCAGCGCATCCGCTTTAAACTGTCCGATCTGATTTGCCTTGTACTGCTGACGGTGCAGATTGGTGAGATCCACACGGTCAAAATCAATCAGCAGCAGTCTGCCGATGCCGGCTCTTGCCAAAGCGACGGCAATGTTTGAGCCCAGACCGCCAAGGCCGCAGACAGCAACGGTCGCAGAGGAAAACTGCTCCTGCAGTTTCATTCCATGGCGGGAAATCAGGGCATCCATCCATTCTTTTTCAGACGGAATCAATCAACCACCTCCCACAAAGCTGACGATCTCGACGCTGTCGCCATCTTTGAGTACAGTAACATCGTACTGAGACTTGAAAACAATGTCTCCGTTACGCTCTACCGCAATTCGCTTCGGATCGTAGTCGGTTGTCGTCAGATACTCCGATACCGTCTTTCCCGCGATATCCAGTTCTGTGCCATTCACCTTTACCATGCCTTCACCTCCTAAATGAAAACGGGGAACTCCCGATTCGGAAGTTCCCCGCGACGCTCACAATAGTCCCTACGTTGGCATTATCCAAATCAGGTCGTGTTTCATGTTATCATGAAACCTCCGGGTCGAAGGTCATACCTTCCTCTCAGCCTGTATACAAGCTCCCCTTTTTTATTCAATTGAAAAACAAATACAGGAGGCACCCGACGGAATGCCTCCTGTAAAAAATCCATGATATGACTTCCTACGGCGGCATTATCCGCATCAGGTTCGAGCATCCGCTACGGCGGATACTCAAGGGTCGAAGTTTGATGACTTCCTCTCAGCCTGCTGACACAAGCTCCCCTGTATTTATTTTTTCTTATTATACAACAGTTTTTCCCTCACCGCAAGTCTTTTCTTTTCCTGCGGCAAAAAAACTACTGCACATGCTTTGTCGTACGATGCATATGCTTCGTCAGACGATCAGGCGGCTTCGCAGTTTTTCAGGTATTTGCCTGGGGATTTTGCTCCGGCGGTGCATAGTTGAACACCAGGACAGGCGTGCCATCGACGATGTTTTCGTAGATTTTGGCCATGGCCTCCTCCGGAGTGTTTACACATCCGTGAGAGCCGTTTACGATATACTGGTCGCCGCCGAAGATGGTGCGCCATGAGGCATCATGCAGACCGTAAGCCTTCCAGATACGGATCCAATACTTTACAAATACGCAGTAGTCATCTCCCACCAGCCAGCGGTTCACCCGCTTGTCGTGGGAATAATAAAGCCCTGTCGGGGTACGGGAAGCGCCCACTCTGCCGGTCACCACGTCGGTGTTCACAATCAGCTCGCCGTCCTTATAGTAGGTCATCTGCTGATTTGCGATATCCACTTCCACATAGGTGTTTTCAACCGCAAAGGGATTTCCGTCTTCGTCATAGCAGTTATAAGGAGCTTCCAGCGTTCCGCTCTGCTGTGCGATGATCAAATCAAAAATTGCATTGCGCAGCTGCTGCGTGTTCAGCTCATAATCACAGGACAAAAACTCGATGGGTACCACGCCGCCGGCATAGGAATTGAAGAGATACGGGGTATCGTAAGTATTGTATGTCTGTGCCCAGCTGCCAAGCAGTGCGTCCACCTTATCTTCCGCCAGACGGACTTCGCCGCTTTCATCCAGCACCACAAGCTCTGCAAGTGCATTCTTATCCAGCACTTCCTCACCGGTATGAAATACCACCCGGATCTCCATGCTGTCCAGCGCCGATGTCAGCTCCGCCGCAGGGTCAAATCCTGCATTCTCTACGGTAATTTCCGGGACATGGTAGCACTCGGTATCTGTCAGTTCAAAGGACTGCTGCAGTTGAGCCGCTGCACCGAAGCTGATCAGAGAGGTCTGTGTCTTCAGCCCTTCCCGGACAGTCTCTTCCCGCAGAATGGTTCCCGCCTGCTCGCTGTGAATCCGATATGAACCGTCTTCATAGGTCATAAAGGCATCCTGCGCCTCCCGGCGAGGCACCCGGGCCAGGTCTTGCATCACCGGTGACGGATCAAAACCAGTCATCGGCAGCTCAACACGCACATTCTTCGGATGTTTCTCTTTGTTCCAGCGAATCTTTTCAAGCAGAGACAAGCTCTTAAAGTCCTCGGTGCTGAGGCGATCCAGCTCTCCAAATTGTGCCGACACCTCATCGCGTGCGTCATCCAATACACCCAACTGAGAAAGATCATAGCTGCCAACGACTTTTCCATCCTCAGAAACGGTCAAAACCGCCTCATCGGCCATCGCAAGCAGCTGACGATATTCCTCATATACAGCCGCATGCGTCTGCTCGGCCCGCTCCACAGCCTTTGCCGTCTGCACACCAATCATTGTACCCGCCGCGATCAGCACGGCTGCCGCTGCTGCAAGCATAATCCCCTGTGATTTTTTCATTTGCCCGGTACTCCCCATTTTTCTCTGCGCCGCAGCAAAAATCTGCCGCGTCAATCTCCCCCTTATTATAACAAAATTCGACAGCAATTCAATGTACACTTTCATTAGAAAAGCCCGCTTTCAGGCCGATATATTGACTCTATTGCTTATATCAGCACCTGTTAGCGGACTTTTTTACAGTTATTTACATTTTCATTTATCTGTACAATCTACTCTGCTATTCAATGCTCAGTTCATAAAGCCTTGCGTCCCCCTCACAAAGGGTTGCGCCGACGAAATAGGTATCCGGAAGATCCGGCACGTCAGCTTCAAACCGGTAATCGTTCACGCGTACATAAAGATGTTTACCCTTCACGCGCACTTCCAGCTCAACGACGGTATTATCGGGAATTGAAAACTCTTCTCTTGCAACTTTCAGTACAGAAAACGGTCTTTCGGAGAGTTCCGGGTTTTCTTCAGGCAGAACCCGCCAGATATTACAGCCATTCCCGTACACGACAATCTCATAATGGGCATCGTTGATACGGCGGCCTTCAGAATCGGTATGTACGCTGTCAATAAGGTCAATCATCGGCGCACCGTGGTTTTCAAAGGCGCACCGTGCGGTAACGGTACAGTCGCCGCTCACAGGCTCGGGCATTCCGATGCCGATATAATCGTATCTCTCGATTTTCTGATTAAAACCTGAGGAGATGCAGTCATCTTCCTGACGGACAATCGTGTAATCCTTACACATAGGTGTATAGGTCATGGGCAATTCGGCAGGATCCCACATACCGCGGGCAAAATTGAACGTCTTCATACGGATGCCTCCTAATGTCAATCACAGACTCTTCGATTCAGATACAGTTCGGATTTCCGATCTATGATTATAGCAGTGATTCGACATTAAGTCAACAAATCCACCGTTTTTCCGTTGCGTGAAAACCGGCAATACTTGCACAGCAGCCGCAGTTGGCAGAATCTCAATCCCGTTCGGAGACTCCGCACGCATTTGCATTACAGGCCAAAAACCGCCCGCAGGATTTCCTCCCACGGGCGGCGTTGAAATAGCAAGCCAAAGCTTCTTATCAATGGTATCCGCGGACCAGATGGAAAAAAACGGGATCAAGCCGCTATAACTGTTTATGTTAACCAACAGCTTATAATCCCCTCAATCTCTGGTACGCGCTCTGTATGCAGACGGCGACATTCCTGTTGCCTTTGAGAAAACCCTTGAAAAATAATAGGGCGATGCAAAACCGCAGGCATAGGATATATCCTTTATGCTCTGATCGCTTGCGGACAGCAGTACCTTTGCCTTGTTGAGCCGGATGGTTGTAATATACCCATTGGGCGATGTTCCTGCCAGCTTGTGCACAGCTCTTCGCAGTTGGGAATCGGAAATGTACAGTTCTTCGCATATTTTGGCAATGCTGAGGTTCGGATCGCCAATATGGCTTTCGATAAACCGCAGTATTTCATTCTCCGGCGTCTGATTCCCGCTTTCTTCATTCGTATAAAAGCGCTCTCTCAGTAAAGCGTAAAGAAACCCTTTCAGCCCGATCATCGTGTCAACAGAGGAATGGTTCCACAAACGCAGGGCACGCTCAAACTGCTGCTGTACCTTTTGGTAATTCGTGACGGGAAACGCGCAGGGTGCGCCAAAGCATTCAAATTGAGCTTCATCGGAACACAGGAAATCGATTACGTAATAGGAACAGTGCCCGGAATGCCGTACACCGCTGTAGGGTATATTCCCAGGAAGAAACAGAATGTCACCTTTCCGGGCCACTACCGTCTTTTGCGGGAATCTGTATTCGATCTCTCCCTCAGTGAAAAACACAACCGCATCATAATACCGCGTTTTGCAGACTTCCCTTGCCCAACGGCTTTCATTCCGATAAAACACATTTTCCACCGACATGACATTGACATCGTAATTCATCCGCGTGTCCCACCCTTCGTGCTTTCAGTATAGGCTCTTGCGAAGCGAAAGTCAACGACTGATTTGTACATCATGATGATGGATATTTGCATTTATCAAAAATGAAACTGTGTTATAATGAAAGAAACAGTTCCCGAAAAATATAGGTATATGGCTTTTATGTCCGGATATGGAGGTAAATATGTTCGGCCTGGATTTTTTCGCAAATCGTGAATTCTTAAATCACGAATTTACAAATCCACATTTTGACGCTTCTACCGGCCTGTCCCCCGATGAGCTTGCTGCGGGACTCCGACAGCTCTATGATCAAAAGCTGGAGTCAACGCCCTACGCCCTTCTGCGTGCGGAGATGTTTGCCTATCTTTACGACCATGTGCAGCTCGAGATCAACCCGCTCAATCTCTTTGCCGCCAAGATCAACCATCAAAAGCTTCTGCAGAAATACACAGGACTGCACAAAGCACACATTCTATCCAAATTCGCCCCCGAGGGTTTGGCACTGCAAAAGAATGCGGTTGAGTGGGGCTGCAGACCGTGCATCGACTATCACCATACGCTTCCCAACTGGAACGACATCCAATCCCTCGGTTTTCCCGGCCTGCTGCACAGAGCCGAGATGCGCAAGGCCGAACTGCTGCGTGATCCCTCTGCCACCCAGGAACAGCTGGACTTCATCGAATCTGTGATCATCGTTTATTCCGCCATTATGCGTCTGCTGTGCCGCATTCGTGACGCCTCTCTGAACTATCCCCAGGCGCAGATGTTTTCGGAATGCATGACCGAATTGATCGCCCACGCTCCGCAGACGATCTATCAGGCAATGATGATGACCGATCTGTTTATGATGATCTATGAGGTGGGGCTTGAAAATGCCCGCACCTTCGGTCTCATCGACCGCCTGTATGAGCCACTTTATCTGGCAGATCTGGAAGCCGGCCGGTTTACCGATGAGGAAGTACGTGAATTATTCCGCTATTTCATCAACAAATACAGCGCCGCTGACCGCTGGGCGGGACAGCCTTTCGGCCTTGGCGGTGCAGACAAGAACGGAAACTACGGCTCATCCCGCCTGACCCGGCTGATTCTTGAGATATACAGCGAGTTAAATATCACCAATCCCAAGGTTCACGTTCGCTATCACAAGAGCATGCCGGAAGACTTGCTGCGTCAGGTTCTGGGAATGATCAGAAGCGGAACCAGCAGCATCAATCTGCAATCGGATGAGGCGGTATGGAAGGCCTACGAAAAGATCGGAATCGGCAGAGAGATTTCACAGCACTACGTTCCTCAGGGCTGCTATGAGCCAACTCTGATGGGCCTGGAGGAGCCGTTGATCTGCTGTTCCTGGATCAGCATCCCCAAGGCGGTGGAGTTCGCCGTGAACAACGGCGTCGATATGCTGACCGGCAAGGCCGGCGGAACGCTCTACTGCACGGAGCCTGCCGCATACAAGGATTTTTACCGGCGTTTTCTGGTGCAGCTGGATACCATCGTCAACAATGTCATCCGCGCTGTCGATCTGGAATCGCAATACATGCACCTGATCAATCCCTCTCCGCTCTATTCCGGTACATTCGCGTCCTGTATCGAAAAATCCCGGGATATCTACAATCAGGGCGCCGTGTACTCAAACACTTCCTTGAAACTGTGCGGCATCGGCACCGCCGTTGATTCTCTCCTGATCATCAAGAAGTACGTATACGACGAAAAAAAGCTCACCCTGCAGGAATTCCGCGAGATTCTGCAAAACAACTGGCAGGGATATGAGGATCTGCGAATCGAGATTCTCAACGAGAAAAACCGCTATGCAAACGGATTAACAGAACCCGATACGCTGGCCCGTGATATCTACGCCCATCTCGGCGCGTTAATCGTCGGACGGAAAAATCAGATCGGCGGCGTCTATCGCCTCGGCGCCGATTCGGTCATGCACTGCATTGACCATGCGGTTCACGTAGCCGCCACCCCCGACGGAAGACTCGCCGGAGCGATGTTTTCCAAGAACATGTGCGGTGTGGCAGGTAAGGAACGGCAGGGTGTCACCGCGGCCATGCGCAGTGTTCTGTCAATCGATACAAGCGATCTGGTCAATGCGGCGGTTTTTGATTTTATTCTGCACCCCTCTGCCGTGGAAGGAGAACGGGGCATGGCCGCCTTTGTGTCATTGGCACGCACCTATTTTGAATGCGGCGGAATGGTTCTGCAGGGGAATGTATTTGGCATCGAAGACCTGTACGCGGCACAGCAAAATCCCGAGAAGTATTCCACCCTCCAGGTTCGTGTATGCGGCTGGAATGAATACTTTGTAAAGATGACAAAAGAAAAGCAGGATGATTTCATCCGAAGATGCCGGTCGGCTCAGTAGACCAAAGGAGGAACTATGGCACGGAATAATACCCGGAAGAAACAAAAGAAGATCACTTTTTTGGGGGTCACTTCCATTCACTAAAGAACTCCTGTACTTTTACTTTTTCTATATTCCGAGGGAGAGATTCCGACGCTTTTTTTGAAGATTCGGCTGAAATATAACGAATCCGAAAAGCCGATGAACTCCGAAATCACCTTGATGGGGAGATTTGATGCGATCAACAGATTTTTTGCCTGCTCGCATCGCAGGTAGTTGATGTATTTCACAGGAGGGACCTGCGCATTTTCCATAAAAATCCTCCGAACGTGCGCCGGAGAGAGCGCAAGCTGCGCGCAAAGGTCCTTGACAGAAAACGCCGCGTCACCGTAGTTTTGCAAAATGATATCAACTGCTTTAGAAAAAATACTGCCGGAATTTGCATATGGACCGTTTGCGGTATAAAGAATCGTTCCATAGATATCATACAAAATCGCAAAGGCCTTCGGCAGACGGGAAACGTCATTTCGCATCCAGTTATGAAAGGCACGGTCAAAATCCCCTTCGATATTTATGCCGACCTTTTGGGAAACAAAGCTATGCATTTGCATGTCGGATGGACAAAAATAAAAATCAATGCAAATGTATTCACTGTTTTGCTTGACATCGATATTATACATGCCGTTTTTCGGCAAATAAAGAAAATCTCCCGCCTTGACGGTTACCGCTTGGTCTGCAAAAATATAGTCTGCCTCCCCCTTGGTATAAAGGACAAACGCATCACTATGCCTTGGTTTATTTCTTCGGATATACCCCGTATTGAATGCTCCCTTAAATACGGTGCGCACCCTTTCAATGACAAGGTCACGCTCCATAGAAATCACCTCTCTTGTTCCGGTATAGTATACTGTATCCAGAAAGATTCGTCAATAAAAATGAGCGAAAGATCCATATTGATTTTTTCATGCATTTACACGGTTGTTGTTCAGTGCTATACTTAAAAAAAATCGTATGGAGGAAGTTATGAATTCTTTTGAAAGCAACAGGAAATACATCGAAAACGAATTTCAGGAGGCTGTATGGGATCAAAACACCGGGCTTTCGCCGGAGCAGCTTTCTCTCGGACTCCAGGCCTTTCAGAATTCCGATTCCAAGGAGCCGCGTCCCATTATTTGCGCAAAAGCCTATGCATACCTTCTTGATAACGTTCAGCTGCAGATCAATGAGCACACCCTGTTTTCCGTTAAGATGAATATCGGGGTGGATTATTCGGCGTTTGCAGGGCGCGATATTTACGATAAAGAGCTGTTTCAAAAGCAAAGACACCGGATTCTGAGTCGGGAGCTGCCCGAGGATTACTCACGAATGATGGAGAGCGCCTCCGCAGGAGTTGGCGCAGTCTGGGTCGATTTTTGGCATACTGTCCCCAACTGGAGCTTTCTTTTGGAAAACGGCTTTTCGGGGATTCTGGAAAAGGCAAAGGAATCCGGAAAAAAGGTCCCGGAGCAGAGTCGTCGGGTCTTTCTTGATTCTGTTGTAATCCGCTTTGAGGCCATTTTAAGATTCATCAAACGCGTATACGAGTATTCCCTGCACTTTGACGTTCCTGAGTTTTCGGCTGCACTTTTGAATCTTACGGTAGCTCCGCCTCAAACGCTTTACGAGGTTATGCTTTTCTCAGTGCTTTATCTTTACTTTGAGGAGCTCGGATGCGAGCGTGCGAGAACGCTCGGGTCCATCGACCGCTTATATCTTCCGTTTGCTTTGCGCGATTTGGAAAACGGAAAAGACATTGACGAGATCAAAGATCTTTTCCGGTATTTTTTCATCCATTTCACCGCCTCAAAGCGATACGCCGAGCAGCCGTTCACGCTGGGTGGCTGCGACAGCGATGGCAAAGATTGCACCAATATGCTTTCCCGCCTGATCCTCGATATCTACGACGAGCTGAGCATATATGATCCGAAAATCCATATCCGATACCATAAAAATATCGATAAAGCATTGTTCAGAAAAGCGCTTTCCATGATTCGAAGCGGACACAACAGTATTTGTATCCTAAACGACGAAGCGGTGTTTGCGGGATATGAAAAGCTGGATATCCCGAGAGAGGATGCCTCCGATTATGTCGTTCTCGGCTGCTATGAACCGATCATTATGGGAAAAGAAGAGGGCGAGATCGGTGTGGCGTGGATTAACGCGGCCAAATTTATCGAATTTGCCCTGAACGGTGGCAAGGATATTCAGTCAGGAAAACAAATCGGAGCTCAAACCAAAACGAATTTTGATTGCTTTGAAGATTTTCTGTCAACCTATCTTTCTCAAATGGACTACGCGGTCGATTTTGCCGTCGATTTTGCCGAAAAACAGAGCGCTTACAATACGGAAATAAATCCATCCCCCATATATTCCGCGAGTTTTCCTGAATGTATCGAGCGCGGGCTGGATGTTCACGAATATCCGCTCAAGTATAACAATATGGGCATAAAATTGTTTGGACTCGGTACAGTGGTGGATTCACTTGTGGCAATCAAAAAACTGGTCTTTGACGAAGGAAGGCTTTCCACGGAGAAATTCAGGGATATTCTGGCGCAGAATTGGGTGGGTTACGAGGATTTAAGGCAGGAGGTGCTTTCCGACAAGGATAAGTTCGGGAATGGATTGCCTCTGCCGGATTCCATCCTGACAGCGATCACCGCGCATATCGAAGAAAAGTATACAGGCAAGCGGCTTGCGCACAGCAGACGGCTGCGAATCGGTCTCGATTCGGTCAATGAATGTATCCGCCAGGGCGCGCGCACAGCTGCAACTCCTGACGGCAGAAGGGCAGGAGATTCGGTCTCGAAAAATCTGTGTGCAACGCTCGGTATGGATCGGGGCGGCATTACGGCTTATATGCAGTCGATATTGAAAATAAATTCGGCGGCGTTTCTCAATTCGGCAATTCTGGATTTCACCCTGCATCCTTCCGCAGTCGAAGGGGAAAAGGGACTCGACGATTTCTGCTCTCTCATCAAAATCTTTTTCTCACAGTGTGGATTTGCTGTTCAGGGAAACGTTGTCAGCTCAGAAACGCTGCAGGCCGCTTTGAACGAACCGCAAAAATATGCTACGCTTCAGGTGCGCGTCTGCGGATGGAACGAATATTTTGTGAAAATGAGCAGGGAAAAGCAGGAGTTGTTTATTAAGCGAAGCGAGGAAAGACGTGTATGATATTTGCCATCAAGAATTTTGAAATCCACGACGGTGACGGCATCAGAACCACACTTTTTTTCAAAGGATGCCCTTTACGGTGCAAATGGTGCCACAATCCCGAGTCGCTTTCCTTTGAGAAGGAAAAAATGTACGATGCAAAGCTTTGCGTGGACTGCATGCGCTGCACGAAACTCTGCGAAGCAAACATTATCGAAAACAACCGGCATGTGTTTATCAGAGAAAACTGCACTTTATGCGGACGCTGCGAAGCTGTCTGCCCGCAAAATGCCTTTGAGACCGCCGGTATCGATCTCAGCCCTGAGGAGATCGCTGCAGAACTGCTCAAAGACGAGATCTTTATGAAAAACAGCGGCGGTGGTGTGACGTTTTCCGGCGGTGAACCGCTGATGCAGCCTGATTTATGCGTGCAAATCGCGAAGATGCTGAAAGAACATGACATCAACATCGCAATTGACACCTCTGCGGCTGTAAGCCGTGCTGCAATTGACGCTGTTTTGCCGTATACGGACACCTTTCTGTTTGACATCAAGGCAATGGATGAGCAGGTACACATTCACTGCACCGGCGCATCCAACAAGAACATTCTGGACAACATACAGTATGTGGACAGTGTCGGCACCCCGATGGAAATCCGGTATCCCTACGTGCCGACGATGAACGATGGCGAGTGGGAAGGTATTGCTGCCTTTATCGGGAAGCTCAAAAACGTTAAAATCGTTCGCATTCTCCCTTATCACGACTATGCAGACAGAAAATATCATTGTCTCGGACTTTCCTATCCGGTTCCGGATATTCCCGTTCCGTCCGTCGATGACGTTTCATCGGTTGCCGAAAAAATGAAGTCACTCGGCTTAAAAAACGTTGTTGTAGGGTAAAACATAAAAAGGCTTGACCTGGTTTACTTTGGTCAAGCCTTTTGTTCTGATTATCCGCCTGGAGGATTACGTCTGCGGCATATGCGCATCAAACAGCGCTTCCACGGCATCTCTGACGGCCGCATAGTTTTTCGGCCACCTCATATATCCGTGGGCATCCACGCTTGCACCGTCCGCCATCGTGATATAAAGCGAAAAGCTGTCGCCGTCCATCACGTTTTTATCGATTTTGTCAAAACCATTCCATTTTCCGACCTCGTTGTCGATGAGAATCTGCTCAAGCTCACGTACAAAGTCTGCATCAACCACAAATGCCCGCTCCTCTTCCGGCGGTACATTAACATGCTTGACCACAGCGGTACAGACACCGTTTTCAACGGTCAGCGCATACCGTACGTTGGCGTTTGCCGTGTTCCCGGTTGTATAGCTCAAACTGAAGGATTCGATCTTCCCGATTTTAACCGGCTTTGATCTTCCAGACAAGAATGCAAACAACACAATCACCACTCCTATAATGATCAGAATCAGAGCCAATTTCGATTTCATAATCCGTTTCACGGTAATTCACATCCTTTTTCTGCCGCATGGTATTATATCCGCACGCTTCGTTACAGACAAGATCGCAGGCTGAAAGGCAAGGCAGCATCTGCCGCCTTGCCTTTTTCGAATACTGCATTCTCTGCCTACATTGTTTCGGCTTTTGCTTGGTCGCGGATTCGGCTCTGAGCAGTCTTTATATGGCATCGAAGTTTGCCACGAAATCCTCTTCCATTTCAAGTGTGAGAATCTCACCGCTGACATAGGACAGCGTTATGTGGTTCGGGTTCCAGTCCTCCACGAGATACTCTCCGTAGAAATACTCCAACTCGGCATTTTCCGGATGTTCACCGTCGGTAAGCAGCATATTCAGTCTGATCGTGTTATCCTCTTCAAGATACCACCAGCCCTCAAAGAAAGCCAGAACTTCGCCGTCGGTTTCCCCGATCACAAACCAACACTCGGTATTTTCAAAGAGATGCAGCTCATAAGTCCATCCGCGCGCCTCATTCTCTGACGTCCATTCCTCTACCATATGGAATCCGTTAAAGGGCATAAAGGAAAACCACTCGCCCTCTGTGCCGTAGAGCAGCAGATCGCCATCCTCATGGTGCATAACCAGAGACGATCCCGTAAAATCCCAGGTGAAGTCGCAGGAGATATCGTATTGTTCCTTTGCAATCGCATTACCCTCCGGATCAACCGGCCCGCCGGCAAGATCAAGGGTAAGTTCGTTCCATTCGCTGCCCTCGCTCCACGTACCTTCAAACACTTCCACAATGCCGCTGTTGGGCCAGCCATAGTAATACGCAACCGTACCATCGCGTTCCAGTGCAAGAGTCAGCGCATAAAGATTACCGTCAGCAGCCTCATGCTGAGCATACCATGTATTCAGCGTAAAGGCAGGATCCGGCTCTCCGGGATAGGTACCCCACACCAGCTCGTAATTCGTGAGGTCATAGACGCCGTCATCTGTAACCAGCGAGCCGTCCATTCCGCTGAGGCAGGGATTGTACTCCAACGTTTCCTTTCCCTTCTCCGCCGTGATCAGGATATTGGAGACGATTTCGCTGATATTACCACGCAGCAGAATCGGCTTGCCGTCCGTCACGGTCAGCAAATCCTTGCCGCGTTCCGGCACATCACTGTCATCCTTGAAGCCGAAGTCGCTGACTGTAAGCTTTACATCCTTGTCCGCAGGAATCACGGCATACACCTCGCCGCCTTCCTGCAGCACAGCGTGATCCTCTTCCACATCTGCAAGGTACGGGAACGCATCGGTATAGCCGTTGGCCTCGATGTAGACGCACACATCCTCCCAGTAAGGAAGCTCTGCATATCCCAGATAAGCAACGCCAAAGAGTGCATCGTTGTCGATGATTTCATCCCGGGTAGCCTTCAGAACAGGATCTTCCTCTTTCTTCTGGCTCCCGGTCACTCCATCCAGCTTCCCGGGCACTTTTCCGCCCTGCGGTTTGGATGCAGCAGTCGTGGCCGCAGTGGTAGTCTGCGCCGTGGTTGTGGCTGCAGTCGTCGCAGCGGACGCAGTCGTGGTCACCGTAGGCTCACCATTTCCGTCTTTACAACCGGATAAAAGCAGTATCAGAATCAGCAGCACGGCAATCCATTTATTTCGCATCATAGAAAACTCCTTTTCTCTCTTACGTTTTGCTCCTCTGACTCCACCGAGGCAAATCGTTCGGGTGAATCTGTGTACGCCGACGCCGATCGGCGCACACAGACTGGCCCGAAGGCCAGTACGTATTTCGCTTATGCCCAGGGATCCTTCTCCACAGGTACGCGGATATCGGAAAGCAGGAACTGTTCCCACAAGAACCACTGGCCTGTGGAGGGCTTGGTGCGCAGCTTCACCTGACGGGGAGAATCCGCGCCGCCGGACTTGATATGCAGCGTCAGATAGCCATCCTTGAAGTTGTCACGGCTATAGGGGTTTTCAAAGAATGTCAGGGTATAAGGCTGGGAAGGCTCGTAGTTGTTCTGAGGGGCAGCACCGGCAAAGTAGGAGCGCGGCACGTAGTCCTTATCGCGGAAGCGATCCGCCAGGAAAGACTTGTCATAACCGGTAATGCCGCGGGGACCCTGCAGGAATTCAAGCATCTCCAGCGCCGCATCCTTATTAACCGGGTACATGGTCAGCGCCGCAATGGCCAGCGCCGCCGCATACTGCGGCTCCTTCAGGGATGCCTCCGGCATCGCCTGCAGCTCGGCAAGGCTTGTCGGAAGCTTTTCAAATTTCACTGTATAGGACTTATTTCCAACATTTGCCTGTACATTTTGTACAGCATTCTTTGCAGCAGTTCTGACCGTCTTTTGGGCGGCATTTCCCAGTTCACGGGCAGCCTGTTTTCCAACGGAAGATGCGGCTTTTGACGCCGACTTTTTCAGCAGATCAAGAAAACTCATTGTATTGCCTCCTTATGGTATTTGTTGTTATAAGATTATTTGGGAATCCTGCAGATCTCCATCGGTCAGCAGGCCATCCCGTTTGCAGATACTGATCAGCACATCCATCTCCACAGACAGGTCAAGAAGTTCTGAGTCGAAGATACTCTCGTGCATTCTGGTCAGTGCGCTGCGCGCACTGCTCAGACATTCGCCCACAGATGCAGTGAGCGTATCGGAGCGGCTTCTGTTTTGCTCCATCAAGGTATATTTTTTCAGAATCGTGACCAATGTTGGCAGATAATAGCTGAAAAACTGGCGCATGGAGCTGAGCTTCTCCGGATGCTCTCTGAGCGTCTGCACAATTCTTGTACCCACCTCGTCGATCTCACCGCATAGCCTGCGTATCTGAGGATCTCGAACACGAATGGCCAGCTTTTTGAATTCCAGCAGCTCCGCACGGCCTCGTACAAGCTGTGCTTCTCTGTCAGCTGCTTCCGGATCTCTTGCGCGCTCTTTGTCGCGGCGCAGGGAGAGGTACAGAATCACGCCGACCAGCATCAGCAGCAGTACAAGTACCACTGCCCCTGCTATCAGCAGACTCTTTGCAAACCCCGGTGACAGCCTGCGCAGAATAAAGTACAGCACGGCGCAGCCAAGCACACACAAAAGACCTGCCAGCCCCTTGAGTCCGTTGTCATCCATATGCCGCACTTCCTTTCATGCACAATTACAGGCTTTACCCTGCGTAGTAAATATTATCAAACGCGTCATATTCCCAGTAACCGTTGACTTTCAGACCTTCCTCATCCCGCCAGGTCGTCAGGCGGTACTCCTCACCGGTTGCCTTTTTCACATCCACATAGCTCTTACCATCGCTGCGCAGGAAGAAAAGCTCGGTACCGGCGGGGATCGTCTCGGGTTCTTCGGAGGGCCACGCGGTCACTTCGATATCAATTTTGGTTACCAACGGGAAGAAATCCTCAGGAAGTACATAAAAATCATCCAGGCGACTGGGCATACCGGTATCGGGATCTGCCTCATACCAGGCATTACCCGACATGGTGCCGAGCAGATCAATGCGGCCGGACATTTCAAAATACGCAGGATCATTGAACAGCGTGCGGAAATTGAGGCCCATATCCTCGCCCAGAGGCTCCCAATAGTAAGGCATTCCGTGAGCATCAATCAAACCGGCAAACGCCGGCTCATCGCCATTCAGATCATAGACAACAAAGATATCGTAGCCAAAGTAACCGTCGGTCTCCGCGTAGAGATAATGCCGGTTATCCCCCGCCTCGCCGAGGCAGACAAGCCATGCTTTATAGGCAAAGAACTCATTGTGTCTGTCCGGAATGATATTGCCGTTGAGATCGATATACAGTTCCTCACTGTAACCTTCTTCCGCGAGGGGAACGCTTTCGACGACGGAGATATAGTCTGTCTTAGCATCGCTGGGATCACGGTCAAACTCATAGGGAATGTAATCCAGCAGTTCCACAGCATAACCGTATTCGGGGCGGCGGAGATAGTCTTCGTGGAAGAGAGATGGGTCCTCGCTGAACCACACGTTCACGATGGGAAGTCCCAACGCATAAGGTGCAATTTCATATTCGTTGAACCAGATGGTGATGCCTTCATACCCCAGCGTCCAGACCAGCTGATCGGTATCGAGCTCATCAAAATAGTCGTCGATACCGAAGAAGGCATCTTTGGTATATTTCTCAATAAGCTTATCATACACCATGCCAAGCAGCGTGTCAACATCGGTAACCACGTCCTCGATTGCAAGGTCTTCTCCGGTCTGAGAATCGAGATTGATAGCCGAAAGGATCGTGCCGGGATGGGCACCACCGTAGTAGGCATCCGTGAAGGAAAGGATGCTGACCATCAGGTCATCCGCGCGCTGAACTTTATACTGCTGATTGTAAGTGATGCAGATACTTCCCTCTGCTTCCTCGGGAATAAGGTCGGCGTATTCCACGCATTCCTCGAATTTCTCATGCATGTAATCCAGATTATCCCGGTTAAGCTCTTCAAAACGCTCATTCAGCGCGTACAGATCATCCGCCCAGTATCCCTGCAGCCGCAGGTGTGCCATGCTGACCTCGGCAATCAGGTCATAAGTACCGTATTTTGTGCGGGTATGCTTACCGATTTCAAGATCCAGCGGCACGATATCATCGTACCCGGGTTCAATCACAGGAGGCTCTGTGGTCGTAGTGGCTTCGGTCGTAGCTTCGGTCGTAGCTTCGGTCGCTACAGTGGTTGCCGCAGTGGTTTTTACCTTATCGGCAGTGGTCAGCTTGGACTTACCGGTGGACGCAATAGCTGTACCGGTGGCCACAGGCTCCTTTCCCTTACAGGCAGCAAGTGAGAAAGCCATCATGAGCGCCAGTATAAAGGCAAAAATACGTTTCATGGAATCACCTCAAAGAATTGTGAAAAGGAGTGGCCGCCGCGAAGGCGGCCACTCCCGCAGAATACGAATCGGTTATTAATTGTAAGCGGAAACCGTAATGACTCTGGATTCGGCTTTGTTTCCATCTGCATCCGTGCAGACACATTTCATCAAGAAGTACTCTTTGCTGTTATATACTTTCGGAGCAATAGGCATAATTGAAACCGTCGAGCTGTTGCCGAGGTCAGACTGAGAAGTAGTCGCAGTCAGAGCATCCAGACCCTTGGTAGAGCCATCAACTACCCATTTGTACGTGTAAGGAGCCTTACCGCCGCTGAAGGAGGCAGTAAACGTACCCGTGGTGCCAACTTTGATTTGGCCATTTGGGCTGGTACCGGTACATTTTAAGCCTTCGAGAACCGTCAGGGTAGCGGTACGGCTGCCAACGATGTTACCGTTACTGTCAGTAATGATGCAGCGTACCTTGGTGATTGCATCCTGGGAGATACCGGCCGTCACTGTAACCGTGGATTCGCTGCCGATAAGCGGCCAGCGGCCGTTGTAGCCTTCCCACGCGTAGGTATAGGGAGCAGTACCGCCGGCCACGGTGACGCTGAAGGTAACCGTGTCGCCTTCATTTGCGATACGGTCCTGAGGCTGCTGGGTGATGGTGAATGCGGCGGGGGCAGGCTTGGTAATCGTGAATGTAACTTC
>SVMB01000049.1 GCA_015067675.1 Oscillospiraceae bacterium
TTTCGCTTGTGACTCGCGTTGAGCTCTCGCTCTCAGCTTATTCATTATAGCACATTCGGTTTCGTTTGTCAAGCACTTTTTTCGAAGTTTTTTGACTTTTTTCTACTCATCAGAGCCCGAAAGGTTCTGATTTTCAATTGTTTCAAACCAGTGCCCGCCGCGCTCTTTTCTCGAGCCGACCTGTTTAGTATATCACAGAACTTTCAACTTGTCAAGAACTTTTTTCATTTTCTTGAAACTTTTTCTCGACCGTTTCCGGCTTTCTGTGAGCCCCTCTCGAAGGGTGCTTGAATAGAATACCACAGAGTGTCCCGTTTGTCAAGCATTATTTTCTCTTTTTCTAAAGTTTTTTATTCTCTCCCCGGATCCCGCCGACTTCACAGTCTGTCGGCCGCTTTCGCGGCCGACAGACCAACGCAGACTGTATCCCGACTCTTTACTTCAGAATCAGCTCGACTACGCAGCTCTTCACGTCCTCACTGCCGATGTAGAGCTTTCTTCCATCCTCCGATACGGCAATTGCCGACGGCCTGCCCACACGCACACCTTCGCCGACGTGCGGCCTGCGGTCACGCAAGTCCACAATACCCAGCTGCTGCAGACCCTCATCATCGTCGTAACTGAAGAGCATACCCAGATCCTTCTCCGCACCGGCCACGCCGTAGGCTTTTCTGCCGTCGCCGGTCACGCAGATGTCATGTACCGGTCCAAACACGCCAAGCTCACCCAGCGCATATACGCCCTTAGGTCCCGCCAGTCCAACCAGACCGCCTTCGGTACCAACCAGGTACCGACCGTCATGCCACTGTACCGCAGCCGTTGCATTTGCAAGCCATCTGCGGCCGGCAGAAGCCGGCAGGCGCAGACCGCTCAGCATCTCCGGCATCGCCTTCGGCGTCCAGTCGATAAGCTCTTCAACACTCAGCAGTTCGCCTTCTTTGATCACAAGTTTTCTGAACTTCTTGTCACCGCAGATAACCGTCGCTGATCCGTCCGCATTTACCGTAATCTCGCGTACCGCCGCATCCTCATATCCAAACGCACGCCAGGGCTTGAACACAAAGCCCTTCTCATAACCTTTGAAGAACGCTTCATTCGCCCATTCCGCAAATTGCGACGTGCGTTCCCGTTCTTCTTCCAGCTGCTGATATAAAGGAGCCGCATCCGTTCCCAGATCTCCTTCATATACGTTAGCACCGTTTTTGTAGCGCGTATAATGATAAGCATCCTTCGTCAGCGGACCCTTGATACCCGCGGCATAGTCAGCCTTGAGCTTTTCCAGATCCACGCAGTACATCGCAATCGGATCGCACCAGTGATTCGTGTCAGCGCCAACGAAATATTTGCCTGTCACGTGCGCCTCGCTGAACACCAGCACGCGCCGATTCTCCGAACCCATCATACCATAGTTAATGGGTTCTCCGCCGTGCAGGAAATCCCAGCTGCACAGGAAGAAAGAAATCTCAAATCCCTTGTATCCGCTCTGCGGCTGCGGATGTGTCATCAGGCCGTACCATAACACACCGTCGTCGTCGAAGTCAAAGCCGTAGATCATACCATAATGGGGATACTTCTTCAAATCCTCCGGCATCACCGAGCCCACAACCTCCAGCGTGTTCGTCGCCGGATCGTAGACCTGCAGGAATTCGTTGTGGCGCGGACCGATATACAGCTTTCCGTCCGGACCGTTGAGCCCGTACATCATCTGTAAATTGTTGAAGTCCTTGTACCGGGTGTCCACGGTCATCCGTACGCCCAGATCCTCGTATTCCAGCGTCTCGGTGTTGATGCGCATGAAATCGCCGTTCTCAGATGCAAAGTAGATGTGACCGTCGGGGCCCTCCTTGATGCAGCAGCAGGAGCTTTCGGTCAGATTGCCGTAATCGGTCACATGGCGGGTGTCCAGATCAAACCGGTACACATGTCCGTTCATCATCGTAACCGAGAAGTAGGCATTGCATCTTGCACTGTAGGCGCCGCCGTATAAGCTCTCATGAGGCACCGGGATACCCAGATCCTCCACATGACCGGTTTTGGGATCCCAGATCATGATGTTGCTGCCCTGAAAGCCCTCCCACATGTGATTGCGGTAGGCAAAGGGCATCCAGACCGGATGACCGGGTGCCGCCGCGGTGGTGTGAGACTGAAAAATCACCCTGCCGTCAGGCATGGAACAGAGTGCCGTGTGAATCTTGCTTGCCTTGATGGCATCCGGAAGATGGGTAATCGTGTCGTCGAAGGCAAATACCTTCTTTACCTCGTTGGATTCCGGGAAATACTCATAGAGAATAAATCCTTCCGCGAAATCACCCTCGGCGCAGGCGCTGAACAGGTGGCGGCCGTCGGTCGTCACATAGTAGTCCCAGATTGCATTGTGTTTGTCATCGTCGGGGAATATGCAGTGCTTTACGCCGCTCTGTGGAACCAGCCGATGGTCCTCTGGATCCAGCGCCGCAAAACCGGCATGCTCTTCCATATAAGCGCGGTCATATTTTCGACTCATACTCACATTACCTCACACATTCTTGCTTGTGGATACCTCCACGCGCACAGATTAGCACGCAGCATTTGCTTTGTCAAGCAATTTTCGCCAGATTTTTCCTCCGTCGTCAAAATCCACACACATCCCGTGCCCATAGCCTCCTATGCAAGCCAGCACCTTCAAATCAAACCCGAAAATTACCTTATATAGAGGTTTGTCGCGCTGCTTTTGTCAATGTACACAAACGTCCGTGTGGGACGCACAAATTCTTGTTGACTGATTTTCTCTTATTTCCTTGAAAAAAAATCGATTTTGTACTATAATATCCCCAACACCCAAAAAGGAGTATGAATTTCATGCATCGCATCTACAATTTTTCCGCCGGTCCCTCTATGCTTCCCATGGAAGTCCTCAACCGCGCCGCCGCCGAAATGTGCGACTATAAGGGCAGCGGTATGTCCGTCATGGAGATGAGCCATCGTTCCAAGGTCTACGATGCCATCATCACCGATACCGAAGCCCGCCTGCGCAGCATCATGGGTATCCCCGAGAACTACGAAGTGCTCTTCCTGCAGGGCGGCGCTTCCCAGCAGTTCGCCATGGTTCCCCTGAACCTGCTCAAGAACGGCGCCGACTACGCCGTCACCGGCGAATTTTCCGGTAAGGCCTATAAGGAGGCCCAGAAGTTCGGTAAGGTTCACCTGACCGCCACCGGTGAAGCCAATCACTTCACCCGCATTCCCTCCCAGGATGAGCTGGTCATCGCCGCCGATTCCGACTATCTGCACATCTGCGCCAATAACACCATCTATGGTACCACCTGGCCCTATATCCCCCAGGTTGATATCCCCGTCGTGGCCGATATGAGCTCCTGCATCCTCTCCGAGCCCGTGGACGTCTCCCGCTACGGCATGATCTACGCCGGTGCCCAGAAGAACATGGCTCCCGCCGGTCTGACCGTCGCCATCATCCGCAAGGATCTCATCACCGAGCCCCAGCCCATCACCCCCACCATGCTCAACTACGGCGTGCATGCCAAGGCCAAGAGCATGTATAATACGCCTCCCTGCTATCAGATCTATATCCTGGGTCTGGTTCTGGAGTGGCTCGAGAGCATCGGCGGCCTGACCGGTATCGAGAAGATCAACCGCAATAAGGCCGGCATCCTCTACGATTACCTGGATAACTCCTCTTACTTCACCCCCATCGCCGATAAGGGTTCCCGTTCCATGATGAACGTCACCTTCAAGGCTCCCACCGTCGAGGCTGACGAAGCCTTCGTCAAGGCCACTGCCGCTGCAGGCTTCTCCAACCTCAAGGGTCATCGTGCTGTCGGTCATATGCGCGCTTCCATCTATAACGCCATGCCCACCGAAGGCGTCGAGAAGCTCGTTGAGTTCATGAAGGACTTTGAAAAGAACGCATAAGGAAACTGAGAACTATGTATAACGTAAAACTGCTCAATAAGATTTCCCAGACCGGCCTTGCCGAGCTGGGCCCCGACTTCAAGATCGTCGAGACCACCGAAAACGCGGATGCCATCATCCTGCGCAGCGCCGATATGCATGAGTATACCTTCGAGGATTCCCTCCTGGGTATCGCCCGCGCCGGCGCCGGCGTCAATAATATCCCGATCCAGCGCTGCACCGAAGCCGGTATCGCCGTCTTCAATACCCCCGGCGCCAACGCCAACGCCGTTAAGGAACTGGCCATCTGCGCACTGCTGCTGGCCTCCCGCCGTATCCCCGAAGCCATCCAGTGGACCTCCACTCTGGACCCCAACTCCGATGTCCCCGCTCTCGTCGAAAAGGGCAAGAAGGACTTCGGCGGCTGCGAACTGGCCGGTAAGAAGCTGGGCGTCATCGGTCTGGGCGCCGTCGGCGGCATGGTCGCCAACGCCGCTCATGCTCTGGGCATGGAAGTTTACGGCATCGACCCCTTCCTGTCCGTTGACGCTGCCTGGCACCTGTCCCGTCATATCAAGCACGCCCCCAATAATGAGTATATCTTCCAGAACTGCGATTATCTCTCCATCCACGTGCCGCTCAACGATTCCACCCGTGGTATGCTGAACGCCGAAGTGTTCGCCACCATGAAGCCCGGTATGCGCATCATCAACCTCTCCCGCGGCGGCCTGGCCAATAACGACGACCTCAAGGCTGCCATCGCTGCCGGTCAGGTTGCCCGTTACGTCACCGACTTCCCGGAAGCCGATCTGCTGAACGTGGACAACATCGTGACCATCCCCCATCTCGGCGCCTCCACCGAAGAGAGCGAAGAGAACTGCGCCGTCATGGCTGCCCGTCAGATCGCCGAGTACATGACCGACGGTACCATCCATAACAGCGTCAACCTCCCCGACTTCGCAGCTGAGCGCGGCGAGAACTTCCGTATCGCCATCATCAATAAGAACATTCCCAATATCATCGTTCAGATCACCTCCGCCCTTGCCTCCGAGGGTATCAATATCGAGCATATGTTCAACCGTGCCAAGAAGGACTATGCCTACACCGTCATCGACACCGATACCGCCCCCACCGAACACTGCATCAAGACCCTCGAGAAGATCATGGGCGTCATCCGTGTCCGCGTCATCAAGTAAATCCACGCCATAACCCCAAAGCCCGCCGGCAGCTGCCGGCGGGCTCATTTTCTCTATTCAGAACTTCGGGATTTCCTCGCCCTTTTTCTTTGCCTGCGCACGGTGCAGGGCAAACATCGCCGATCTTGCGATGGGCTGGGCAATGACCATCTCAACGCCGAGGGAAATCGCAAAATTCCGGGGCCACTTGTAGAAGAAATGGATGATCGGATCCGGACTGATGTGACGGCTGCCGATCCAGGTGCCGACCACCGTTAGGATGATGGATAAAATAAAGACCGTGCATAAGATGTTGACCGCCAGATGCGCCGAAAAACTGTCGCCTTCCTTCGTAAAACAGGCCGTCATCTTCTCGGCAGGTACATAGGTGATCAGAACCAGCGCCACAACCGCCATCCACATAAACGGGATGATCTTGAGCACATCCGCCCACACGGCCAGATGAAACCCGAACTCAAAACAGGTGATGAGCGGCGCGATGATGTTGACCGAGATCACCGAGATGATCAGGATGAACAGCGCAAATTCCTTTTTGCTGCGTGGCAGCTTCCAGTAAAACTCCATAAACCCTTCTCCTTGCATTTTCAGGCCGGATAATAAAAATCAGCGTGAACCGCCCTCCGGACGACTCACGCTGAACCATTATACGCGTGCCTGTATGTAATTGTATATGCTCAAAGCGTCCCGCAGGAGATTTCCTGCGATCCGCTGTTGTTTTCAACCTTTTCCGCCGAGAATTGACAGGGCCATCACCAAGTGCTATACTTACTCATGCAGCCCGCTTGGCCTGAAAAATCCAAAAAAACTTGTCGCGGAGTGAAAAGAAATGTCTGTATTCAAGCTCAAACCCGAGGCCCGAAAGGCCATCATGATCGGCAGTATGTGCTCACTTTCCTACCTTGCCGTCTATATCGCCCGAAATACCCTCGGCGCCGTCGCGCCGCAGATGACCGAAACCGGCGCCTTCACCACCGAGCAGATCGGTACCCTTTCCTCGATCTATTTCATCACCTACGCCTTCGGACAGCTCATCAACGGCTCCATCGGCGATAAGATTAAGGCAAAGTATATGATCTCCTTCGGCCTGATTATGGCCGGTGTCTGTAACGGCCTCTTCGCATCCCTTGCCGGCACCCCCATGCTGGCCTACGCCACCTATGGCCTCTCCGGTTTCTTTCTCTCCATGATCTATGGTCCCATGACCAAGGTCGTGGCCGAGAATACCGAGCCCATCTATACCACCCGCTGCAGCCTCGGCTATACCTTCGCCTCATTTGTCGGCTCGCCGATGGCAGGCGTGCTGGCCGTATTCCTTGCCTGGCGCGGGGTATTTTCCACCGCCAGCGCCGCCCTGCTGGTCATGGGCGCCTTCTGCTTTGCCGTGTTCAGCCTCTTCGAGCGCCGCGGTATCATCAAATATGGCCAGTATCGGAAACAGAAGAGCTCCACCGGCGGCGGCAGTATCAAAGTGCTCATCGAGCACCGTATCATCAAGTTCACCCTGATCTCCATCATTACCGGCGTCGTGCGTACCACCGTGGTGTTCTGGCTGCCCACATATCTGTCCCAGCACCTGGGCTTTTCCCCGGATACCGCCGCCCTGCTCTTCACCGTGGCCACCTTCGTCATTTCCATGACCGCATTCGTCGCGGTTTTCATCTATGAACGCCTGAAACGCAATATGGACCTGACGATTCTGCTGGCCTTCTGCTCCGCCGCCGTCTGCTTCACCATGGTCTACCTCATGAAGAACCCCGCCGTGAATATCGTTTTCATGATCATGGCCATCATGTCCTCCAACTGCGCCGCCTCCATGCTCTGGAGCCGCTATTGCCCGAGCCTGCGGGATACCGGCATGGTGTCCGGCGCCACGGGCTTCCTGGATTTTGTCAGCTATATGTCCGCCTCGGCATCCTCAACGATCTTTGCAAACGCCGTAAGCGTGATCGGCTGGGGAAACCTCATTCTCGTCTGGCTCGGCCTGATGATCGCAGGTATCGTCGTGGCATTGCCCCGCAAAAAGCAAAAAAACGCCTGATTTTCTCCCTAAAGACAAGAAACGCAGGAGCTGTTTTAAAAGCAGCTCCTTTTTCACGCCCGCATAGTATACCATATCCCGAAGCCCGCTTCAAGGCGCGGCTTTTCCAAAAACATCGCTTAAAAACCGAAGTCCTCTGCGCGTTTTTGCCCCCGCCCCGACAAATTACCCGTTTACAACCATTCGTTTTGCGTGTATAATGAAACTGTATCATAATGTAAAGGAGACCAAACCGCCATGTATATGGATGAATATCGCCGCTGGCTGGAAAGCCCCGTTCTCAGCGCCGCAGAACACGCCGAACTCGAGAATATCCGTGATAACGAAAAGGAAATCGAATCCCGCTTCTTCGCACCGCTCTCTTTCGGTACCGCAGGACTGCGCGGTGTGCTCGGCATGGGCATCAACCGCATGAATATCTATACCGTCCGCCAGGCCACCCAGGGTCTGGCCACCCTCGTCACTGAGCACGGTGAGGAAGCCTGCCGCCGCGGCGTCGCCGTCTGCTATGACTGCCGCCACCAGAGTGATGAATTTGCCCGTGAGGCCGCCTGCGTGCTGGCCGCCAACGGCGTGCGCGTGCATCTCTTCGATGCCATGCGCCCCACGCCCGAGCTGTCCTTTGCCGTGCGTAAACTGGGCTGCATCGCCGGTATCAATATCACCGCCAGCCATAATCCCAAGGAATATAACGGCTATAAGGCCTATTGGGAAGACGGCGCACAGCTTCCTCCCGCTGAGGCGGATGTCGTCAGCCGCGCCATTGCAGAGGTTGACGTGCTGGGCGGCGCCAGGACCTGTGACTTCGACGAAGCCGTGAAGTCCGGCCTCATTACCTACCTGGGTGCCGAGATGGACGAAGCCTTCCTCAGCTATACCCAGAGCCTCTCCGTTGCAGGCGACGCCATCCTGAAGGATGCCGATAACCTGCGCATCGTCTATACGCCCTTCCACGGCACCGGCTATAAGCTCGTGCCCGAGATCCTGCGCCGCGCTGGTGTCAAGCACCTCATCTGTGATCCCGTCCAGAGTATCCCCGACCCGGACTTCCACACCGTCAAGAGCCCTAACCCCCAGGATGCCGAAGGCTTCGCCGGTGCTATCGAACTGGCAAAGGCCAATGACGTGGACCTCATCCTCGGCACCGACCCCGACGCCGACCGCATCGGTATCGTCGTGCGTACCCGCAGCGGCGACTATATGACCATTTCCGGTAACCAGACCGGTTCCCTGCTCACCGACTTCCTCATCCGCGCCAGACGCGAACAGGGTAAGCTTCCCGAGAACGCCGCCATCGTCAAGACCATCGTTACCACCGATATGGCCCGTACCATCGCCGAGAAAAACGGCGTTGCCTGCTTTGATACCTTCACAGGCTTTAAGTTCCTGGCCGAGCAGATCGGTGAATTTGAAGAGGACGGCAGCCATCAGTACCTCCTGGCCTTCGAGGAAAGCTACGGCTACCTCACCGGCGACGGCGCCCGCGATAAGGACGCCGTGACCGCGGCACTGCTCATCACCGAGATGGCCGCCTGGTATGAGCTGCAGGGCATGACCCTCGCCGACGCTCTGGAAAGCCTGTATGATAAGTACGGCTATTTCATTGATGAGACCGTCAACCTCTTCTTTCCCGGCGTGGACGGCCTGCGCGAGATGCAGAACCTCATGGACGGCCTGCGCGAGAATACCCCCGCCAGCCTCGCCGGCATCGAAGTGCTCCGCCTGCGCGACTACCTCTCCGGCACCATCACCGACCTCAAGACCGGCGAAGTCACCCCCATGAAACTCAAGGATTCCAACGTCCTGGGCTTCGATATGGCCGACGGCACCAACTTCATCATCCGTCCCTCCGGCACCGAGCCCAAGATCCGCGTCTATATCCTCCTCCACGGCACCGACCGCGCCGAATGCCGCGAGCGCATCGACGCCTATAAGGCCGTCGCCAAAGAGTTCGGCGCGTAAATTGCCGCCTCAAAAACGGCACCGATCCGGTGATCGTCAATCGCGGTACCATCGAAAAAATGCATTGAATTCTGAATTTACTCATCATTATCCAAGCCCAAAAAATCCTCCGAAACCGACCGGTTTCGGAGGATTTTTTCTTTCAGAAACTTATACTTCCAACAGTTTGTCTTCTTTTGAGGACTTGACAATCGTCTCAATCAGACGAATCACCATCACCGCATCCTTGACATGGATGTAGTCGTCGCTGCCGGTTTCCACGGCCTTGTAGAACCGTGCAATCAGCCGCGCGTGAGAGGAACCGTAGTAGAACTTGGCATCGTCACGGCGCTGGGAAGCCACAAGTACCTCCCGTTCACCGCCGGGAATAAGCTTGTAGAGCCGGTCGTCCTCAATCTGGAAAGCAGCCTTCTCACAGGCGACCCGGATCTGTACCGATTCGTTTGCCCAGTTGTTGGTCGTGGCAAAGAATAAACCTCTGGCACCGTTTGCATACTCAAGCCGCGCCACAATATCACCCTCGACCTCAATGCCCAGATCGTTGGTCTGGCCCACCACCGCATGAATGCGGCTGATGTCGCCGCCGAAGTAGTACAGCAGATCCAGCGTATGTAAAGCCTGATTGATCATGCAGCCGCCGCCGGCATACTGCATAATGCCGCGCCAGGGACTGACCTCATAATAGCTGCTGTCACGGTACCACGGCACAAAACCGCGCACGCCCCGGATCTCGCCATACTCGCCGGAATCCAGAATCTTTTTCAGCTCAATCGTCGTGTCGTTCATACGATTCTGCAGACAGATACCAATCTTGACCTCCGGATGCGCCTCTTCCAGCGCAGCGAACGCCTCAGCCTCTTCCACATTCAGGGCAACAGGCTTCTCGCAGAACACGTTGAACCCCATCTCCACCACATCTTTGGTCACCGGATAGTGCAGATAATGGGGCAGGCAGATGTGGACCACGTCGGGCTTGATTTCCCGACACATCCGCTTGTAGTCCGTGTAAAACGCCACACCCTCGGGCACCTTTACTTTCAGTTCTTCCTTGACATCGCAGATCGCGGCCAACTCCATACCGTCGTTGGCGGCAATCGCTTTCATGTGCGTACCGGAAATGGTACCGAAGCCGATAACTGCTGCTTTCATCATATAAAAAATCTCCTCAAGAGCAAAAATGCCGCGCTTTGCGCGCGATCATTTTTGCTCCATATAACACAATCAGATAATGGTAACCAGGAAATCCAGAGCGGTCTTGATGTCCTTGGCAGGATCGGGGCCGACTTCGCGCTCGATAGCCAGATAGCCGTCGTAACCGTTGGCCTTCAGAGCCGC
Source organism: Oscillospiraceae bacterium (assembly GCA_015067675.1). Classification (GTDB taxonomy): domain Bacteria; phylum Bacillota; class Clostridia; order Oscillospirales; family QAMX01; genus SIG502. The sequence continues at coordinate 10,420 of SVMB01000049.1, forward strand.
AACCCACGCCGGGAAGTCAACTTCGCCCATGCCCAGCGGCACTTCGATCCACTTCGCACCTTCCTTGACGTCCGGCCAGGGCTTGTGGACCTCGCGGGTCAGACAGATGCCGTCCTTGGCATGGCAGTGCTTGATCCAGGGAGCGAGAATGGAAACCGCAGCCACAGGATCGTCGTCGGAGCACATGACGAGATTGGCAGGGTCAAAGTTGATGCCCAGACCAGCGCTGCCCACGTCCTCCAGGAACGCACGCAGGATGTAGGCTTTTTCAGGACCGGTCTCAATGGCGAAAACCATGCCGCGATCGGCGCAGTAGGTGCCGATTTCGGTCATCGCAGCCTTGATCTGGATGTACTTGGCGTCAGTCTTGTCCTCCGGGACCTTGCCGATGTGAGCGGTAACGGTCTTGATCTCGAGGAGCTCTGCCACATCGATCATGCGCTTGGTTTTCTCAACACGCTCGGGGATCAGCTCTGCATCGCAGGCAAACCCGCCCAGCTCAACGCAGACAGCCGAGATCTCGATGCCCTCAGACTTCACAAATTCCTTCACACCGCGCACACAGGGAGCGCAGATGGGACGGGTGAAATCCAGACCCAGATCGCCTGCATACATCTGCACGCCGGACGCACCGATTTCGCGGGCCTTCTTCACGCCGCCTTCCAGACCCAGACGGAAACCACCGCACATAACACTGATCTTCATACGATTTTCCTCCGATTCAATTCAAATATCACACAAGGCAAGGGAACCCCTTGCCTTGTGCCAAATCCCCTCCATAGGGGAAAAATATCATCAGTTGAGTTCCTTGATCCACTTCTCGCGCAGACGCATACCGGCGCCAACCATGGAATTGTCGGTTCCGGACGCAGCAAGACGGACCTCCGGCTTGTGCCGGCTGTCAGGCTGAATGCGGGGATGGACATAATCGGTCAGAGCCTGGGCAAGCGCACGGCCAAGATCCACACAGCTGCCGTCGAGGACGATGGTGTGAGGGCTGAACACGCAGCTTGCATTGTACAGCGCAGAACCCATCGCCTTCACATACTCGCTGAGCAGAGGCTTTGCCTCAGCATCATCCCACAGCGCCTCAGGCAGAACGCCCTTCCTCTCAGAAATCGCCTCGAGCTTGCCGTACAGCTCCACCAGTACATCCTGCAGACGGCGACCGTCGGCCACTTCCATCTGACCCAGATCACCGGCATAACTGTTGGTACCGAGGATAACGTTGCCTTCGTTGAGCAGAGCGCCGCGAACGGACTCACCCTGATAGAGATACAGCATGCTGTAGGGAATGCACTGCTTGAGCTTTGCATTGCAGGCAAGACCGGCAAGCTGAACAGCCGCACCGGCCAGAACCGTGCAGCCAAAGTATTTGCGGACAGTCGCCTTGATCGGGATCTCGGCCAGAGGGGGAATGTTGATGCTGTCGGTGGTATCGGTCTCCTGCTTGTAGACAGAAGGCAGACAGATGGAGATACCCAGACACTCGTCCTCGTCCAGACCCAGCTCATCCACACGCTCATGGAGCTTGTTGAGCAGGCGAACCAGATTTTCCGTATAGGAGATCGAGTCGTCATAGGTCTGCCTGACATCCTCAAAAGACTCAATCTGAAGATTGACAAAGCTTGCGGTCATGTTCCAATCGCAGAGATTGATCACGATCATCCACTTCGTCTTGGAAAAATACACCAAAGCGGGATTGCGGCCTACATTTTCCGTACGCTGCTCGGTTTCGTAAACTGCGCCGTTGCGCAGCAGCACCTCCATGATGTTTGAGACGGTCATGACCGACACGCCGGCCCGGTCAGCGATCTCAGCACGGGAGATACCCTCCCGATCAGAGATAGCAGTGACAATCTCGACAATGTTGCGCGCACGCACAAGACCTACGTTCAGCTTTTTCAACCGTATGAACCTCCTTCGGTGCCGCCCGGCTCACACCGGAAACGGCAGTATATAACAGTTTGTCATAGTGTACCCAGTATATCCTACTTTGCAGCCGTTGTCAATGTTTGAGATTATTAACACTTATACTGGTTTTGTCTCCTTTTCTTGTTCAAAAAGCCCCAAATTTCTCTGCAGAACCCGCACCCCCTTCCAGGTGAACGCGCGATCCGGCCATTTTGTGCATAAATCCTTTCTTGACGCCGCTTCTCTCACAGAAATCGGAATCGTGTATAAAAGATTTTTCCGAAAATCCATAATCCCGGTTTGACGTGCATTGCGGTTGACAGGGCATATTTCCTGGCATCTGTCGCAGCCCCAGATGATTCCGTTCTCACGCATCAGAGTCTCTTCCCGGGGCGTCAGCATGCCCCCGCGTTGACTCACTGCCGAAAGACATGACTCGGCGTCTACTCGTCCACCGACGATTGCCCCCACGGGACAAGCTCTGACACAGGCTCCGCAGCCAATGCAGGAACCAATCTCCCGCGCAGACGGAAACTCCAACGGCGCATCCGTTGCCATGCAGCCGATAAAAACCCAGCTCCCCCATTCGCCGGTCAGCAGCAGCCCGTTTCCTCCGATCACACCCAGACCACACGCCGCCGCCGCCCAAACCTCCGGAATAGGCGACGCATCCGTCCAGACCGCAGCCTTCCAGCCGGTCTCCCGCAGGATCGCGGCACCCGCCTCCAGAATCCGCGTTACCACCACATGGTAATCCTTGCCCCAGGCATACCGCGACATCCGCGGCTGGGTCTCATCTGCCTTCTCACCGTCGCCTGCGTAGTACGGAACCACCGCACAGAGAATCCCACGCCAGCCGGGAACCGCCGTCTCAAGCCTCTCCCGCTGCCGCTCATCCAGCATCGGCGCAAGCGACGCCGCCTCCAGCAGCGCACAGCTGCCCGCACCAGCGGCAATTACCGCATCGCAGACACATTTCTCCAATCCGCTCATGCGCCGCCTCCTTCCGGCGAACTCCATCGCCGCCTGAATCTTTTGCTAACAGTATACCTTCTCCCTTGCGAAATGTCAAATTCCGTGCTATACTGATCTGGATCGAATCCGAATCACCATATTGGAGGTCACCATGAAAAACCGTTACGGAACCCTGTACATTCTTGCCACCGCACTGCTTTGGAGTACCGCCGGTGTCTGCGTCAAGTTCATTCCCTGGAGCGCCTTTTCCATCGCCTGCTTCCGCTCCATCTGCGGCGCGATTCTCTTCTGCGCCTATATGAAAAAGCCCCATATTCACTTTAACCGCCATAATATCACCGCCGCCCTGTGTATGTTTCTCACCGGCGCCCTCTATATGAGCGCGCTGAAACTCACCACCGCGGCCAACGCCATCCTCCTGCAGTATACCGCGCCCATCATCATCATCGCCTACTCCATGATCTTCGAGAAAAAGCGTCCCACAAAGCTCGATCTCATCACCACAGCCTGCGTTCTGGCAGGCTGTATCCTCGCCTTTTCCGACCAGGTGGAGGGCGGCAGCCTCCTGGGCAATATCATCGCCCTGGCCTCCGGCTTCACCTTCGCCGGCCTCATGGTCTTTAACCGCCATCCCGGCACCGACGCCATGGAGAGTCAGCTTCTGGGCAACCTTATGAGCGTGGTCGTGTTCCTGCCCTTCCTGCTCACCGAGCCCAACTTCACCCTGGATCCCAAGGTGCTCATCGTCGCAGTGTTCATGGGCTTCTTCCAATATGGCCTGGCCCATCTTCTCTTCGGCATCGGCATCAAACGTACCGAACCCGTCACCGCCTCCATCATTTCCACCCTGGAACCCATCTGCGCCCCCATCTGGGTCTTTCTGCTCCTGGGCGAGACTCCCGGAATCCCGGCGCTCATCGGCTTTGCCATCGTCATCGTCTCCACTGCTGTCTATAACGTCCTTCTCGCCCGTCCCAAGGCATCTCAGAACACCTGATCCATCCCCGTTCACCGAAAGGAGCACATATGAAACAAGTCCCCACCTGCCCGCACTGCGGCGTTCTCATGCGCCATATCGGCAATGAAAAAATCCAGCTCGGAAAAACCGGCTGGATCCTCGGCGACCTGCCAAACCTCGTCGCCGGAGCGCTTCCCGTGAGCATTCTCTGCTGTCCGGAGTGCAGTAAGCTGGAATTCTACCTCGGCGAGACCCCCGAAGAGGAAGATAAACTTCCCCAGCGTACCTGCCCCTCCTGCGGCCTGCAGCACGATTTCGACTACCCCAAGTGTCCCCACTGTAAGTACGATTATAACGCCAGACGCTGACCAAAACAGCGAAAAAGCTGCCGCAGAAGTTGCATTCTGCGGCAGCTTTTTCATATCATCAGTCTTTCCAACGCGTCGGGAATATTCTTACCAGACGCGGAGGACGAAGACCATAAGGACTTCGGCGATCTCGGCGCGGGTGGCAGCCTCGTCGGCATTGACGCCCGCGAGGTCGGCATACAGGCCGTTGGCCTGCGCCCAGTTCCAGGCAGTGTCGATGTCACCATAGGATCTGGTGTTCCAGCGGTAGAGCATCGCGCAGAGCTGACCATGGGTCAGGCTGTCATTCAGACCAAACACGCCGTTACCGTAACCTTCCACGATACCGGCGGCATTGGCCCAGGCGATAGCGGAAGAGTACCACTGGCCGCCCTTGACGTCGCTGAACTGGCCGTTGTACCAAGCAGTGGGCTGGCCTTCCATACGCCAGAGGATGGTCGCCATCATCGCACGGGTGAGATCAGCATCGGGGCTGAACTGACCGGCGCCGGTACCGTTCATGATACCGCGGTCAGCGACGAAGTTGATGGCGTCGTAGGCGGCGTTGTAGGGCATAACGTCGGTGAAGCGGAGCGTATTACCGATGTAGGAGGGAACCTCGGGCTCCACGGGAGCCACGGGAGTATCAATGCCCTCGATGAAGGAGTGCGCTCTGACGAAGATAACTTCAATATTCAGAGCTTCGGTGACGTTCTCGATCACATACAGGCCGGAATTGTCACGGGCAACACCGTTGATGACCACATAACCGATCTTCCAGCTGTCGTCGGCGGGGGTAACGGTCACGGCGACGGTATCGCCGGCCTGGAAGGAAGCGGGATAGGAGTAGGAACCGCCCTCAGTGGTAACGGTCACGGTGCCGTCCTCGGAGACCACCGCGCCGTCGGGGATGGGATTGGTGACGGTGGGAATCACGGGAGACTCGGGAGCATCGGACGCGGGGGGAACCGTGGAGTCAATCACAGTGCCACCGGTGACTCCGGTGATCTCGTAACCATTCTTATCAAGCGTCACATTCGCGGGAAGTTCGACGTTTTCATTCACATCATCCAGCAGAACGATGGTGGTATTTTCGGTTCCGCCGGCGGCATTGACGGCTTCCTGCAGAGTCGTATAACCGTCTTCGTCATTGTCCATCACACCATCTCCATCAGTGTCGATGAAAGCCACCGGATCAGCTGGCTCACTGGGAGTACCAACGGTTTCAAACTTATTGGTGCTATCGATCACCATGTCTTCAGGATTTCCAAACAGTTCCAGTCCTCCAACGTTATAATAAGATACGTTTCCGGATGCGGTCATGGCAGTGAAGCCGTCGATATTGTTGCAGCCCATAATAGCGGCACACTGTTCCGTCGCTGCAAGCTCACCACGGTTGATGTTGTTTGCAATAGTGACGTTATAATAAGTGTAGTCGCTAGACTGAGAATAGTCACCGATGATACCGCCCAGATGGTTCTTACCGGAGATTCTAGCCTTGTTCTCATTGTCGGAAACATTGCCCGCAGCCATGAGCTGACCGATAATACCACCGGTCTGGGTGCCGCCAACTACAGGGCCGTTATTGATACAGCCGATCACATTGGCACGAGCCAGACCCACAATGCCGCCCACATACATGGGAGCAGTAATGGTTCCGTTGTTAGTACATCTGTAGATGGACGCAAACAGAGATGTGTTAGCGCCATCCTCGTAATAAGCCTTGCCGACGATACCGCCAATGCCGCCATATGAAGAAGTCACGCTAGCATTGTTGATACAGCCCGTGATAGTGCCGCTGATGATCAGACGGCCAACAATGCCTCCCACACCGTCATTACCGATAACAGCACCGCTGACCGTAATGTCGTCTGCAGTCGCGCCGTTGACCATCATACCAATAGCACCGCCAACTAGATTACTAGTGGAAACATTGATGTTGACATTGTCCAGTTTCAGGTTCTTGACAGTACCGCCGTCCACCACGCCGAACAGACCCAGCGCCGCATTTTTATTTGTGGTGGAATTGATAGTCAAGCCGGAAATGATCTTGTTATTACCGTCAAAGATACCCTTAAACGCGTAACCGGTATATGATTTACTGTCACGGGTACCGGTTCCGATGGGAGTCCAATTTTCATTTGTCAGCGTAATATCAGCAGTCAGCTTGATATACTTACCTTCGTAAGTGTTGCCGCCGTTGACAGCATCGCGGAATGCTTCGAGGTCTGCAATATTGTTGATCAGATACGGATCCAAAGATGTACCGGATCCTGCCGCAAATGCAACTCCGGTCAGCAGGCTCATTACCATAGCCACTGCCAACATCATGCTCAGAATAGACTTTCTCATCTTTCTGTGCCTCCTAAATTATTATCATCTATCTCAAACGCAGTTTCCCGCGTGTTGTTTTATTCGTTTAATGCCTTATTGTTTGCAGTAGAACTGCAAACAGCGGGGCGCCCCGCTTTGACTTTATATAATTATACACGGGAAAACCGCTGATTGCAACGATTTTCCCGCTTTTTTCTCACTCAATATCTTCCACAACCGTCTCCGGCGGGTTGTCCAGCACTTCCGGATGCTTGAAAATATCCTTCATGTACTTCAGCGACGAAGCATAGTAGTGACCGTCGCAGGTGCGCTCATCCAGCACCATCTTCATATCGATGTAGTTGTGCCGCGTAACGGAACCGTCACTGCCCAGCTTGTTTTCCGAGTATTTGGCGCCGTAGGATAAAAAGATCGGCACGTTGCCAAAGTCATACAGATGATGGAAGATTGCGGGGATACCCAAAGAACCCATGGACGTGATAAAGAACGACGCATGGAACGGACTGAGATTCTGTAAAGCCATGGGAAGCTTGTTGTAATAGTCCAGCAGCTTCAAAAACCAGATGGTAAACTTGAGCACCGGCCGCGGGATGTAGTTGAGCAGCTTTGCCAGATTGTCAAAGCTGCTTTCGTCATCCACCGAGCGATTGTCACTGATCAGCCGGTTCATGCCCTCGTAGATATCCGCTGCCGTCGCATCGGGTTTGGCTTCCAGCTTGATTACCGTTTCCGGCGCATCCAGCTTCATTTCCTTCTTGATCACCATCGCAATCACGATGTTGTCGCGGGCATAGACCTCCTGACCGCCGATATAACGGTTGAGACCCGGACGCTGCGATACCGTGCGCACATAGGCTGCCAGAATCAGATGCAGCATCCCAAAGCCCTTGAGACCCTGCGCACGCTTTTCTCTTATGTACTTCTCCGCCTGCGTAATTTCCAACCGCTCGGCCATATAGTTGCTGGCACCGTTGCGATTGACCATGATGTAGGAGGTCAGTCGGCTCATCGGTTCGATGGATCTGAGTCGGCGGCCATCCTTGCGGTCACCCCAACGCTTTTTGTATCCCATAGCTTGACTCCTGTCTGCGCATCTGTTCTCTCTCTTCGGCGCAGTAATCTTATATTCGATTTATTATACCGCGTTCTCACCCTCTTGTACAGCAATTTTCGCAACTTTGTACACTTCACTAAATTTAAACTTGCATTCTGTGGCACATTGACCCCATATACGTGAATTATTTAACGTACTTTCCCCTTATTCTGTCTCTCCTGCACACTCGCCCATGAAAAAACAGCCGGGGACCTAATAGCCCCGGCTGTCCGTAAAACAAAACCGATCAGTCCATATCCTCAAACGCGGAAACGCCGGTTTTCGCCACCGGCTTTGCATCGCCGTGCCGCACAAACAGCATCGTCACAAAGCTCAGAGCAGCAAACAGCGCACCGTACGGGAACAGCGTCCAGTAACCCACATACTGCAGCATCGCACCGGATACTACAGGGGTCAGCACCTGAGAGAGCATCGAGAACGTGTAATAGAAGCCGGTGTAACGGCCGATGTCGGCGCCGCGGCTCATCTCGACGACCATCGGATAGGAGTTGACGTTGATTGCCGCCCAGCCGATACCGGCAAGGGCGAAGAAAGCGATAATCATCGGCGAGAAGGTCTTGAAGAACATCGCCGACGCAAACGCCGTGAACAGCAGCACAATGCCCAGCAGGATCGTCTTTTTGCGGCCGATGCGGGCAGCCAGCTGACCCATGGGGATGAAGCTGATAACAGCCGCCGCCTGTGCCACGATCATCGTGTAGGCAAACGAACCGCCCTCCATGCCCCAGTATACCTGCGCATACTTGGAGAAGGCAGTGGTCACGGCATTGTAGCCGAAGAACCACAGGAATACGGACATCAGCAGGAATACCAGACTCTTGCGGGCTGCAGGCTCAAGCTTCGCGCCGGACTTGCCCTTGTCCTGCTCCTTTTCCTCTTCCATCGGGATGCCCGCCGCACGGCACTGCTCAATGGCACGGCGGCGCAGCACGGGCTCCTTGACCGTCAGCAGCATGATTACCAGCGCCGTGATCATCATCAGCGCCACACAGCCAAACAGCGGCAGGTAGTTGGGATTTTCCGCCGGCACCAGCACCGCAACCAGACCCAGCGAGATGATGCCGCCCACCGTACCCATCAGATTGATGACCGCATTGCCGCGGGAACGCAGCGGCGCGGGAGTCACATCAGGCATCAGGGCAACGGCAGGAGAACGGTAGATGCTCATGCAGAGCAGCACGCCGCAAAGAGCCGCCGCAAAGAAGGGCAGCGAGCGCATGTTGTCGGCGATGGGCAGCAGTAAAGCCATCAGCGCAGACGCCAGCGTACCCACCACTATGTAGGGCATACGCCGTCCGATGCGGGTGTTGGTGCGGTCGGACAGCGCGCCGAAGAAGGGCAGCATGAATAATGCCAGAACATTGTCGGCAGCCATAACCGCGCCGGAGATCGTGTCGCCGATGCCGAAGCTGTCGCGCAGAATCAGCGGAATCACGGCCTCGTAAACCACCCAGAAGCCGCTGATCGTGAGAAATGCCAGACCTACGAGAAATGTGCGCTTGTAATCCAGTTTCATACTCTTCTCCCCAGTTTGTGATAAAATTATCATACCATACTTTCTCCCATATTGAAAGAGGAACGCCTGATTTCATATTTTATTCACATCTTAACCGCCTCCTTGCGGTATAATGCTTTCAAGGAAACCCGTGAAATCATTCCCATGTTGAAACTGGAGGAATATGTATGATTCGTGTCACTGTTTGGAACGAATACCTGCACGAAAAGAATGAGCCGGCCGTCGCCGCCGTCTATCCCCGCGGTATTCATAATGCCATCGCAGACTTTCTCAATGAGGACGCAAACATCAAAGCCGGTACCGCCACTCTGGAAGAACCCGAACATGGCCTGACCCAGGAAGTGCTGGATAATACCGACGTCCTGATCTGGTGGGGCCATATGGGCCATGCCCGTGTCTCCGACGAAATCGTTGAGCGCGTCTATCAGCGTGTCCTTAACGGCATGGGCCTCATCTGCCTGCACTCCGCCCACTTCTCCAAGATCTTCAAGCGCATCACCGGCACCCGCTGCTCCCTGCGCTGGCGCGATATCCATGAAAACGAGCGCATCTGGACCATCGACCCCACCCATCCCATCGCCCAGGGCGTGCCGCCCTACTTTGAACTCGAGCAGGAAGAGATGTACGGCGAGCGCTTCGATATCCCCACGCCCGACGAGCTGATTTTCCTGGGCTGGTTCCGCGGCGGCGAACTGTTCCGCTCCGGTATCACCTATCGCCGCGGCTTTGGTAAGATCTTCTACTTCCAGCCCGGCCATGAGATGTACGGCAACTTCTATAACGAAAACGTTCAGAAGATCATCCGCAACGCCGTCTACTGGGCCAAGTCCACCTTCACCTGCGAGCCCTATTTCAACGGCGACGCCGTGCCGCCTCCGAACGCCTTTGTCAACGAGATTGATCTTGAACCCCATAAGGAGTACGGAAAAAGATGAGTATGACAGTTGCCCAGGCGCTTGACCGCCTCAATACCCCGGGCTATCCTGCCTGCTGGGAAAAGCTTGCCCCCGCCGTCGAGGCCGAATTTGCCGCCTCCGGCTGTAAGTATGTCAGCGAAGAATACCTCGGCTGGGTCGATCGTGAATTCGGCGCGCTGATTCACTGCCGTGAGCTGCTGACCGCCACTGCAAAGATCATCCATGAGACCCCCGAGCTTGCCATCTATACCCTGCTTCTGAGCCATGCCTTTGCAGACCTCCAGGGAAACTTCTACCCTTGGACCGAGTGGCAGCCCCCGGTCACCGAAGATCCCGTGGTCGGTGAGATGACCGCCGTCTTTGCGCTGCTCAGCGCCGCCCCGGCGATTTACGCCGAGATGAACGGCCGCGGCGTACCGCATAGCGTCATCGCCGCCAACATCCAGTCCATCACCTTCGGCATCAAGATTTTCGAGGCCTCCAACGATCGCCCCGGCTACGATAACGGCCGTATGCGCTGGTCGGCCAACTTCGTACGCTGCAGCCACCTGACCGTCGGCCGCTTCAACTTCGAGATGGGCACCCACTACGATCCCATCTATATCTTCCGTAATAAGGCCGGTGAATACTGCGCCCTGCCTGCGGATACCAAAATCCATAAATCCGGCCGCCTCCTCGGCAGCGCCGGCTGCACGGATGAAGAAGGCTCCTACGACGCCGATTTTGTCGAGACCGACGAGTATTGGGAAGGCTATGCCTGTAACGGCGTGTTCATCACCAAAACCCGTAAACGTCTGCTGAAATCCGGTTGGGAACTGGTCATCAAGCCCAACGATAAGTGCATCCGCGTTCATATCCCCCGTGCGGAGTCCTTCCGCCATGACATCGTCGCCGAATCCTACGCTAATCTGCGTAAGATCCTGCGTGAGTGCTATCCGGAGTTCCCCGAAATCATCATCTGCGGCACCTGGCTCCTGGATCCCCAGATCGAGACCATCGTCGGGTCTGAATCAAACCTCGTCAAGTTCCGTAATGACTACCACCTCTTCCCCCGCCTGTCCTCCGGCAAAGCGCCCTTCTCCTTCATGTTCCTCAAGCCCTTTGAGAAGTATGAAGACCTGCCCGAGGATACCCGCCTGATGCGCGGCGTGAAGAAGCTCTACTTAAACGGCGAATATATCCACGAAGCCGCCGGCATCTGCCTGCTGTAACGCTCTCATAAACCACGCCCGCCGCAACTGTGCGGCACTCATAAGACATTTGACAGGCACAGCGGAGCAATCCGCTGTGCCTGTTCTTGCATAAATTGCTTTCGTGTGATAGTATGTAAGCAGACATACCAACAAACAGGAATTTGACGGAGGTTTTACTATGAAATCAAAATGGAAAGATACACCTTTGTTACATAAGATTGTAACGATAGTTTCCATTTTCGCAAGTCTATCCGTTGTTGTTCTGGCGGTATTGCAGATGTTTGATATTTGGAATCAAGCAATCAATATTTGTGTTCCTTTAATGGGTATCACAATGCTTTGTCAAGCATACATCCAATGGAACACAAGTCGGAAAGTTGCGTATTTCAGTATTGGAACAGCAATATTCGTTTTCATCTGTGCAATCGTAGTGTTTTTTGTCAAGTAACAGACACAAGGAGTATGCAAATTCCAATTTATAGAGCACCCCCAAGTGTCCCCTTCTATACATGGCATCCTGCCTGCAGTGCAAACAACGAGTAAAGCCAAGCTGCATTCTGCAACTTGGCTTAAACTGTTTCACCCACGCCCGCCGCGAAATCCCCGCGGCGGGCTTTTTCTACCATCCCATCATCATCCAGATCATCGCCCCCGCCAGCATCCCCGCAGCCCCCGACGCCACCGGCAGCAGCCGCCTTCCCAGACTGCATTTTCCGCCGCCGCTTCGCAGGTACTCCTGCGCCGTCATCTCAGCCTCCCGGATCACATCCTCTGCCGTGTAACCACCGGCTTTTTCCGCATCCTCCCGCAAAATAAAGATCGCCTCTTCAAAAAGCTTCTTTCCCGTCCCGCGAACCACAACAATTCGTCTGTTCTGCCCTTTTACCATGACCTTTCTGCCTCCTTTGCATCCATTCTCATTCAAAAAAGCGGCCGTCACCGGAAATTTTTCCCGATAACGGCCGCTTTTATACCCATTCACATAAAACAGGCGGGAATCCTTCCGGATTCCCGCCTGTTCAAAAGCCAAAACTTAATACTTCTCAACCAGAGCGGCCATCTCAGCCCACTGACGCTCCATATCGGCAACCAGCTTGAACTGGGTGCGGCAGCGGTCGAGGTTCTGCTCGGGATAGTGCAGACGGAAGTACACGTCGCCTTCCAGATAGTCGGCCAGGAAACGCATGCCGCACTCCAGGGTCATGAGCTTGGCGCCCATGGGCAGCATCTTGCGCTCGTTGGCGGTCAGACCGTCGCCGACAGTCTCCAGGAAACCCTTGAGGTAGATCTCATAGAGGTTGATGTCCATCCAGACCTTGTCCAGATCCTTCTCATCCTCGGCAGCGGTGGAAGCGCCGAAGCGGATGGAATCGCCGAAATCGTACAGGGACAGACCGGGCATAACGGTATCCAGGTCGATAACGCTGATACCTTCGCCGGTGGCGTCGTCGATCATGACGTTGTTGAGCTTGGTGTCGTTGTGGGTAACCTTCAGGGGCAGCTCGCCGCTGGCCAGCATGTCAACCAGCACATGGGTGTCGGCCTCACGGGCGCGAACGAAAGCGATCTCAGCCTCGACATCCTTGGCGCGGCCCATCTTGTCAGCAGCAACAGCAGCCTCGAAGTCGCGGTAACGCTTGGCGGTGTCGTGGAACTGGGGGATGGTCTCGTGCAGGGTCTCGGCGGGATAGGAAGCCAGCAGGTTCTGGAACTTGCCGAAGGCACGGGCAGCGTTGTAGAAATCCTTGGGATCCTTGACGGTATCGAAGGTGGTGGCATCCTCGATGAACAGATAGCCTCTCCAGCAGCCGTCGGCGGAGTCACGGTAATAGGGCTTGCCGTCGATGGTGGGAACGACGTTGAGGGTCTCGCGGGTGTAGTCGCCGCCGCGGGCGATGATTTCCTTCTTGAGGTAAGCGGTAACGCCGCCGATGTTCTCCATCAGACGGTCGGCATCCTTGAAGATGTCGGTGTTGATGCGCTGGAGGATGTAGCGATGGGTCTTGCCCTTGAGGCCGAAGTAAACGGCGAAGGTATCGTTAATGTGGCCGCTGCCGTAGGGCTCGTAGCGAATCAGATCGCCTTCAAAGCTGATGTTGGCAATGGCTTCCCGGATCAGGGCATCGGTAAGGGGTACTCTCATGGTCTCCAATTCCTTTCTGTGTACGTTGTCTTTATATAATCCGCAAAAGACACTTATTCGGCGTCGATGTCAGCCATGACTTCGCGGATGTAAGCAAGATCCTGCTTGGCGTACCACTCGCGGTCGCCGGGACGGGGCGCTTCGATGCCGATGGGGCCACCGAAGCCCACCTGATAGAGCTTCTTGACATAGGCACGATGGTTAATGCCGCCCTCGCTGAGCGCGCTGGGCACCATCAGCTTCATGTCGGGGTTCTTGTTGGCATCGGGGCGGGAGAGCTGAATGGCGTTCTTCATGTGGGTGTAGAAGAGTTTGTCACCGCAGATCTCGATGGCCTCTTCCAGGGGTGCAACCTTGCAGGTGAAGTACTGGGTGTTGCCGTAGTCAAGGTTGATGCCGAAGTTGGGACGATCGATCATGTCGCAGAGCTTTTTGGCGCTCTCGGCGATGTCGTGCAGATAGCTCATGTGGGTCTCAAAGGCGAATTTCACGCCCAGAGGAGCCGCATAATCGGCCAGTTCCTGACAGACTGCCGCCGCACTCTCCCAATGCCAGGGCTGAGCGCAGAAGGAGCCGTGCAGATGGTAGGCAACCCGGGTGTTGTCCACGGTGGGATCCATCAGGGGGCCGGTGAAAAAGTTGAGGATCGAGAGCTTCACGCGGGTGGAAGCCAGATCCAGAAAACGCTTGTAGTCGTCCAGCTCACGGCGGATAAGCGCCCGGTCAGGAGTCATGGCATTGACGCCGGGACCGCCGAAGAGCACGTAGCGCAGGCCGTATTCCCTGGACCAGCGGCCGATTTCATCGAGATACTGCTCAGGAGTCTCGTCCTTTCCTGCACGGCGGCGGCGGAACTCCACACCGTCGTAGCCCATCTTGACCGCCTTGCGGCAGATTTCCTCGATGGTCTGACCCTGTTCCATGTAGTTGATGTGCATGATAACCGGATACATATCTTTCCCTCCTGCAAATCTGATTACGTCTGTATCTTCCGTTAGGGTGCCGTGTAACGGTACGCCGTAACTTCCTCAAAAAACAGCGGTGCGATGGGACAGTCTGCCGTCAACCGGGCATTGAGCCTTGCAAACGCCGCCGGACGATCCGGCGTATCGGCCTCGATAAAAGCCTGCATCAGCCCGTCTGCCTCCATGGATTTGTAGGTCTCGTGATTGAGTTCCCCCTCCGAGAGGAAAAGCTGCGGCAGCTCATAGCTCTCCGGAAGCTCAATCTCCGCATAGGCCAAATCAAAGTCCCAGTCGGAAAGAGCCTTCAGATACTCCTCCCAGGGCAGCACTTCCACCTCAACCCGCAGCCCGATGACCGCGAGCTGTTCGGCAATCACCTGGCAGCGTGCAATCCGCGCGGCATTTTCGGCATTGACAATCAGCCGCACATACCGCCATACCTGCTTGTCCGCACCTTCCAGAGCCGCTTTTGACTGCTCTGCAACCTCGTCAGAGTATAAATAACAATCCTCCGGCACATACGTGTACGCAGGCACCAGACCGCCTCCGGCCATGGCCTCCCGGTCCAGATGCGCCGAAACCGACAGCCGTGCCTCCACCGGTGTAAAGCCGCGGTTCCAGGCATTGAAGTAGAGGAAATGAAACCGCCGTGTGCTCACGGTTTCCACCGTGTAGCCGTCGGTACCCCCGATGGCCTCACCACCGGCGCTGTCCAGCTCAAAGTATTCCACCTGACCGGTGCGCGCCGCCAGCAGCAGCTCGTCCCGGCTTTCGCAGTATACCAGTCTGCGTACTCTGCCGGCTC
>SVMB01000050.1 GCA_015067675.1 Oscillospiraceae bacterium
GGCGGCGTAAAAAGCCTTTCCTCGCAGCTCATCAAGGTCACCGACCGTCCCTATCCCAGTCCCGACGACGTGACCACCAACATCGTTTTCGCAAACGGCTGCTCCGGCCGCTTCCACTATTCCAGCATGGTCTACTACACAGAGTTTTCCTATCGTTTCCACGCCGAAAACTATTCCATGAAGATGGATCTGGCGGTGGATCGCCCCACCGTGGAGATTTTCCGCCGTCCCCGCTTCAAAACTTCGCAGCTTGGGCCTGATCTTTCCAATTCCGCGTCCATGCTCAACTCCTACGAGTCCTTCTGCCGTCCGCAGATCACCACCTTCTCACAGGGGCTCAATCTCGCCAACGAAAACATCATGTACGACTTTGTACGCATGGTGCGCGACGGTGTACCGCCGGCGGCAAGTCTGCGGCAGGCGGCGCGAGTGCAGGGTCTGGCCGAAGCCATCGAGCTCAGCGGCAAGCTGGGCCGTTCCATTGACTTTACGGCAGACGGTCTGCCGATTCTTGACTGAGGTGATTGCAATGAGTGAACAGAAACGTTACAGCGTCGTGGATTTTTCCGATATCACCGCTGTTCCCTGCCCCTGCGGCATGAGTAAGCGCGCCCATGTGGAGGAATCCGACCACCGCGCATCCTTTCATGTGGTGGACATCAAAAAGGACTCTGAGGTTCACTACCACAAGAAGGGGATTGAAATCTACTACATTCTCGAGGGAGAGGGCTTTATGGAACTCGACGGTGAGCGGATTCCTGTGCATCCCGGTTCCTCCATCCTCATCCGGGAATACTGCCGCCACCGCGCCGTGGGCAATCTCAAAATCATCAACGTCCCGGTTCCTGCCTTTGATCCCGAGGATGAATGGTTTGACTGACCGTAACCGCCGCACTATAGCCATGTGAGGTTATTTTCATGCTGAAAACACGCGAAACATCCGGTGCCGACGAGCGTACGCCGTCGATTCCGCAGTATTTTTCCTGGATCAACTCCACCAACGAAGGTTCCACCGCGTCACAGACGCTGGCAAACCTCGACTACTTTGCCTGGCTCAAGGAATGCTATGGTATGCAGATCAGGCTTTACGCCTGGGATGCCGGCAATCTTGACGGTGCCTCCGGCGGCTACGAGGATTTTTCTTCCCCGAAGCTGCGGGCTCAGTATCCCGACGGCTACGGTCCCATTGCAAAGCGTGCCGGAGAGCTTGGCATTCGTCTCGGTGTCTGGGGCGGCGCCGACGGCTACGGCAATACCCCCGAGGAAGAAGATGCCCGCCGTGAGCTGCTGGTCAGTCTCTGCCGCGATCATCATTTCGGCCTCTTCAAGCTGGACACCGTCTGCGGGAGTCTGCGCCCTGAAAAACGTGCAGCCTTTGCCCGCACCATGCAGGAATGCCGCCGCTACAGCCCCGATCTGATCGTGCTCAACCACCGCAACGATCTGGGGGAGGCCGAAATCCATGCCACCACCTTCCTCTGGGAGGGTGCCGAAACCTACACCGACGTCTTTTCCTACAATCACCACACCGCGCCGCATCACCGTGCAGGCGCTCTGGAACGCGGTCTGGTACCCGGCCTGCAGCGTCTGACGGAGGATCACGGCGTATGTCTGTCGTCGTGCCTTGATTTCTTCGGCGACGAGCTTTGCCTGCAGGCGTTCAGCCGTGCGCTGATTCTCGCGCCGGAAATCTACGGCAATCCCTGGCTGCTGCGTGACGATGAGCAGGCAATTCTGGCCCGCATTTACAATCTCCAGCGTCACTGGGCCGACATTCTGGTAGACGGCATAACGCTGCCGGACTCCTACGGTCCCTTTGCCGTCGCCCGCGGCAGCGCCTCCCGCCGGATTCTGCCTCTTCGCAATACCTCCTGGACGCCGACCTCCATCCGCGTCCGACTGGACACCGAAATCGGCCTTGAACCCTGCAAAAAAGTTCAGGTACGCCTGCGTTATCCCTATGAAGAGGTCCTGGGCAGCTTCTCCTACGGTGATCAGGTGGAAATCCCCGTCGCGCCCTGGCGCGTCTGTATCGTGGAAGTCTGCGATGAAGCCGGGGCTGAATGGGCGCTCACCGGCTGCGCCTACGAGGTCATCTGCGAACGTGACGATGCGCCTACCAGGGTGCGCATTCTCAAAACCGACGGCCGTCCTGTCCAACTGCAGAATGCCGACAGTTCTTCCTTCCCGGCAGAGGGTCTTTCACTGCCCATATTTGATTATCGCCTGCCTGCGCCGGTGAAATTGGAAGCACAGGAAGTCTCCGCGCCGGATGCCGACGTGGAAGCGCTGTATGAGGCCACGATGTTTGCGCTGGACAACGACAGCCTCGAGTCCAGGGCGCTGAAACGCTCCGGTCAGACGTCCGTTCCCGCCGTTCAGGCAGCGCGGGATGCGTTCTTCGGGCAGGATACCTATCGACTGCGCGGCTGTGAGGGACGTTTCGCCTTCGATGGTCGTGAGGACACCTTCTTTGACGCCTCGTCCCGCTATTACGGCATTCGTCTGGAAGGCGGCTGTCTGCGCGTGGATCTGGGCACTTGTCTGGATGCGGACACGCTGGAAATTGACTATTTCGCCATTGACGAGCCTGTTTATGAGATTCCTGAGCAGGAAAGGCCGGTTGACGGCGAGTATGCCGCCGCCCTTGACCGGTTTGCCGCAGCTCCTCTGCTCAGTGACGGCTGCATCGACGCCGATTACACCATGTCCGGCGTCGTCCACCGTGTTCACAGTATTGCATCCCATCACGGTCAGCTCCGCCGCGCCGTCTGGCGTGTGGGTGCGCTGCGCTACTTCCGTCTGATCTGCCCGCCGGACCGCATCGTTCACATCCGCGTCAAGTCCCACGGCACGCAGGTGACGCTGCCTGCTCCCCGGGTCAGCAATCTCATGGCTCATCCGTCCCGCAAGCCGGTGCGTGATGTCCGTGCGCTGCGTGTAAAGCTGCCGGATGTACTGCCCGAGGGGGCTTATCTGACCGCTGCCCTGGAGGGCATTCACGGCTCCGAAGGCGCTTACTGCGCAGCAGTCTGCGGCGATACGCTGTTGGGCTTTCCCGACCGGGCGCCGTCCTATCCCTACAACATGTGGGAGCACTTCATGCGCGGCACAGACCGCTGCAACAGCTTCTATCTGCCGTTGGAGCCTTCCATGGCAGGGAAGCTTCTGACCGTCTTTACCTTGATCTGCGACAGCGAACACCGCGATTTCCATACGGATCTCTGGCTGTGTTCCGCCCGGGTGCAGGGAGACGGCTGCACGCTGACGTTATAAGCCATCCCGCGGGGATAAGCGCCGACTTCCGGTGTTCATCCCTGCTTTTTCCGTAATTTTTCTACCCAAAATGGTCTTTTGGTATGATCTGTTTGACTTTCCGTCTCTGCTCTGCTATACTGACCTTGCGCCATTGTCATACAATTCTTTTATGGAGGGTATTCTGATGATTCACCTTCAAACCCGCTGGCTTGATTACCGCATCGGCGAGGACGGACAGAATCTGTCCTTCACCGACCGCATAAACGGCACCGAACTTCTTCGACCCTCTCCCTGTGCCATTCTGACGGATGCCGACCGGGTCGAGCATCCCGCCTGCAGCTGTTCCTTTGAAAACGGCGTGCTGGCCATCCGTTTCGAGGGCGGCGCCGAGGCAACCGTCGCCGTGGAAGAACGCGGCGAGTATCTGCGCTTTGAACTGCTCTCCCTCAGCGACGAGACCGTGTTCCGCGTGGCCTTTGTCAACATTGAGATTGACGGCGATCACCCCGCCTTTGCCGGTACGCTGATGAACATGACCATCAACGCAAAGCCCGAGGAGTATCCCGGCGTTTCTCACATCCTGCGCTGCGAGGCTTATCCTCACGTAGGTGTCGCGGGTGCGGCCGCGGCCGTATTCGGCGCGCCGCATGATGCGCTGCGCGGCATCATGATTACCGTCACCGAGGATATCCCCGCCGGTGAGCTTCCTATCAATCCCTACGGCGGTGCCTATGCGCTGGACAACCTCGACTGCGGCTCCACCCGCGCCTATACGATTCTCCCTGAGCCCATCACGCCTGAGGAAGCCGAGGAATTTGCCCGCTGCATGAAGATGTTCGGCCTGACCCAGGTCTACCTGCACCCCGGCTACGGCATGTACGCCCACGGCAGCTTTGAGCCCAATCCCGAGGTCTACGGCGACCTGGAAGGCTTCCGCAAGCTCGTTGATGTCTTTCACCGCAACGGTATTCAGGTCTGTCTGCAGACCTATACTTTCTTCATCGGCCACAATTCCAGCCATGTGACCCCCATTCCCCATCCCGACCTGGGCTATGTGGCGGAGTTCACGCTGGCGGAGGATCTGTCCATCGACGCCGATGCTGTGCCGGTTCTGGAAACCACGGAAACCGTGGATCCCCGCGCCGGTTACAAGGTGCCGGGATCTGCGATTCTCTGGATCGACGACGAGCTGATCCACTTTGACGATGCTGCAAAGTCCGCCCCCTACGGCTTCTCCGGATGTGAGCGCGGTTTCAACAAAACCGTCCCCGCTGCGCACAAAAAGGGCGCCCGGGTACGCATCCTGCTGGGTTATTTCATGGTACTGGCTCCCCGCAAGGAGTCTCCCCTGTTCTATCAGATCGCCCGCGATATGGCGAAATTCTATAACGATCTGGACATCGACGGTTTCTACCTTGACGCCATCGACGGCGTGTTCATCCTCGACGGCGATGACTACGCCTGGTATCATTCGATGCTCTTCCTGCGTGAGCTGATGGCACACCTCAAAAAGCCGCCGATCTTCAACTGCTGCTACGGTCCGCAGTATCCTGCAACCTGGTATATGCGTTCCAGCATGGGCGTGCTCGACGCTCCCACCCGCGGCTACCGCGATTTCATCGACGTGCACGTGGACTACTGCCGCCAGAATGCCAACCGCCGCTTCCTGGTGCCCGGCATGGGCTGGAAGAACATTTTCCCCGGTGAGCTGGACATCGTCCAGGATATGGATGCCGCTATGAACCGCGAATCTGTGCTGGGTTGGCAGAACAAGCTCTGGTTCCCCGAGGACATCGAGTATCTCTGCGTCAAGGGTCTGGCGCTGGATGCCTGCATGAGCTATCACAACCGCTTCCGGTTCTATAAACAGTACCCGATTCTGCTGCGTTACGGTGAGATTATGGCAAAGTACGACCGTGCGCGGGCAAACAACAGCTTTTCTCCCGCCCTGTGCGACAAGCTTTCCCAGCCGCAGGCGGAATTTTACATGGATCTTGACGGCGATAAGCCTGTATTCTACGAGCAGAAAACCCAGCGTCTCCACGTCGATGACCAGCGTCCGCTGGCGGCTGCCGTCAATCCCTACGGTGCGCAGGCTCCTTTCATCCGCATTGAGGCTCTTTACACCGCCGGTGACTACGATGCAGCCGACAGTACGCTTCTCGGCTGGGACAAGCCCGTGACACTGACAGAAAACACCGACTTTGTCTATCCCGACCGCTTCGATACCGACGGACGTCACGCCCTTGGCGTACGCATCTGCGGTGACGGTTCCGGCGCCATGGTGTGTCTGCGTATCCGCAATGATTATGCCAAGAAGCTGGCCACCAACGAGTTCTTCATCAAGCTTGACTTCGAAGGCTGGCGTTACTACACCTTCTACGAAGCCCAGAACTGCGAGCGTCCCACCGATGAATGGCCCCGCTGCGAGCTGGAATACACGGTTTTCTCCGAAGTGGAGCATTTCTACGACGCCTATTCAAACGGTGTCAGCTACCACAACCTCGACCGCGTGGAAATCCGTCTGAGCAAGCCCTGCAATGCCGTCATCGAGCCTCTGCGCATCATGAAGCGTCGTGAGAGCGTCTGGGAGCATCCCACGCTGAAGCTGGGTGAACAGGTCGTTACGCTTCCCGTCACGCTCAAGAGCGGTCAGTTCCTCGAGCTCTCCCCCGACGGCGAAGGCTGTGTCTACGATCTGGGCGGTCATGAGCTGCAGAAGTTCCATGTAGCCTCGTCCCTCACCCTGGAAAGCGGTGCAAATGCCGTGGAACTCACTGCCGCAAATGCATCCCATCTTGCCCGCGCCGCCGTCACCTTCCGCTACACAGGCAGTATCGTTGAATAACGTATTTTGCACATATTATTTTCAGGAGGTTCACAATCATGTCTGAAGCTGTCCAGAATCAGAGCAAATTCCGGGCTTTTCTTGCCCGCAAGCAGATCAACATCACCGCCAAGGCCTATTTTCTCGATGCCATGAGCGCCATGGCGCTGGGTCTGTTCTCCTCCCTGCTCATCGGTACGATTTTTGACACCATCGGTTCCCGCTTCGGCATCGAGCTCTTCGTCACCATCGCTGGATACGCCAAGGGCGCCACCGGCGCCGCCCTCGGCGTCGCCATCGCCCATGCGCTGCATGCGCCTCCCTTCGTCCTCTTCTCCGCTGCGGCAGTCGGTATTGCCGGCAACACCCTCGGCGGCCCTGTGGGCGCCTATGTTGCCACCATCATCGCCGCTGAACTGGGCAAAGCCGTGTCCAAGGAAACCAAGGTTGACATTCTCGTGACGCCCTTCGTGACCATCGTCTCCGGTACGCTGGTTGCCATGTTCATCGGCCCCGTGGTCTCCGGTCTGATGAACGCGCTGGGTGAGTTCATCATGATGGCCACCGAGATGCAGCCGCTGCTCATGGGCATCATCGTCAGCGTCGTGGTGGGTATTGTCCTGACGCTGCCCATCTCCTCTGCCGCGCTCTGCGTGATGCTCTCTCTTGGCGGACTGGCCGCCGGTGCCGCGACAGCCGGCTGCTGTGCGCAGATGGTGGGCTTTGCCGTGATGAGCTTTGCCGAGAACCGCTGGGGCGGTCTGGTGGCCCAGGGACTTGGCACCTCCATGCTGCAGATGTCCAACATCATCAAAAACCCCCGCATCTGGATTCCCGCAATCTTCACCTCCGCCATTACCGGCCCCATCTCCACGATGGTTTTCAAGCTTGAGAGCATCCCTGCCGCTGCCGGCATGGGTACCTGCGGTCTGGTAGGCCCGCTGGGAATCTTCTCCGCCATGGAAAGCTCCGCGTCCATGTGGATCGGTATGCTGCTGGTATGCTTTGTGCTGCCTGCGGTACTGACTCCCATCTTCTCCTGGGCGCTGAAAAGAATCGGTTGGATTCACGACGGTGATCTCAAACTCGACCTGTAATCTGTACACAAAAGGGGAATCGACTTGATTCCCCTTTTGTCATACCGGAGGTACTATATTATGCGCCTGAAAGAAATGTACTTCACCATGTCTGATGGTGTAAGGCTCTATACCCGCATCATCATCCCCGGCGACAGTGGAAAGTTTCCCATCGTCTTTATGCGTACGCCCTACGATCGGCCCTCAAACGGCGTCCCCTGCGATCTTTCCCAATATGCCGACAACCTTTTTGTCAAAAACGGCTACGCACTGATCTGGCAGCACACCCGTGGTACCGGCGACAGCGAAGGCTTTTCCCGTCCCTATCATGAACGACAGGACGGTCTTGATTCGCTGGACTGTATCCGCAAGCTGCCCTTCTACGACGGCAGCATCTATGTCACCGGCGGCAGCTATCTTTCCACGGTGCATCTTTGTTATCCCAGCACCAATCCTCCCGATATCAAGGCTGCTGCCCTGAGTATTCAGCAGGACAGAATGTACTACTGGCGGCATCACAACGGCTGCTGCCGCAATTACTGCTCGCTTCCCTGGTATCTCGGGCTTGCGAAACGGCAGTATCCCGTCCAGGCAGCCATTGAAGATGCGCTGATTCGCCCTTATCGCGATGTCTCAAAGCGTGTTGTCGGCGAGGATATCCAGGATCATGTCGATATGCTCCTAAACGATACCTACAATGACTTCTGGAAGAACCAGGAGAACGGCGAAGTTGCCGAAACCCTACAGATCCCGGTTTTGTTCAGCGACGGCTGGTTTGACTTCTACATTGACGGTATGTTCGCCATGTGGGAGCGGCTTTCTTCGGAAACGCGGGAAAAATCCGTTTTTGTTGTCGGTCCATGGGGACATGCAACTATGGTACGCGGCTCCGAATATCCCTTCCCCCACGGCAATCCGCCGAAGGATTACGTGGTCAACTTCTTCAATTCCGTGCGTGACGGTACGCCATACCGCGATTACGCCCTTGGCAGGATCAGCTTCTACTCCGTTGCCGGGGATTACTGGACAACAGATGCCGTGCCTGTCGAAGCTGAAAAACGCCTGTACTTCGGTGCCGACCGCACGCTGCGGAAGGCACCCGCTTCCCGTGATGAGCTTGGCTACGACTATGATCCCGACCGTCCGCTGCACTATTACCGCTTCGACAACATCTTCCGCTGTCCCGAGCCCCATTCTGCCGACGGTGTTCTCTCATTTATCTCAGAGCCGGCCGAAAGCGACACAGAGTTCTTCGGCAGACTGCGCTGGCACATGAAGGTTAAAACCAACTGCGATGATACCGCCTTCTTCATGCGGGTATACTTCGT
Source organism: Oscillospiraceae bacterium (assembly GCA_015067675.1). Classification (GTDB taxonomy): domain Bacteria; phylum Bacillota; class Clostridia; order Oscillospirales; family QAMX01; genus SIG502. The sequence goes on from SVMB01000050.1 coordinate 8,490, forward strand.
GGAAGACGGGGTCTCCTACAATCTGACAGAAGGCATCACATCCCTTTCTCATCTCAATCCGGATTATCACGCCGGCGAGGAATGCCTCATCGACATCCTGACCGGTCCTGTCGGCTTCACGCTGAAGGCTGGCAGCCGTATCCGCGCAGACATCTCCTCCCACAGCGATCTTTATGCCCCTCACGCCAATGTCCGCGGACATTGGGCACTTGTGGAGGATGTCCGCGTTGCCCGCAACACCGTAATCTGCGATGAAGAAGCCTATCTGGCGCTGCCTTGCCGCCACTGAATCGATTTTGGGACAAAAAAATGCCTGCAGATTCATCTGCAGGCATTTTTTCGAACTCTTTTGAGCGTTTAGCCGATGATTTCGACATTAACGCGGCGATCCGCGTGATTTGCTGCGGAGCGCATGATCGTGCGCAGCTCCTTGGCGATGCGGCCCTGACGTCCGATGACCTTACCCATGTCTTCCTTGGCGACACGGACTTCCAGCGTCGTCTCCGGAACACCTGCGGCATTCTCGGAGGGAAGCTCATCCACGGTCACTTCGTCAGGATTGTCCACCAGCTGCCGGACCATATACAGAAGCAGTTCCTTCATGTCTATGTTTTCCATGGACAGCCTCTCTTTCGAGATAATTGGGAGCCGAAATTAGTCGATGATGCCGGCCTTCTTGAGCAGAACCTTAACAGTATCGGTGGGCTGGGCGCCGTTCTTGATCCAGTTCTGGGCGCGCTCGCCGTCGATAGCGATGGTGGAAGGCTCGGTCAGGGGATTGTAGGTGCCGATTTCTTCGATGAAACGGCCATCACGGGGATAACGGGAATCGGCGACGACCACGCGATAGAAGGGAGCCTTCTTCGCGCCAACGCGGCGCAGTCTGATCTTAACCATGCTGAGTGTACCTCCAAAAATTTTGTTTGTCTTATATCGTCAAAACGGCAGTTTAAACTTGCCGCCCTGTCCGCTGAATTTCTTGCTGTGAGTTCCCTTGGGCTTCATCAGGGAGTTCATGTTGGGCATACCGCCCTTGGAAAGCTGCTTGGACATGCTCTTGAGCATTTCAAACTGCTTGAGCAGCCGGTTGACATCCTCCACCTTCTGGCCGCAGCCGGCAGCAATACGCTGCTTACGGGAGAAGTTGATGATGGACGGATTCTTACGCTCGGCAGGCGTCATCGAGGTGATGATGGCCTCCAGGCGATTGAACTGCTTATCGTCCACCTTGACGTCCTTGAGCGCACCGGGCTTGATACCGGGGAGCATACCCAGCATGGACTGGATGCCGCCCATTTTCTTCATCTGGTGGAGCTGATCCACGAAGTCGTCCAGATCGAGCTTATTCTGGGCCATCTTCTTCTCGAGTTCTTTGGCCTTCTTCTCATCCAGCGTGGCCTCAGCCTTCTCAATCAGAGAAAGCATATCGCCCATGCCCAGGATGCGGGACGCCATACGCTCGGGGTGGAACAGTTCGATGCCGTCGAGTTTTTCGCCGATACCGGCAAACTTAATGGGCTTACCGGTTACAGCACGCACGGAGAGTGCCGCACCGCCGCGGGTATCCGCATCAAGCTTGGTCATGCAGACCGAGTCAATGCCCAGCTGATCGTTGAAACCGGAGGCGGCATTCACCGCGTCCTGACCGGTCATGGCATCCAGGAAGAGCATGATTTCGGTGGGCTTAACGGTATCGCGGATATTGCACAGCTCGGTCATCAGGTTATCGTCGATATGCAGACGACCGGCGGTATCGATGAAAACCATGTCGTTGCCGTGGGCGATGGCGTGTTCGACACCGGCCTTGGCAATGCCGACGGGATCTCCCTGGCCCTGTTCAAAGACCGGGACGCCGACCTGTTCACCGACGACCTGCAGCTGGGTGATAGCCGCGGGACGATAGACGTCACAGGCGACGAGCAGCGGGCGTTTGCCGTACTGCTTTTTATAGAGGGCCGCGAGCTTTGCGCCGTTGGTGGTCTTACCGGCACCCTGCAGACCGACGAGCATGACGATTGTCGGAGGCTTGGGAGCGATGGTAATCTTTTCATTGGCGCCGCCCATGAGGGCGATGAGCTCTTCGTTGACGATCTTGATGATCTGCTGATCGGGTGTCAGGCTTTCCAGCACATCGGTGCCGACGGCCTTCTCGGTAACTTTGCTGATAAAGTCACGGGTGACCTTATAGTTAACGTCGGCCTCAAGCAGTGCGCGGCGCACATCCTGCATTACCTCGCGCAGATCGGCCTCCGTCAGACGGCCTCTGCCTTTTAACTTTTTAAATGCCTGCGAAAGGCGTTCGGATAAACTTTCAAAAGCCATAGTGTCCTCCGCCGGGTTCAGATCGTATCGGGATGAATCGCGTTGACCGCATGCACGATGCGGTTGGCCTCCCGCACGATCCCATGATCGTAATACTTATGCGCGTTCATCGCGGCAATCTGCGTGATCGCATCGGTGATCTCGGCCAGCGCAGCCGCAGTCTCTTCCTGCCGCTTGCGGAAGCCCAGCGCTTCCTCGAATCCGCGCAGCGCTTCCTCTGCATGGACAATGGCATCGCGCACACCCTGGCGGGTGATGCCGGTATTTTCGGCAATCTCGCCCAGTGAGAGATCTTCCTGATAGTAGAGCTCAAAGAGATCTCTCTGACGCTCGGTCAGCAGCTTGCCGTAGAGGTCAAAGAGAATCGTCATGCCAACAACATCCTTGGCCACGGGGCACCTCCTTGTAAAGCTCAATACCTTTACATGATATCATGAAACAACTTTTTTGTCAAGGTTTTTTTACCATGCAGACCGCCTGTTTTTCAAATTCACAGCGGCTTTCAACTGTCAGATGTGTCAAAAACCGGTGTTCACGCCCCGATCAGGCAGCTGCTGCGCAGAAAAACAGGGCGTCCGGAAACCGGACGCCCTGCCGAGATACTGATTAGTCCTCTTTACCCTTCTTATCGGGGATCTTGTTGAGGAGGGTGGTGATGAGAATGATGACACCGATGACGATCAGGATGCTGACCATACCGACGAGCATGTACTCAAGATTGTTAATGAACGCCATGGGATTGAATTTCATATTCCTTCTCCTTTCTTACATGAAGAAGTTGAGGATCAGGCCGCCGGCGATGACGGAGGCAATCTGACCGGAAACGTTAACACCGATGGAGTGCATCAGCAGGAAGTTGGAGCTGTCTTCAGCCAGACCCATCTTATGGACAACACGGCCGGACATGGGGAAGGCAGAGATACCGGCAGCACCGATCATGGGGTTGATCTTGGTCTTCATGAACAGGTTGAGCAGCTTTGCAAACAGGACGCCGCCGGCGGTATCGAAGATGAACGCCACGAGGCCCAGGCCCAGGATCAGCAGGGTATCGGGCTGCAGGAACTCGGCCGCCTGCATACGGGAGGCGATGGTGATGCCCAGGAAGATGGTGACGAGGTTGGCCAGCGCATGCTGGGCAGTCTCGGACAGGTTATCCAGAACGCCGCACTCACGGATCAGGTTACCAAACATCAGGAAGCCGATGAGGGAAACGGATTCGGGAGCAACGAGACCGGCAACGATGGTGATGACGATGGGGAACAGGATGCGGGTCAGCTTGGAAACAGGCTTGGCCGCATAGGGCATACGGATCATACGCTCCTTCTTGGTGGTCAGAAGCTTGATGACCGGGGGCTGGATGATCGGCACCAGCGCCATGTACGAGTATGCTGCAACCATGATCGCGCCGAGATATTTTGAATTGAGCTTCTGGGCAACGACGATGGAGGTGGGGCCGTCGGCGGCACCGATGATGGCGATGGAAGCGGCATCGTTGATCTCAAAGAACATGGATGCCAGGCACAGGGTCAGGAAAATACCAAACTGGGCAGCGCCGCCGAAGATCATCAGCTTGGGATTGGAGAGGATCGGACCGAAGTCGATCATCGCACCGATACCGATGAACAGAATCAGCGGGAACAGTTCGTTGGAGATGCCGGCCTTGAACAGGGTGCTCAAAGCACCTTCGGACTCCAGCACTTCGCCGACAAAGCGATCAACAGCACCGGACAGCGGCAGGTTAACGAGGATGGTACCAAAGCCCAGAGGCAGCAGCAGGGTGGGTTCCATGTCTTTCTTGATGGCAAGATAGATCAGGATACCGCCGATGAGCCACATGACAACGTGCTGCCATGTCAGGTTCAGGATGTTTGCGTACAGAATTTCCATTTTCTTCTACCTTTCTCCCTTATTTCGGCAACGGCCGCAATATGAGCGTATTATACCATATTCTCCCTTCTTCCGCAAGCACAATGTTAACAAGATTGGCACGTGATTGATGTTCTATTTTAAAACTTAACGCTTTCTGAACATTTATACTGTGATTTTAACATATTTCTGACGCAGGTTTTTCACGCTTGCCCTTTTTTCCTTCATCTGTTTATGGTAAAATAGAGGAAGGAGGTTATGCGTATGAAAACTGACAACCACCGACTCTTTTTCCGCAAATATCTGTCTTTTTCCTGGCATGACACGTTAATTACGTTACTGATTATGTCTGTTACCACCGTTTTTTGTCTGTATCTGCGCATTTTCCACGGCGGTGACAGCTACATGTCCGGCTTTTACATTCTCTCTGTCTTTCTCATCGCCCGTTCCACAAGCGGATATCTCTACAGCGTCTTTTCTTCCTTTCTTTCCGTTATTCTCGTCAACTATCTGTTTACCTATCCCTATTTTTCCTTCAACTTCACCCTCCCCGGCTATCCGCTGATGATCATGTGCATGCTCATCGTTGCCGTCATCACCGGCATGATGACCTCACAGCTCATGAAGCAAAACGACCTGCGCATCAAGGCCGAGAAGGAAAAGACCCGCGGCAACCTTCTGCGTGCGGTATCCCACGACCTGCGCACCCCTCTGACATCCATTCTCGGCGCCAGCTCAACCCTCATGGAAAACGATGCTTCCCTTGACCCCGCCGAGCGTCGTCTGCTTCTTGCCGGCATCAAGGACGATGCCCAGTGGCTCATCCGGATGGTGGAAAACCTTCTCTCCGTCACACGCATTGACGGTACCTCCAGCACCCGCATTACCAAAACCGAAGAGCCTGCCGAAGAAGTCATCGACGAATCCCTGCAGAAGTTTCACAAGCGCTTCCCCGACACCGAGGTACAGGTATCCATCCCCGACGAGCTGATCATGATCCCCATGGATCCGCTGCTCATCGAACAGGTCATCATCAATCTCCTGGAAAACGCCGCACTGCACGCAGGCAGTGCCGTTCACATCCACATCAAACTGGAATCGCAGCAGGATTTTGCCCTCTTTACCGTCAGTGACGACGGCCGCGGTATCGACCCGCGCATTCTTCCGCACATTTTCGAAAGCGGCATTCACACCATCGATGCGGAACGCTCCGACCAGCGCCGCAACATGGGCATCGGTCTTTCCGTATGCGACACGATCATCCGTGCCCACGGCGGTCAGATGCACGCCGCCAATGCCGACGAAGGCGGCGCCGTCTTTACATTTACTCTGCCCATTGAGGAGGCTCATGTATGAGTTACCGTGACCGTATTCTGATTGTTGAAGATGAAAAAAATATTGCCGGGTTCATGACCACAATCCTGACTTCCAACGGCTACGAGGTTCTGCATGCCGAGACCGGCGCCGAAGCCCTGATGCTGGTCAGTTCCCACTGCCCTGATGCGATGATTCTGGATCTTGGTCTGCCGGACATGGACGGCCAGCGCATCATCCGGACGGTGCGCGAATGGTCGCAGCTTCCGATTCTGGTGGTTTCGGCACGTTCTCACGAACGTGACAAGGTTTCTGCGTTGGATCTGGGCGCCGATGACTACGTGACCAAGCCCTTCGGCACCGGCGAGCTGCTGGCGCGTCTGCGCACGGCGCTGCGCCATGCCCACAATCGTGACGCCGAGGAAAGCCTGATTCAGCGCGGCAAGTTCACCGCCGGCGATCTCTGCGTGGACTTCGACAAGCGCCGCGTCTATGTCCGCGGCGAGGATGCAAAGCTGACCCAGAACGAATACCGGATTGTGGCGCTGCTTGCCAAGTACGCAGGCCGTGTGCTGACCTACGACTATCTGATTTCCCAGATCTGGGGACCCAATGCCAGCGGAGACAACCGCATCCTCCGCGTCAACATGGCAAACATCCGCCGCAAGATTGAACCCAAGCCCGGGCAGTCCCAGTACATCTTCACCGAAATGGGCGTGGGTTACCGCATGATCGAGGACGATTAAACAGATCGGTACACCCAAGAGAGCCGCAGCAAATGCTGCGGCTCTTTTTCCATGCACGCAAAAGCACCGGAGCCATCAGGCTCCGGTGCTTTTATCAACTCGTAAATCTTCAATTAAAAGATGGAGAAGGCCAGGAACAGGGTGGACATCAGGGAAGCAACCAGAGACACGACGGTGATCTGGGTGTTGATGGAGGGACCGGCGGTATCCTTGAAGGGGTCACCGACGGTATCGCCGACGACGGCAGCATGGTGGGCATCGGAGCCCTTGCCGCCTTCGTGACCGGCCTCAACATACTTCTTGGAGTTGTCCCACAGGCCGCCGGCGTTGGACATCAGCATGGACAGGATCAGACCGCTGACGATGTTGCCCAGCAGGAAGCCGCCAACGGCGGAGACACCGCCGATAAAGCCGACAACCAGGGTGGCGCCGATGGTGAACAGACCGGCGGGCAGCAGCTCGTGCAGAGCGCCGGTGGTGGCAATCTCAATGCAGCGGTTGTAGTCAGCCTGAGCCTTGCCTTCACGCAGGCCCTTGATCTCACGGAACTGACGATGAATCTCATCAACCATACGCTGCGCGTTTTTGTCAACGCCCAGCATCAGCATGGCGGAGAACACAGCGGGAACAGCGGCACCGATGAGGATACCAAAGAACACGGTGGGATTCATGACGTCGAAACCGGTGAGGAGCTCCTTGCCCATTTCGGCAGCAGCAGCATTGACCTCGCTGAGGTAGGCACCCAGCATACTGATAACGGTCAGACCGGCAGCGCCGATGGCAAAGCCCTTGGTGACAGCCTTAACGGTGTTACCGGCGGAGTCGAGTTCGTCGGTGACTTCCAGGGGACCTTCGCCCAGACCGCCCATTTCGGTCAGGCCGCGGGCATTGTCAACGATGGGGCCGTAAGCGTCGTTACTGATGATGGTACCGACGATGGAGAGCATACCGACAGCAGCCATGGAGATGCCGAACAGGGCATAACCGTCGCCCAGGCCTTCGCAGAGCTTGTAGGCAGCCAGAGCGGAGACGGCGATACCGATCATGGCAGGCAGGCAGGAGATGAAACCATAGGACAGACCGGACAGGATGGTGAAAGCGGGACCGGAAGCGGAAGCGTGGGCAACCTTCTTAACGATGGGCTTGGTGTCATCGGTGAAGTAGTCGGTGGCAAGACCGATGATGACGCCGACAGCCAGACCAACGGCGGACGCGCCCCAGATCTGCCAGCGGAAACCGTCGAAGAGAGCGGTGGCAATGGCGCTGAGCACGAGGAACACGCCGGTAGCAACGTAAGTAGAGGTGTTCAGGGCACCGGTGGGGGTGCCGTTCTTGGTGATACGGGAGTTGGCAATACCGACAATGGAGGCGATGAGGCCGATGGCGGCATAGCAGAAAACCATGGAAGCGTTGACAACATTGCCGGCGCCCTTATCCAGAGCCACGGCCATAACGAGAGCTGCGGTCATAGCAGCAACGTTGGAGTCGAACAGGTCGGCACCCATACCGGCCACGTCGCCGACGTTGTCACCGACGTTGTCGGCGATAACAGCAGGATTACGGGGATCGTCTTCGGGGATATCCATCTCGACCTTACCGACCAGGTCAGCACTGACGTCGGCGGTCTTGGTGAAGATACCGCCGCCGGCCTTGGCAAACAGCGCCATGGAGCTGGCACCGAAGGAGAAGCCGAGCAGGCAGGTGGTGTTGCCGGTGATAAGCAGGACGGCAGAAACGCCCATCAGGCAGATACCGACGACCAGCAGACCCATGACGGCGCCGCCGCGGAAACCAACCAGGAAAGCAGGCTTGATACCCTTCTGGGCAGCCTCGGCAGTACGGGCATTGGCGATGGTGGCAACAAAGATACCGATCTTACCGGCAATACCGGACAGGACGGTACCGACGATGTAGGCAATAGCCATGGAGATGTTCTCCAGAGCGTTGCCCTGCCAGATGGGAGAGGGCAGGAAAACGAAGATGAGGATCGCCGCGACACCGGCGAAACGAACCAGAGCAATGTATTCCTTCTTCAGGAACGCATTGGCGCCTTCACTGATCAGAGCGGCGACGCGCTTGATCTCGGCGTTCTCGTTCTTCTGGCTCTTGACCCACGTAATCAGATACGCGGCAAAAGCGAAGGCGAGGACGGCCACCAGGAAGGACATGACATAGAAAAAGCTGAGGGAAACCTGCATGGGATGACCTCCTTAAAATTATTCCGTGCGCCATCATACCTTATATATGCGGTTTCCTCAAGAGGATTTCCGGTTTATTTGCGCGATCTTTGCACGCTTCCGCTTTTTTTAGCGAAAATCCTGCAGGAGACGACAAAATCTTCCCACTGCATCCACCAACCAGAATCGCAGACTGACCGCCGTGCCGTCATCGGTAATCAGCCGCAGCGTCCACTCCTCCATCCCCGCGCTGCGTCCTTTCTCTTCCAGTTCCGCCTTTGCCGCCGCACTGCAAAGTGCGGGATAGGCCACACACCACCAGTTCTGCCCCTTACCTTCTCCCAGCACAACCCGCAGGGCCATATATTCCCCTGCCGGCAGCCGGAAGCTGCCGTAATCCCGGGTGGGATAGTAAACCGGTGCAAGCATTGCCTTTACCGGCGTCACACGGCTGTTTTGGTACACCGTCAAGCGTGCGGCATCCTCAATTTGCGCCAATGACGCCGTCAGAATCCGCTGTGCCGTCTGCGCATCCCGGCATTCCGCCGTCAGATTCTCGGCCATCGCCGCCACCGTATCCCGTACCTGCAGTTTCAGCGCCTGATCCTCCGGGGTATCGGAATGGGCAATAATCTGCAGCCTCGTGAGCTGTGCCGCCAGGGTATGCTGCGCATTTTCGGCGCAAAAGCCCGCCAGCAGAGCCGCACACAGTCCCAACAGGATTGATTTCTCAAGTCTTTGTATTCTCGTCATAAAAAAAACGCCCCCTTGTCACAACGAAAGTGTAGACAAGAGGGCGTTTGCTTATACACCTTATTATCCTCTATATAAGGAAAATACCTGGCGTTGTCAGACCTTCATCAGCTTCCATTTACCGCTGTTGTAGCGCAGGAAGATCAAACCCGTACGCACAAGCTGGTCGCCGATCATGGCAATCCAGGCGCCGTACAGTCCCAGCGGCGTGCTGACCAGCCACATGGCAATACCGGGACGCAGCAGGAATACCGTCAGGAAGGAGACAATTGCCGGGAAGCGGGTATCACCCGCGCCGCGCAGTGCACCTGCCGTGATCAGCTGGGAGGACTGGAAGGGCTGCATAAAGGCAAGCATCATCAGAATCCGGGCACCGGTCTCCACGATCTGCGGATCGTCGTTGTACGCCGCCACGATCGGACGGGGACAGGCTATAAAGAGGATCATCAGCAGCACGGCGGTGATCAGGCCAATACGTCTTGAACGGGAGGCGTAGCATTCCGCCAGCTCCGGACGTTTCCTGCCCAGACTCTGACCGACCAGCGAGGTCGCCGAGGTCGAGAATGCGGTACCGGTCATGAAGGACAGCGCCTGAATGTTCATACAGACCTGGTGAGTCGCAAATTCCACGGTACCAAGGTTTGCCACGGTCTTTGCAAACATAATCATACCGGCACGCATAAAGCACTGTTCCAGCATTGCCGGAGCACCGACTCTCGCGATACGCTTGATAATCTCAAAGTTAAACCGATAGCCGCGGTAGTTGAGCTTGACGTAGTATTTGCCCTTGAGCGAGAAAATCAGCGCCACGGTAAAGCCCACGCACTGACCCAGGCTCGTCGCCAGTGACGCGCCCACAACCTCCAGACGAGGGAAACCGAAGCGGCCCTCGATGAGCAGGTAATTAAGGATAATGTTGACAACGTTGGTGGAGGTATTATAGTACATGGCGGCCTTCGAGTGACCGGCACCGCGCATGGCTGCGGTCATGGTCGTGGTCAGCGCCAGCGGAATGAAGCCCACCATCTGATAGCGCAGATAGTCCGCGCCGCCCTTGAGCGTTGCCGCCTCCTGTGCGCCCATGAACAGCACCAGAGGCTCCGCAAACAGCCAGCCCAGCGTACACATGATGACGCCCAGCACGATATTGAGCACCATGGCCTGCCGGAACACGTCATTGGCAACATCCGGCTTCCCCTCGCCCTTCAGGCGTGCAACCAGAGCCGTGACGCCCACGTTGAGGGACATGAACATCGTCATCAGCAGGAATTTCGGCTGCGTGGACAGACCAACGGAGGTGATGGCCCAGGGGCCGAGGTTACCGACCATCATCAGGTCTGCCATCGAGGTCAGCTGCGTCAGAATCAGCTCCACCAGCGCCGGCCATGCAATAACGATGATATCCTTATAAAGGCTCTTTTCACTGCTGTCTGCCGGAATCGTGATCTTACCCGGGAAGAGGTACTGTTTCAGTGGGATGCGTTCGCGCTTTTTCTCTGCAGTCTGCATACCGTTGCCACGCTCCTTCGTCCGTTTTTGCACAACCTTAATTATGAATGTTCTTTAATCATATCATCAATTGTACAAAATAGCAATACCCCTGACAACTTTTTCACAAGTCAGCTGCCGGTGGACGTATAGTGCCGCACGCCGAAGCGGAAGAACAGACAGGCGGGAATCATCACCAGCATACCAAGAATCGGCGCTGCCCAGCACCAGGGGCTTGCCGATCTGCCGGTCAGATACAAAAGCGGCCAGTAAAATGCGCAGGCATAGGGAATCACGGCGGTGAAGAACACCAGATACGGCTTTTTATAGATCTCAAAGGGATACTGGGACAGTTCACGGCCGCCGTCGGTGAAGCAGTTGACCACTTCCAGGCTCTTGACCGTCCAGAAGCACAGCGTTGCGCCCAGAATGAACACGCTCATAAAGATCACAATACCCGAAAGCACCATCAGCGCATACAGCGCCGACTTTTCCGCCGTCCAGACGACGCCGGAGTTGACCACCGCCAGTCCCATCATGATCGGCCCCTGCACCAGCCTTCCCAGACGGTTAAAGGCAAACTGAGAACCGAATATCTGCAGAAAAATACTGCGCGGGCGCACCAGCATCGTATCAAACCCGCCGGAACGTATCTGTCCCCGGAAACTGTCGAAGCCGCGGGCAATGCATTCGGCAATCGGGTAGGAAATATGCACGCAGCTGGTGCAGAGCATCACTTCCCAGTAGGTCCAGTCTCCCAGGCGTCCGAAGAAGGAGAACATGAAGTAGGTGCTCAGGAAGTAAAGCAGCGTGGTCATGGCCTGTCCCAGCACCATCATGATAAAGGATGCCCGGTACTGCAGCTGGCTGCGGATCAGGATCGAGACATAATGTCCGTAGAGTTTCAGTGCATTCATGTCATCAACCTCCCTGAATGATCGCCGTGCGCAGCACGCGCTTCATGAAAAAGCTTCCCAGCATCCACAAGGCTGCCAGCCATAAGGCGCCAATCCCCAGCTGCCACAGTCCGTCCAGCACCTGAATCGAGCCGTTCCAGATGCGAAAGGGCAGATCCGCCATGTAGCGAAACGGCAGCGCCATGGCAAAGCGCTGTACACCTTCCGGCATGAAGGGCAGCGCGACAAGGGAACCTGAGAACAGCGTGGTCAGTGCCGAGAATACGGACAGAACACCGTTTGAATTCATGGTTTTGAAGGTCAGGATGTAGGTAAACAGGGATACTGCCACCGTCAGCATCGCACCGACCAGCAGAGAAACCACAAACAGCAGCAGCTGCGCAATGCTTTTCGGGAACAGCAGCCTGTACGGATACGGCAGTATCGTCGCTACCACCAGCAGCGGCACACAGCGCAGAATCGCGCCGCCGAGGCGGCCTGCCAGCAGGCGTGCAAACCAGTGCTGATAAAGCTCCAGCGGACGGCACAGCTCATAAGCTACACTTCCCGACGTGATCTTCTCAAACAGTTCACCGTCTCTGCCCGACCAGGTCTCGACCAGAATCAGAAATGCCTGCTGCATCCAGATATAGCTGCAAAGCTGCGGGAACGTCATCGGCATCACCCGGTCAGAGCTTTCATAGAAGGCCTGATAGATCATGATGAGCATGAAGCCCCAGAAAAACTGGGTCGTCACGCCTGCCCAGGCGGCCGCCCTGTACTGCAGCGCCTCCTGCATGCGGATGCGGAAGATACTAAAATACGCTTTCATCTTCCCAAACCTCCCCTTACGCGCGCACGCCCATGCGCTTGTACATCCGGGCGATCACATCATCAATGGGAGATCCTTCTACGGTCACATCCGTCAGCGGCAGTACCGCCGAAAGTTTTGCAATAGCCGCCGAGACCGCCGCTGCATCCGTTTTCAGCACGCCGGTACCCTCATGCCATTCCTTCAACACGCATCCTTCCGGGATAACCGGTTCCTGCATGCCCGGAAAGCGCACCGTCAGCGTCCGGCTGCTATCCTCCTCATCCCGCAGACCGTCAAGGGCTCCGTCGTAGAGCAGCTGCCCTTTTCCCAGCAGCAGCACGCGCTCCGTCAGTGCTTCCAGATCGGCGGTATCGTGAGTGGTCAGGATGACCGTCACGCCTTCGTTTACGTTAATCTCACGGATGAAGCTGCGCACGGCGCGCTTGGACACGGCATCAAGGCCGATGGTAGGCTCGTCCAGAAACAAGAGCCGCGGCGAATGCAGCAGAGAGCCTGCCAGCTCGCAGCGCATACGCTGTCCCAGCGAAAGCTGCCTCAGCGGGGTGTCCAGCAGACTCCCCAGCTCCAGCTGCTCCACACAGCGCTTGAGGTTGTACTCATACTTCGGCTGCTCCACACGGTAAATATCCCGCAACAGCTCAAACGAGTCGCGTATCGGTACGTCCCACCATAGCTGCGTACGCTGGCCGAAAACCACGCCCAGATTCTGCACGTAACGCTTACGGTCACGCCAGGGGACATGGCCGCATATCGTGCACTCGCCTCCGTCGGGCACCAGTATACCGCTCATGATCTTGATGGCGGTACTCTTGCCCGCGCCGTTTGGCCCGATGCAGCCTATCAGCTCGCCCTCTCCGATATGAAAGGACAGGTCACGCAGAGCCTCCACCGTGCGGTATTCCCGGTGAAACAGGGAACGTACCGCGCCGGAAAGTCCGGGATCACGCTTTGCAACCCGGAAGCTCTTGGAAATGTGCGACAGGGTAATCATGCTTTCCACCTCATTTCTTTTTTTGTGGGATTTGAGTCTATCATACGCCGGGTATCGTTGTCAATACTTTATATGCAAAATAAACCAATATTCGAACACGTACGCCGTGCGTTTAAACATTTCAGATAACTTCGATTCGTTTCTAAAAAAAGGCTTGCATTTTCAATTTATTTGTGGTATCATAGAAAAGCTGATTTCAGGATGTGGAATTAGCTTAATTTCGATTTCTGTCCGCTCCGGGATGATAAACCCTGTCTCCCGTATGGATTCAGCGTTGACAGTATTATCTTTCAATCGGATAGGAGGTGCAGGTAATGGCTAAGTGTCAGATCTGCGGCAAGGGTGTTAATTTCGGTATCAACGTTTCTCACTCCCACATTCGTACCAATCGTACTTTCAAGCCCAACGTCAGACGTGTTAAGGCTCTGGTTGACGGTACTCCGTGCCACGTGTACGTCTGTACTCGTTGCCTCCGTTCCAACAAAGTCGTCCGCGCTATCTAAGTGTACGAACATAAAAATGCCCGACAAGACGTCGGGCATTTTTCATACCATTCTCTACATTTATTCCCCACGCCCGAAAGGAAGATCGTTATGTCTGCTCCCGGCTACGGCCTCTTCGGCCATCCCCTCGGCCATTCCATCTCTCCCCAGATTCACGCCTGTCTCTTCAAGCTCACCGGCTGCGACGCAAGCTACCGGCTTATGGACACGCCCGGTGAGGAAATCCTCGATGCCTTTGAGCAGTCCCGCCGCGATCTCTGCGGCTACAACTGCACCATTCCCTACAAACAGACCGTTATGCCCATACTCGACGGCATTTCCGATGAGGCCCGCGACATGGGTGCTGTCAATACCGTCGCCGTGCGCGGTGAAAAGCTCTACGGTTACAACACCGACATCCGAGGCTTCATGACCTGCATGGAAACCGACGGCATGAGCTTCGAAGGCAAAAAGGTTCTCGTTCTGGGCTCAGGCGGTACCTCCCGTATGCTGACCTATGCGGCACGTACGCATGGAGCTGCTTGCGTCACGGTGGCTGCCCGCCGCGTGGAGGCTGCGCTTGAGATTCACGATCAGGTCATGGCGCTCTCCGACGTCAAAGGCGGCTTTGACATCATCCTCAACGGCACCGCCGCCGGTATGTGGCCTAAAATTGACACCACCGCGCTGACTGCCGAGCAGATGGCCGGCTGCGAGTATCTCTTTGACGCGGTATACAATCCTCCGGTCACGCAGCTCATGCGCGAAGCGGCAAAAGCCGGAGCCAAGGTGCGCGGCGGACTGCTGATGCTGGTATCGCAGGCAGCGGCGGCGCAGGAGATCTGGCGCGACATGCGCTTTACCCCCGAGCAGCTTCTGGCTACTGAGCGTGACGCCGCCTTCCGTCTGGCGCTGCAGCGGCTCCATCAGGCGCGTGAGCGTGAAAATCTCGTGCTCATCGGCTTCATGGCTACCGGCAAATCCACGCTTGGCAAGATTCTTGCCTCCTCGATGGACATGGAGTACCTGGACACGGATGCACTGATCGTGGAGCGCGCCGGTATGAGCATTCCGGACATTTTTGCAAAGTACGGCGAGGAAAAGTTCCGCGAGTTGGAACGTGAAGTCGCCGAAAGTCTTTCCGGACTCAAAAATACCGTCATTTCCACCGGCGGCGGTATGCCGCTGGCCTGCGGTGATGCGCTGCGAAAGGCCGGATTTGTGATTTTCCTCAATCCTCCGGAGTATTTCATCGCCCGCAATGCCGGAACCGGTGAGGGGCGTCCTCTTTTCCGCGAAAACTGGCAGGCAAGACTTCGTGAGCGTATGCCGAAGTACCGCGCCTGTGCCCAGGCAGAGCTTAATGCCGTTGGCACAGCCGCGCAGCGTGCCCGCATGGCTGCGGAGCTGGTATAAATCCATCTGTTACATATCAAAAGGCGGACAGCATCGAATGCTGCCCGCCTTTAACGTTTTTTACCGGATCACCTGTGCGATCTTCCAGTAATCATTGGTGAGAATCGTGTCGATTCCCATGCGCAGATATTCCTTTGTCTCCTCCACGTCATCCGACCAGAAAACATTGCAGCGAATGCCGTTTGCATGCGCCCGATCGATCATGGCCTGGTCAAATTTGCCCTTGAAAAGCTGAACCTTCTGACAGCCGATCTCCAGCGCACGCTCGACCATCCCCCACGGATCCTTACCGCCGCCGACGCAGCGGCAGATATCCGGCGCCAGGCGCTTCAACTGCCGCATGAGGAAATCGTTGCCCGTCATGAAATACACGTGCTTTCTGCAGTCGTACCTGTCAATCAGGCCGATGAGCTTTACAAGCAGCGCTTCATCCCACTCCACGTCATTGTTGACGGTCTTGATATGGATGTTCATAATGGTCTGGCAGGCAAATTTCGCCAGAATCTCCTCAAATTTCAGAATCTTCAGGCCGCGATACGCCTCACCGAACTTCCCACCGAAGTCGTACTGCAGCAGCTCCTCATAGGTTTTTTCATACACAAATCCCGTACCGTCGGAAACCCGGTCGAGTCTGGAATCGTGAATCGACACGATTTCACCGTCGGCGGTATACCACAGGTCAAACTCGATTTCCTCCGCGCCCAGCGCCACTGCCGCACCGTAGGCCGGCAGGCTGTTTTCCGGTGCGATCGTTGAAAATCCCCTGTGCGCACACATACGCGGATAAGGCATGATGGCATCCGGCGGGACAATCGCGCTGCCTGCGGGACGGTACTTCCAGGGACGGCGTCCCTTTTCAAGATACTCCCAGTGGGCCATTTCGGGATTATTATAGCCTCCGGGCTTATAGTATTTCTCATGGGGATCAATGTCGGCGCAGGCATGTCCGATTTGCGAATACAGGTCGGCCACGATCTCTCCCTTCGGCGAGACGATCATCGACGCGCCGCCCGTGGCGCTGTCCTCTCCCATGCTCACCGACGAGCGCACCACCCAGGCGTTGGTGTTATAGGCACAGAAGCGGGTCATCATTTCCAGCGCCGCATGGCTGTCGCTGCGCTGGTGAGAGCAGCCGATGATAACGTCGGGACGAAAGCGGGCGATATTGGCAAAGGCTTCATAGAAGTAGAAATCGTAGCAGGTCATGAAAGCATAGCGCACGCCGTCGATCTCAAGGATATCGGGTGCTGAAAAGGAAAATGTATAGTCACTGTCAAGCTTGCGCTCACTGGTTTCACCGGGCGTGAGATGCTGCTTATAGTAGTGACCCACCTCGGCGCCGGTGCGGTCAAAGGCATAGGTCGTATTGCGCAGTCCAGTGGGCGTTTCCCGGTAG
>SVMB01000051.1 GCA_015067675.1 Oscillospiraceae bacterium
TCGCTCCCAACACTTTCCTGCATGAAGGGCGCGTCGGTAACCTCTTCCAGATAATGCAGGAAAGTGTTGGGAGCGATGGAGCAGCCAAGGAATACCACGGAGCCGCCGCGCTTGAGCGCGGTATCAAGGGGCGAAGTCACGCCGGTGGGAGAATCAAGCAGACCGTGACCTGCCACGCAGGTTTCGGCATCAGCTCCGATGGCAACCCACTCATGGGTGGAATGGCCGGAACGGCGGGAACCGGGATATTTGAGCATTGCCTTGGGCAGAGCGCCGGTGGAGATGGTACGGTCTCGCAGATCACCATCGGGGCGGGTATCGTAAGGACGATAGCGGTAGGATTTGTTGAGGCTGCCCTCAAACATGATATAGGGACGTGTAAAGGCAGGCGCCATGAAGGTACCGGTTTCGCCTACAGCTGCCTTCAGAGCATCGATGACGGCATCGGTACCGCCGGGCAGATAACCAAGACCGGAAAGTCCGGAATGCACAAGCAGGGTCTCCCCTTCTTCGACGCCCAGGTTTTTGAGCGCCGCCGTCAGATCGGCCGCGGACAGAACGTTCTTCTGCTCCAACGAGAGATAACCCCACTCGGAGAGCATCGTGCAGACCATCAGGTATTCCTTGGCGGTCTTTTCATCCAGAATGAGGTTTTTATCCCATTCAAGCTCAGAATAGATGGTTTTCAGGGTCTTTTTACCATCCATACGGGACAGAACATCCGCCAGAGTGCTGTAAAGGATCGTGCCGGGCATCTGATTGCGAGCCTTGAAGGGCTTTTTCATCAGATCATGCGGGAAACCACGGGTCAGACGTCCGAAGATAAAGTCATCGGCGTAGTCAAACCAGGACTTTGTCTGTGCACGGGCGTAATCGGGACGATCGACAGCCGGAACCACGTCCACAACGGTGTTGGCAGGTGCAGGGACAGTCAGAGAATTTGCCGCCGCGTCAATCTCCGGGATCTCCGCCCAAAGCTGCAGCGCACGAAGCTTTGCGCACTCACGCTCATAGATGAAATCCAGACGCGCCTTGCAGTCTGTTCCGGCGCGAACCGAATCGGCAGCCGCCGCGTCAATCACATTCTGCGCACGTGCAGCAGCGCCGGGCAGGATCTCCTTGACCTCTTCTTCCGTCAGAGCAGCCATTGCACGCACCCATGCGGCACAGTAGCCGAGGTGGATATAGTATTTCTCCGGATCGTACTGGTTCTCGTTCTGCCAGGAGTTATGATGCAGACCCTTCGGACCATGGAAGATCCAGACAACGGGAACGCCGATGGTGGAATCACCGATGGCACAGTCGTCGCCGTAACCGTGATCCTCACGGGAAATGATCATTTCAGGATGATTCAGGCTGAAATGGTCGGTAGCTTCATGCAGCAGGATATTACCGGCAAAGCCAGGAAGATCGGGGGCTTCGATGGCGCGGTATTCGTTGTGTACGGACTTATCGTAGGAGCCGGTAATGCCGTCCATATTGATTGCGCCCAGCACACGGCCGTTGAGATCACCGCCGAAATATTCGGTAGCAGCGGCAAAGCCGTACATCTCGCTGGCAAAGATAACACGCACGCTGTACTTGAGCTTGATCTCACCGGCAGCAGCCATGTCGCGCAGAACCTTCAGGATTTCAATGGAACCGATAACGCCGTTGGTGTTATCGTCAATCAGGGGCTCATAGAGATGTCCGACCATCCAGACTTCTCTGGGATCCTCACCGCGCAGCAGACCCGTCACGACGGGCAGCGTCGTCTCGTAGCGGCGTCCGTCGGAGTAGGCATGTACCTTGACAGGGCCCGCCTGACAGGCATTGCGCAGAGCAACACCGGAAGTGGGGGTAATCTGATAGGACGTGTAGGGGCGATCCTCAGCCTGCACATGCCAGGAATTATTTTCGGTACCGGCGTTGATCCATGCAACGTCGTCGGGGGTACGGCCGGGATTTTCAAGGTAGTCGGAAATCCAGCCAAGGGCACCCAGATCCAGCAGCATCCGCATATTCTCACCGCGGGGACGGGTGGTCTGATCCAGCAGCACGAACGCGCCGCGCACGTCCTCACCGGCTTTCATCTGACCCTCGGTAACTACTCTGGCGGTGATGCCTTCGGGAGGCGTGGCAACGGAATGTTTGACCGCCATCAGCGGTTCCTGCTCAAAATCAGAAATCACCTTACCGTTGAGCGCCGGCGCACCGGAAACCACGGTCAGCGTCTGTTTGGTCACGTCCCAACCAATGGGCGTACACTTATCCTGATAGACGGTTTTGCCGTCTGCGGGAATGTCAATCAGCTCCGCCTCAAAGCCTTCGGCTTTCAGCAGATCGCAGGCATACTGAGCAGACTTCTGCCAGTAGGGAAAGGTCTGTTTACGCTCAAGCTTGTACATGTTGAGCACGTTGGCGTCGAGCCACTTGTGGTCAAAGCGTTTTTCAAACGCGGCGATAAAGTCCTTCATCCGATACATCCTTTCCGTATGGTAATCATAGGATCACAGTCCTATGGTAACATGTCTCACGCCGGAAATCAAGACGGTGATAAACTATTTTTCATTTCTCGTCCGCGCTCTTCTTTCTTCACAGAAACAGCGCAGAAATTCAAAGAAGTCATCCACATTGCGCGAATCCGTTTTGTTATAATGCCTGGTCACTACGATATCCCGCTTACAGACAGGATCCGTAATTTCCAGAAGCTTCACTTTTTCGTGATCCACCTGTCCCCAGCTCAGCTCCGGCCAGAATCCAACCCCCAGATTGGCCGCTATCATATTGCGCACCGCAGTGGGATTATCACTTTCAAATATAATGCGGGGATGCACTCCCGCATGCCTGCAGAAGCGGTCGCAGATGTATCGAAACTGTTTGGAACCAATTAAGCTGATGAAACCTTCATCCTTCACTTCCCGCAGGGTGATTCCCGTCCGTCCGGCAAACCGCTCATTGTTCGGAACTGCCAGATAAATCTTCTCGGTACAGACAAACTGGTTTTTCGCCTGTTCCCTGTTCACCTGATAGAACATACTGGTCGTCACTTCAATGTCAAACAGGTCCTGTCCTTCATTCTGAATCAACTGAAAGTTCAAGTCCCGTCGGTTATATTTATAGTCGATCACGGCTTCCGTTACCAGAGCCGACGCTGCCAGCACACTGAGATGAATCGTTTCATTCGAGAGCTTCGCCATCATCTGCAGCTCACCCGGCAGCGCATCAATCTGCTCCATAACCGGTTCAAGCTTATTCTGCAGATATCGGCCGTATTCCGTTAATACAATCCCCCTCCCCTTCGGAGCAAACAGAGGTACACCCACGCTCTCCTCAAGCCTTTTGATCGCCTGCGACAGTGCAGGCTGGGCAATATGAAGCGTCTCAGCGCTTTTTGTCATATGCTCCGTTCGGGCAAGCTCTAAAAAATACCGTATCTGCGTCAGTTCCATTACAGTCTCCAATCAATAATATTGACATTATCAATCTCGATTATATTATATATTGGACTTATCGTTTTGTCAACGCTATAATATACTCGAAATCAATCACAGGAGGCTGATCAATATGTCACAACTTCTTGAAGCGGGTATGCTTTTATGCTTTGGTATCTCATGGCCGCTGTCGCTTGTCAAGAACATCCGCGCACGAACCACCCAAAACATGAGTCTCGGCTTTATCCTGCTCATCACACTGGGATATATCGCAGGCATCAGTGCAAAGCTCATGAACGGACAAGCAGGGTATGTACTCATCGTCTACGTTTTTAACCTTGTCGTAGTTGCTGCAAACCTTGGTGTGTACGTACGCAATCTGCGGTGCGACCGTGAAGCTGTCTCAGCGGATAAGCCTGCAACAGAGAAGGAAGAACCCAGCCATGCAGCGAAGTATGGGAACAAACGAGCAATGATGTACAGGGAGTTGAACAAAATGGCCGACAACAACGGTATCGTATTCTTCGGCACTCAGAGTTTTTCTCAGATTCCTTTCAACGAGCTGGAGCAGACATTCGGTTTGAGCGAACGAATCTATAATCGCAGCGTCGAAAACGTCTGCATCGATGAAGCAAACAAAATGTTTTCAAGCTGTGTACTGCCGCTCAAGCCTTCCAAGGTTTTCGTCAATCTCGGAGAAGAAGATTTAAACTCCGATGCGTTCAGGATGGACTCTTTTCTCAGCAAATACGAGTGGCTGCTGTACACAATCCACACCGAAACACACGCAGACACCTGCATCGTATCGGTTATGGCAGATACGCCCGCTGCACGCGAGCTCAATTCGAAGCTTCGCAGGCTTGCGCAGGAGCACGGCTGCGATTTTATCGACATTGTCCCCGCTCTGTATACCGCGTCTCCCGCAATACACGCGTTTGAACTGATGGAGTTTTATATCCGCAGTCATCCTCTGGATTTTGCAGATGCCATGAACATGGTCACGGCATAATAATCATCCGCCACGATACTGAGACAGCCGCAGAATACTCTGCGGCTGTTTTTGCATTCATTTATTGCGTTGGTTTTATCGGGCTTTTTGCGCAAACCACTCTGTAATGTAAGCTGCGATGCTGGGCACCAGCTTCTTGATCTCCCGATCGGTGGTATTGACACACAGATGGTATGCCGCCGCGTCACCCCATTCGGTATCGGCAAACAGCGCACGGTACCTGGCACGTTCGGCATCCAGACGCTGAATATGCTTTTCCATCTCTTTGTCCGAATAATTCTCATCGGCGCGGGCATGTTCCTGACAACGGCGCACACGCGCAGCTATGGATGCATGTACAAAAACATTGAACGGCTCATACTCCGCCAGCAGCACATCGGCGGCACGTCCGACGATGATGCAGTCACCCTTGGCTGCAAGCTCACGCAGAATCTTGTGCTGCTCTGCAAAGATACCGGCTGTATTGTTGACAGGTGCGGGAACGTACCCGAAACTGCGTCCGAAATGAATCGGAATGTTGTAGGTCAGTCCTCTGTCCAGAGTCCCGGCAACATAAGCTTCATCAAGCTGCATACGGCGTGCAATTTCGCTGACAATCTCACGGTCATAATAGGCAAAGCCCAGAGCATCCGCAAGCCGCTTTCCGACTTCGCGTCCTCCGCTGCCAAACTGGCGGCTGATGGTAATAATGCGCATAGGTCCGTCTCCTTTCGTCAAATGCATACATTCCCTTTAAGTAAATTATAAAACTTTACAGTCTTACTTGTCAAGTTGAAACGTGCATCTTTTATGATTACGGATTAAGACGCCACTTATGCTTACATCCAGCCCGGTTACGGCGGTTGACCAAAGCATCATTTGTCGGTATCTGACTTCATAAACGCTGCGCACAGCGCCATCACGGCAGCATACAACACGCCTGCCACAGGCCAGACAACCCAGGTAATCTCCCACGCATCAGACAGAAAGCTCCAGCCGAGATATGCCGCCGTCGCAACAGACCAATAGGCTGTGCTGACAGGCTGCAGGCGCTTTCTGCGCTGCTTGGCAGCGACGGAATACTCATCTTCCTGCAGCAGCTTCTGCATCGCAGACCACGGGATGCCGACACGGATCAGTTCAAACACGCCGAAGCCGGCCGTTGCCATGAGAAGTGACAGCATGAACACAAGCACCATACCGTTATCGGTAAATAGCCCCAGGAAGAGCCATACCGGCGACAGCACGCAAAGGCAGACGCCAAGAATATTGCTTCGCATGTACCGGCCCCTGTAATGATCCCTGCGCTGACGCAGCATGCCGTCAACGCCGTAGGCCGTTTCAAAAGGTTCCGTCTCCAGATACTGATAGTTTCTCGTCAGCTCGCCACTTTTGATGAATACAATCACGGCGGCGGCCACCATAGCAAGAAGAATGATCAGTCCAATGCATACCGCCGCACCTTCGCCGGCTGCGAAGGCCCCCATCATCCCGGTTGAATTGCGGAACGGAAAGAAACCATACTCCGCGGCTCCACTAAGGATAAACAGGCTCACCGGTGACAAAATGCAGAGCAGAACACCCAGCGCAATACGGGGAGCCGTCGTGTACTTGGCTTCCAGGAAGGCATTTGCCTCTTCCATCGTGAT
Source organism: Oscillospiraceae bacterium (assembly GCA_015067675.1). Classification (GTDB taxonomy): domain Bacteria; phylum Bacillota; class Clostridia; order Oscillospirales; family QAMX01; genus SIG502. Next base: position 6,051 of record SVMB01000051.1, read on the forward strand.
CCTGCGCAGTGCAGAATCCTTTTCATCTGCCGTGACAGCAGGATGCGTCTCTTCTTCCTGTTCCTCGCGCAGCAGATAATCTGTGGTCACATCAAAGAGCTTTGCCATCTGCACAATCCGGTCCAGATCCGGGAGCGACTGTGCGCCCTCCCATTTGGATACAGACTGCCGGCTCACGCCCAGCTTTTCAGCCAGTTCCTCCTGCGACCATCCGTTCTTCTTTCTCAGATTCAAAATCTTGTCGGCTAAAATCATATCGCACCTCAAAACTCCGTTTATTCCGTCGGCATCGCCTTTCGGTGACTGTATTATCGCATTTCAGAGCACCTATGACAATAAAGCCCGCGTGACAATTCGTCAACTCAGGGTTGCAATTGCCCGGTTACGGCGGTTGCAATGAGGTTTTCCGTCACTGTTTGCCCCGGTAGCCGTATTGATTGCGCAGAGCGCAGAGAAAGATCATCAGCACAGGCATGATGAAATGGCCGCTGCAAAGGGTGTCTTGCAAACAAAATACAGATTCCGTCAAGGATACTGCGGATCAAAGTTTAAAACAGCATTCCGGCGAACATCGGTGTAAAGTAGTTCTACTTGCAGTATGTAACACAGTCTGAAAAACGGACAATCATGCACTGCATCCCAAAACGCAAGCCAACAATTACCGATTCCACTCAATTTCGATGACGATGGGCTCATCGGCATAGAGATCCGCCGGTATATCATAGATATGCAGGCAGGTGCGCTGCGGCTGATCGGGCTTGAAAAGTGTGGGCAGGTAGCTGATTTCCCACGTAATCGCTCGGCCGGAGTTCATCAGCCGTACAGAACGCGGCGGCGAAGGATACTGTTCGAGAGTCAGACCTGTTGACATCAGTCCATCCGGAAAATGCAGGTAGGTTTTGCCGTTCTTACGGTTGATGATACAGGACGAGCGCAGCTTACCATAATCAAACGGATCTGCTTCATGTCCTTCCAGGCAGCCTTCCATCCGATTATACCAATCGCCGATCCGTCGCATACGCTCAGCACTTGTACGCGGGATATTGCCTGCAGCATCAGGACCAACATTGAGCAGATAACTGCCGCCCATGGCCATGACGCGGTCGATATGGGACATCAGGAACCGCAGGGTATAAAAATCATCCCGCTCACGGTAGCCCCAGCTCAAAGCACTTATCGAATTGCAGGCCTCGGTCATACGCTCATAGCGCTGCGCATCGGTCTTTGAGAAATCTCGTTCGGGGGTTGAGAAATCGCCGGTATCAAATCCCCGGTCGTTGATCAGAATCCCCGGCTGCAGGCGGCGCACGAGTTCGTTGATGGAAGGATCGAAGATATGCGGCGGAATATCCCAGAAAAGCGTGTAGACAGGGCCATAATTGGTCAGCAGTTCCGTCACCTGTGCCTTGATATACGCACGCAGCTTTTCGGTGTCAGGTTCCGTGTCTGTGCGTGCCTTCCACTGATGCGTGGACGCCGGATTATAGCCGTATTCGTAATGCCAATCGGGGTTTGAATAGTAAATTGACAGGCGCATAGCATGCCGTGCACAGGCGTCGGCCAGCATTTTGAGTACATCACGGCCGTAGGGCGTATTCATGATGCAGTAATCGGTGGTTTTCGTGTCCCACATGCAAAATCCGTCGTGATGCTTTGCTGTAAAGCAGATATACTTTGCGCCGTTTGCTTTAGCCTGAATCACCCATTCATCCGGATCATATTCCGTCGGATTGAAGGTTTTCGCCAGCTTTTCGTATTCCGCGCGGTCAATATTGTAGCGTGCAAACGCCTGCTCATGCAGCCCGAGCTGTGCATAAATCCCCCAGTGAACAAACATACCGAACAAATTCGTGTTGTTGGCTGCCATAGTCACGCCTCTCTTTCATTTATTCTATACTCGGATTATAGCACAGAAGCCATTCTCCCGCAAGCAAAACAGCCTCTCCTCTGATTGACTTTCTGACGGATTGCTCTTATAATAGAAGAGGTATCTTCTTACAACTACACCTTTGCAAGGATGAATGATATGAGAAAACTGATTCCTCTTGAATCCGGTTGGCGCATCTCAGGTCCCGACGGCATTGGCCGCGCCTGTGATCTTCCTTTCTGTACCGATATTGCGGTGAATGTACCGCTGCGTGCCGTTTGCCGCTTCCCTTCTCCCGAATTGTCCGATGACGAGCAGCTCTGGCTTGAGGTTGGCGGCGCCGGGGTACATGCATCCGTTACCCTCAACGGTCACTCGGTCATGGATCACGACGGCGCCAATACCCTTTTCCGCTGTGAAGTGACCCACTCTCTGCGCGGCGACAACGAGCTGATTATCACACTCACCGCCGGAAGCGGAGCTTCCTCCCGTCTATTCCTGCGTGACGTCCGTCTGCTCATCGTCAATCGTTTCCACTTCGATCTGAGCTTTCACGGTGGCTGCGGCCTTGCCGTGTGTCCCGATGTGGAGGGCAAGGAAAAGAATGCCGACATCTGGGTTCGAAGCTGGCACAACGCCGGTGACGAAGGCCGCGTCCACGTTTCGCTGCTGGATGCCGACGGAGAACCCGTGGCTGAGGATGACGGTACCGAGCTTGATCTGATCATCAATAAAGCCCATCGTTGGAAAGGTTCCGCCGATCCCTATCTCTATACCTGCCGTGCTGAGCTCATCGTGAACGAAAACGTCGTTGACGAGGTCAGTACGCTCTTTGGTGTGCGAAGTTTCCGTGTCGAACCTCAAAAGGGGTTTTTCCTCAACAATCGCTCTTATCCGCTTCGCGGCGTCTGCCGATATCAGGATCATCCCGAAACCGGACTTGCGTTGACACGCGAGCAGCAGGAAGCCGACATCCGTCTCCTGCGCGAGATGGGCGCCACCGCTGTGCGGCTGATGGGACGTCCCCATGATCCGATCTTCCTCGACCTTTGCGATCGATACGGCATCGTTGTGCTGACCGATTTCTTCTGCCCCGCGGGCATTCCCACTGCTGCAGAGGACGTTCTTTCCCTGCATACGCAAATGCAGGAGGCCATCGTCCAGCAGTACAATCACCCTTCAGTCTGCATCTGGGGTGTCAGCAGTGACATCAACGCTTCCAAAGCGCCGGAACGGGCTCTTTCCGAGGTGTTTGAGTCCCTCATTTCCTGCATCCGTGACCTGGATCCCTCCCGCCCCACTTCGTTTACCTGCGGCGCCGGTGATTCGCCCTTTGATAAGCTGACTGCTGCGGCCGATCTTGTCAGCCGTACGCTGTATCACGGTGCGCGCAAGGGTTCCCTCTCCGGCAGTGATCTCTGGCTGAAGCTTTTCCATATGCTCAATTCCAAGCGATGCCTGGGGCTTGGCGAATACGGCTGCGACGGCCGTGTTTCCCTGCAAAGTGCCGCGCCTGCGATGGGCGACGGTACCGAGGGCTACCAGGCGCAGTACCACGAGTACATGCTGCGCTGCCGCGATAATCACAGCTTCCTCTGGGGCACGTTCCTTTCCTCCCTCTGTGACCTTGCCCCTGATGATGCACCGTCCGATTCTCTCCCCGCACTGCATCAGGGACTCATCACCGCCGACCGTGAGACCCGCAAGGATGCCTTTTATCTCTACAAGGCCCACTGGTCAAAAGAACCTTTTGTCCACATCTGCGGCAAAAGCTGCCAGGTGCGTCCCGGCAAGATTAGCCTGATCAGGGTTTACTCAAACTCCCCGGATATTACGCTTTTTGTCAACGGTAAGGAATATGGTCGTCAGGTCAGCAACCGCATTTTCCTCTTCCGTGTGCCGATTTCAGGCGAGATGCGCGTCGAAGCCGTTGCCGGCTACTACCGCGACGAAGCGGTTTTCCGCGCCGAATAAACAAGTTCACAGTCCGCAATCCGAGGTCGCAGCATAACAATGCTGCGGCCTCTTTTCTCTTTTTTAGGGACATCAATTTTTGCAACAGAACTAGGTCTTGTCAAATCACGCCCACACTGTTATAATGAGACGCAGGAATCCATTCAAAGGATGTGAACTTCGTGCCTCTTGCCATTGTTCATGCTCCATGCAAAGCCGCCCAGGACAGGGGCTGCATGGAGTAATACGCTGTCCTGACGGCTTTGCATCTTTGTTGTATCATGAAACACACAAAGGAGCAAGTCGATATGAAAATGCATTTTTCCGAACTGCGGGAAATCCGCAGTTATCTGTTATTATGGGCCACTCAGTTTCTCTCAGGTCTGGGCAGCGGCATGACCAGCTACGCCCTCGTCATCTGGTCATACAGCCAGGAGGGTTCGGCCCTTGCAACGTCGCTGACGATGGTGTGTTCCTACACACCCTATGTACTCTGCTCGGTCTTTGCAGGAGCGCTCTCCGACCGTTGGGATAAAAAGCGAACGCTGCTCGTCTGCGACGCCCTGGCGGCATTCTCCACGCTGGTGATGCTGTTCCTTCTGCGCACAGATTCTCTGCGCATCTGGCATCTCTACGTCATCAATTTCTTTTCAGGACTGATGAACACCGTCCAGCAGCCCGCGTCCGAGGTTGCGACGACGCAGCTTCTGCCGCGACGGCTCTATCAGAAGGTCGGTGGTCTGCGTCAGCTTGCCAGCTCCGTCAGCTCCATTCTCACGCCGGTACTGGCGACCACGCTGCTTTCCTTCGGCGGCATGAATCTCATCATCGCCATTGATCTTGGCAGCTGCATGCTGGCAGTCATCGTTCTTCTGTTCTTTATCCGCATCCCGCAGCCTGCGCTCAGCACGGACAGTCCCGAACGGCTGCCGGACTCTGTACGCATTGGTCTGCACTGGCTGCGCGATCATCCGGGGATTTTGCACCTGATGTTCTTCCTCGCGGCGATCAATCTTGTTGCGTCCATGTACAATGCAGCGCTTCCGGCCATGATGCTCTCCCGTACAGGCGGTGGTGAACAGGCTCTCGGCATTATCAGTACCACGACCAGCGTCGCCATGCTCATCGGCAGCGCCCTTTCACTGACGCTTCCCACGCCAAAAAGCCGCGTGAAAGCGATCTGGTACAGTCTGCTGCTTTCCATGTGTACAGAAAACTTCATCCTCGCCTTCGGACGCAGTGTTCCGGTCTGGTGTGTCGGTGCATTCCTCGGATGGATTACCATTCCGTGGATGAACGTCAATCTGGGTACCATTAACCGCCTGACCATTCCTGCTGAAATCCAGGGCCGCGTCTTTGCAGTACGCAATTCCTTTCAGTTCTTCACGATCCCGCTGGGATACTTTCTCGGAGGTCTGATGGTGGATCAGATATTTGAACCCCTGATGGCACATCAACCGTCAGGAAGTCTGCTTGTCAGCCTGTTCGGTCCGGGAAAAGGCAGCGGCGCCGCTTTCTTCTTCGCTGTCATCGGTGTATTGGGAGTGCTGACCTGTCTGCTCTTTCACGGTGACCGGCACATCCATGCGCTGGAATCGTCAGATGCTTCGTCATCAGATCATTCGTAACATACAGCAAAGCCTCCGGCAGCAGCCGGAGGCTTTGTCTTTGATGCGTTATTTACCTTCCCTCATCCGCCGGGCAGCTTCCGCACGCTCGCGGCAGACCTGCTCCCAACTGGGGATCTTGGAAAGAATCTCAGAAAAGTCCCGAAGATGTCCGGGTATGTCGATATTCTGGGGGCAGACCGCCGCACAGGCGCCGCAGCCAATGCAGGCGTTGGGACGTTTATCCTCCGGCAGTGCCTCCATGCGCATACCGGCATTGATCGTGGGGAAAAGACGGATCTCGTTATAGTCCGCCAGAAGCTGAGGAATGTTGAGTTCCATCGGGCAGCCGTCGCAGCAGTAGCGACAGGCCGTGCAGGGAACCACGTTCTTCATGCTTTCGGCAATCTCAAAGATCAGATCGGCCTCATCATGGCTTAAGACCTTTCGCTCCGCAAAGGTCTTTATGTTTTCCTGCATCTGCGTCATATTCGACATACCGGAAAGGACCACTGCGACACCAGGGAGCCCCTGCAGGAACCGGAAAGCCCAGCCTGCCGCCGATTCATCGGGGCGTGCGGCGCGCAGACGTACTTCGTTCTCCTCCGAAAGCTTTGCAAGGCTTCCACCGCGCACCGGCTCCATAACGATAATCGGGATATTGCGCTTTGTCAGCAGCTCATACTTTTCCGCCGCTTCCTGCAGCGTCCAGTCAAGGTAGTTGAGCTGGATTTGGCAGAATTCCATTGCATCTCCGCAGTAATCCAGAAACTCACGGAGATTATCGGGGCGGCCGTGGCTTGAAAAGCCCAGATGTCTGATTCTTCCCAGTCTCTTCTGTTCTTTGAAGTAATCCAGAATGCCCCACTGGGGATCCATGTAAACTTTCGCCGACTTTTCATAGACATTGTGCAGCAGATAGAAGTCAAAATACTCTACGCCGCATTTTTTCAGCTGTTCCTCAAAGATCTCGGCGGGATTATAGCTGTCTGCAATCTGATGACCGGGATACTTGCTGGCAATCAGCCAGCTGTCACGGGGATATTTTGCCAGCGCGCGGCCGGTCAGTACCTCAGACTGTCCGCCGTGGTAGGGAAACGCCGTATCAAAATAGTTGACGCCGTTTTCCATTGCCAGGTCAAACATCTCCTGCACCTGCGCCTCGTCGATACTGCCGTCGGCAAGCAGTGGCAAACGCATGGTACCAAAGCCCAGCATGGACACGTCATGACCGCATAAATTCGTTCTGATCATAGTACACCTCTTCTATCGTTATCGCAGCAAATCATGCTTCCAGCAAATCCTGAAGCATGGCAAAAGTACGGTTCAATGCATCAAAGTCGATGGCTCCGGTCTGATCAAAGGAAGTCGCCTCAACGGTAAAGTCACCGGTATACCCGGCGTCTTTCAGAAAGGCAAATAATTCTGCAAAATCCACGTTTCCCTGTCCCGGATGCAGTGTGCGCAGCTTGGTCCATTCCTTGTACCCGCCGCCATAGTCGTTGATGTGCATATGCCGCACATGATCAAACACGCCCCGGTTTTCAGGCTGATACAACAGATTCAGTTGATCGTGAAACGCCGCCATCTTCGTGTCAAACGTGAAGCCAATGTCCGGATGACGTGCGGCAAGGGTCATCAGATGGGTCATCGGATCCTGCCGGTTGCAGACTACGTTCTCCACAGTCAGCGTGAGTCCATGCTCACAAGCGGTGCTCCTGAGCTGCGGGTAGTAGGAAAAGTTATGCTCAATATCTTTATCGGAGTCGATACCGCCCCAGAGGTGCAGCACCAGTATTTTTGCGCCAAAAGCCTCCGCCACACGGCAGTTGATACCGAAGCGTTCAAGAGCCGTCTCAACGTCGCCTTCTTCGTTGCGGCTGATCCGGTCCCCCACCTGCTTTTCCACATGGAAGGTTGGAATATTCAGATGAAGCGACGTCACGTAGTCGATGAGCTCATCGAGCTGATCATACCACGTCTCGTAGAGCATAAATTCAAAGCCGTCGCAGTCAAGACGGGCGGCACAGTCTTCCAGCAGGCGGAAATTGCGGCCGTTCGGACGTCCAATCAGCGCTCCCGTGGAGCAGAGTATTCTGTTCATAGATTGTTCCTTTGTATTTTTAGAGTCTTTTCAGGCAGGCATGCTTTTCATCAACGGAAAAGCCGTTTTTGCGATAGAAATTGAGGGTACTTTCCCGGTTTGAACCGGTTTCAAGGGAAATTTTATAACAGCGGTGCTCTTTTGCAATTTCCGTTGCCCGTTCCAGCAGCGCTGAAGCGTATCCACGATTGCGATGCTCCGCATGCGTCACCACGTTCTCAATCACCGCAAACGGGCGCAAATTATGCGTCAGGTTTTCGACAATCGCCATCTGGACGCTGGCTACAACCTGCCCATCAACCTCGGCCACCAGAAGATGCATCAGGTCATTGGCTTCAAACCGTGCAAGCATCTCACGCCAGGTGTCCATGTCCTGTTCTTCTGTCGGCGGCCAGCGGGTCAGATGCTCAAAGTAAAGGACTTTCAGCGCTTCGGCATCCTGCGGGATTGCTTTTCGGATCAGCATGCTTTACTCCCCTTTGTTTTCAATGAAGGTTTTATTTGAGAATCACAATCGCGCCGTCGGTGATGTTCCCGATGATCATCTCATCGCCGACAATCTGAACCGGCTTATCCCCATCCATCGCACGGCAGACCGCTTCTTTGACAGGAATATTGAGCCGGATGCGCGCCGTGAGGGATTCACGCACGGACGAAACATTGGTGATGACCATCAGCTTATATTCCTCGCCCTCCAGCATCTGAATCAAAACATCTGGATCGAGTGAATATGCCTGCGAATGGATACCTGTGAGGTGTGCTATATCATAGATCGTATGCTGAAACGCATACACGTTTTCCTGATACGTCCCACGAATAACCGGATACTCCCGGAAGGCAAACGGTCTGCCGGGAACACAGGTGAACACGCGGCCACCCTTGGCGCAGAAACGATCTACAGCTTCCCGTTCGTCCGCGTCCAACAGTTCAAGTCCCGGCACGTACAGCACGCGAACATCCATGGGATTATCATCCAGATGGGCAGCATCGGTGATCGCAACGGTATAGCCCGCGCGGCGCAAATCACGGTACAAAAAGGTATAGGCATCCACCAGTGAGTTATTGACTCCGTTCGGGTCACTGCGCCGCTCAAGATTATTCTCCCGTGCGTCACAAAGGAAGGCTGCATAGTCAGAATGCAGCAGACCAATACCATCGCGGCTGCGATGTGCATTGACCAGATAATCGTTCATCTCATTGAGGTACGCCACGGCGCGGGCACCGTTATCGAAGTTTGCGGTCTTTGTGCCGTCGTAATTGAGCAGGCCACAGCTGTTGGGATGAGGCACGCCGGGTACCGGGCAGTCACCACGCCACTGATAATACACAAGCCCTTTCAGGCCGCAGCCTATGGTGGCATAGGTATTGCGGTTGAAGAGATGCGGCGGGATATAGGTACGGCTGTCCAGCTCAATGCACCAGGCCTGTTTGCCTTCCAGTTCCGCAGCACACTGCGAGATATCACCGATTAAGGTCAGCAGACTGTTCGCCGCACCCATGGAATGACGGTAACAGGTGTAGCCCACGATGTCCATAGAGCGTGCATTGGCAAAAAGATCGGTTCCGCGCCAGGTGTTGTATCGCTCACCCTGGTCACTGGTAAAGCAGGTGTAAGTAGGCAAACCCACGGCCGCTTTCGATGCGTTGGAAGCGTTATCAAGAAACATAGTCAGGCTGTCCCGGGAGAAGATTCTCCAGAGCGCCCACATCCGCTCGCCCTGCTCACGGCGATTCTTCGGCGGCTGATACTTCGCCGCCTCTTTTTTCGTCAGGATATCATGCTCCACGAGCCACCGGCGATAGGCAGCGATGGCCGCAGGATGATAGTCGAAGAACTCACGGCCCGGGTAATGCGGCTCATTATAGATCTGAAAGCCCACAACATTGGGGTTTTTGGCGTAATGTCTGGAGAGCGCCTGTGCATGGGTGACGTTATCCTCCAGTATCCCCTCATGATGCATCGTGGTCTGAATGAAATCAAACCAAACGGTCATATCCTGAGCCGTCCCATTTCCATCGATCATGGCAACGTCTTTGAAATCCCGGAGATTCACGGCATAGCCCTGAAGCCGCACGGATACAGACAGGCCGCAGCGATCTGCCTCCTCGATCATAGCATCTACCAGAGGAGTATCGATGATCACCTCGCCATCATCGCCCAGCTTTGTCAGGCCGATGGCTGCAAAGCGGACGTGATTGAAGCCCATCTCCGCCATCATGCGCAGATCTTTTTTCATCTCACCGATGCGGTTACCGTCGGGCGGAACCGGGTATTTCGATTTATGAAAGGAAGGATAATACGACTGGCCGAGTGCCAGCACTTTTTTACCATCCCGCTCCAAAATGCTGTTTTTGATCTGATACATAGGTACATGCTCCTTTTCAAAAAGATGTGCCTATTCTATCACAGCAAACCGGTGTAGAAAATACACTTTTTTTCTCGAACAGATATAATATTTTATCATCCGCCCCGGCTTACACAATCACGCCGAAAAAGTGCAGCACATTCATATCCTCGATCATCATGCTGCCATGGCTGCCGCGGCCTCCGGCGATTGGATGCTGACCGTGATCGGGCGCGTATACAAGCAGCGTACGATGCTTACCGCGGTTCTTCTGCAGCGCAAGAGAGAGCCGTTCAAAGCCTTCTGCTTCCATGCAGAGTGCATTGAGCGCCTCCTTGGATTCAGGACCGTAGGCGTGAGCTGCCGAGTCGTAAGAGGACGTATGGATACTCACCAGATCATACTCATCCGACACCGCCAGTTCAATACCGCGGTTGATGGTTTCGATGCCTGTATTCTCCGGGATGATGGGCATATCGCGTCCGGTGAAGATGTGGGTAAAAGTAGAATCGACGAGTGCGGCAATGGCAGGTTTCTTACCGGCGGCGATGAGCACGTCATAGAGCGTGGAACACTGCAGTTCCGGGCGCACATAGGTCTGGATGCCGTGTTCCTCGGGCATGAGACCGGTATACATAGAAGCATGTGCCACGGGCGTGACACTCTCGATGGTGCTGACATACGGCAGTGCAAGCTGAGTGTGTGCGTAAACAGGTGCAAAGATATTGGTGTATTTCTGCCACATATAGAGTCCCACCGCGTCGGCGTGATACATCACCACACGGTCGGCAGCGCCCCCGAGGCGCGCCTTGAGGATATCCACAACCCAGTCGATACCGGGCGCATAAGCTTCGGGCAGCGGCAGTTCCATACAGGCGGCAATCGTGCCGGCAACGTGCTTGAGATGGTACATATTATAGTGGTCAGCCATGGTAATATCCTCCTGAATGCCGGTCGGTACAATCAATACCGGCCGTAATTCTGTATTGCCGCCATGACGGTGCGCATGCTGGTGAGCAGTGAGCCATCATTGATGGAGCCGGCGGTAGAAAGGTTTAGCCCCCGGATATCATCGACCTTTGCCTGTTCGCAGTCGCGCCTGACTTCGGCGATGATCTGTTCCTCGTCATTGCGCATAAAGGTAAAGGGCGCGAGACAACCGTCGATGCGGGTGGTTTTCATGTATTTGCGGATCTTATCAACGGTCACGGTAGGTCCGAAGTTGCAGCCGGTGAGATTGAGCCGTGCCAGCACCGGCAACAGATGCTCCATAGCAGAGTCGGAATGCTGATAGCGCGTATCGTCGGGATTGGGTGAGCAGTGATCAAAGACTTTCTTGAGGATCGGATATCCGAACTGCTCATACAGTTCAGGATTGAGCAGGCAGCAGTTATCGTCGTTGAATGAAAAACCATGCGGTGCATTCTCCGCCGTGAATCCCGCTTCCTCGCGCATGATATCCACGTAGCCGATGATCACACGGGCAATGGTATCGGAAAAGCGTTTGGCAAGCTCGGGGCTGTCGTACATCAGGTAAATCAGATCCTCCGTGCCGAATACGGAGCACGCAAGGGTCACGGGACCGCGGACAGAACCGTAGGTTCGGGGCTTGAGGCCGTAGGTTTCGTAGATACGCTTCTTCTCCGACTCCCAATTGGGCGGCAGGATAAAGGAGCGCAGATCCATCCGGTCGATTTCGTCGAGTTTCTTCTCCAGAGCGTCTTCATCGCCGTCCAGCGTGCTCATCAGCCAGGTTGTCTGGCCGTCAAAGACGTACTTTCCGCCGAAAACCTCACCGATCTGGCGGAATGCCGGAAAGATCGAATCCGCCGGCGGCACCGGATCTTCTCGCAGGAGCTTTCGACCGACAATCCTGAGCGCTTTCTCGTTATAACGCTTGTTGAGTTCGAGTCTGCGATAGGGTTCGGTATATCCCCACTGCTGTCCCTCCTCCCCAAGCTCGGAAAACACACATTCGTTGCTCATGTAGATGCCCAGAGCCACCTGCTTTGCATTCTTTGAAAAGCAGTTTTCCTCGTGAGCAGTTGCTTCATCTTTCCAAAACTGTTCAATATCGAGATCAAGATGTGCCATATCGATACCTCCCGCCTTCCGAATATAGTTTGATTATAGCACGTAAGCCTGTATATTGTCAATCAAGGCTCTCTTGAATCCATTTAACTTATAAACACACAAAAAAGCTGCCGCGAGAGATTCTCACAGCAGCTTTTGAGACACTTACAGCATACGCATGACCATCAGCCCTGCGAATGCGCAGCAGATACCGGCAATGCTCTTCCAGTTGATCCGCTCATGGAACAGAATATGCGCCATCAGGATGGAGACGATGAGGTTTGCACCCTGCAGTACAGGATAAATCTGAGCGGTGGAGAGAAGTCCCGCCGCCAGCGTCTTGGTGGTGGTGTTGAGGAACAGGCAGGCAGACATGGCGAAGTAGATGAACACGTTCTTCTTCGATATGACCGCAGGCGTCAATACATTTTTATCACCCAGCAGGTTCATCACGATCATTGCAATTGCCAGCATGACAAAGCCGAAGCCGTAGCCGTAGAAGTTGTAAACTGCGGCGCTCTCCCCCACTTCCGCCATGTAGACCTTCTGGGAGAAGTCCGCCACTGCAGAGCCCGTGCAGCCAAGGATCAGAATCAGAATACCCTTCAGGGTAAACTTGCCTTTGAGCTCACGGTTATATTTGGACATGATCATCACAGCACCCAGCAGGATCACCATACCGAGCCACTGGTTCCAGCGGATCGGTTCATCATAGAAGATGAAGCCTAAGATACAGGTGATGATGGTGCCCAGCATCGTGAAGATGTTGAGGAAAATATAGGCTTCCGTGCGGTAGGCATACATCCAGCAGACGCAGAACACCGTCATGCCCACGGCTGAGAGCATATAGATGCCAAAGCTTTCGGCAGTCAGCGCAAGGCCTGCCATGTCTCCCTGCACCAGCACCATCGCAAAGCCGATGGCCAGACAGAAAAGCATGCGCATACCATTGATGAACAGGCAGTCGCGGAAGGAATGCATGTCACCGCTGACTTTTTTGCCGCAAAGCCCCTTGGATACGCCGCCAAACAGAGCAAGCGCCAGATACAGATAACCCATCACGCCTTACCTCACCGGAGCATCCCCGAAGTCCGGCACATCCAGCGGGATACCGCCGCGCTTGGCAGATTCGATGGCCACAAGGCCGGGCACGTTGCAGCGGGCTGCAAACCAGGCGTTGAGGATCGGGATCTTTTCTTCATAGATTGCACGGCAGAAGTCATCCACCAGCAGCTGATGGGACGCCATGTGACCGTTCTCAAGCCCCTTGAAGCTCTCAGGCAGGCGGGCAGCATCCTTTGCCTGCACAGCGGCGAAGGAATTCCACTGCCACTTGCCTTCGGCAACCTGCTGCTTGAAATCGGGCAGATCCTTGTTAGCCACCATGTCTGCGGGATTGACGTAATCGCTGACGTCGGTAAGTTTGATGTTGAAGGGACGCTTGATACCTTCGTGCATATCGGTCTGCACCAGCAGATGCTGGGCATTGCTGAACTCATAACCGGCCTTGGTGCCGTAGAAGGAGGAAATGTAGGAGCTGGGCTTGCCCCATCCAAAGCCACGGGCTTCGGTCACGCGGGCGGTACCGCCGTTGGCAAGCTCCATGAACACGTACTGGTTGAGGAACTCATTGCCCCAGGGATTGCCCTCGGCGGTAAAGGCAGGATCGCCGGAGAAATCATGGCAGCCAAAGCAGGAAACCTTCTTAACATAGGAGTCGGCAGCTGCCAGAATCATGGCGGTGGAATGGGTGGGATAGAACAGCGGAGGCATACCGCGCTCTTCGGCCACCGCGCCGTAGCTGATTTCGTTGATGTGGTGATAATACTGGGAGGCGCCGTAGGAGAACTTGCCGAAGATACCGGCCTTATAGGCTTCTCGGCAGTACATGGAGCAGGGATAGTAGTAGCAGGTCTCGCCGATGAAATAGGTAAGGCCGGTGGCCTTCACCAGTTCCACGATCTTCTGGCACTCCTCGATGGTGGAAGCCATGGGAACGGCGGAATACACATGTTTGCCGGCCTGCAGGGCTCGGATGGTGATGTCGCCGTGGTTATGACGGCGGGTGAAGTTACCGATGCAGTTGATATCGGGACGCTTGAGGGCATCCTCGAAGGTTGCGATGGTCTCAACGCCGAAGCGAGCGGAGAAATCCGCCTCGCGGCTCTTGATCAGGTCGCAGACATAAACCTTTTCCACATTGGGATGGTGCTTGAAGAGGTTGACAAAGTTTTTGGCAAATGCGCCGCAGCCGATGATGGCGATGGTGAGTTTCTGACTCATCCGAACATCCTCCTGAACTGTATGATGTAAGCTGGGTACAGTATACACCACGGCGCAGTATTTTCAATGGCAAAAACCAACGGCCATTTGTCATTTTCACACCTGTCACTTCTCCTCTTACTCATGTCGATTCCTGTTTACAAGAGCCGGAAGATGTGGTATGATGGGGATAATGCGGAGGATATGTGTATGCTTTTTGAAGATTCCAACCCCTTTGTCCGTCAGGCGCTCAGTTCCCGTTTGACAAAAAACAACCCCTACGATGTTTTCAATCTCATCAAAGCTGTCGACTCCCGTCTCTTCTACATTCGTTCCGGTACCGGCTCCATGCTCATCGGCGACACCCGTCATGCGCTGCGTCCCGGTACGGTGATCCTCTTTGGACCCGGCATCGGCTACATCTGGGAAGTCGAAGATGTAGGATATTATGTCATCAACTTTGACTACACCCGCGCCCACGCTCACATTACGCAGACATTTCATCCGATTCATGCCGAACAGTTTGATGAATCCCTCATCGTCGAGCCGGTGCCCTTTGACCATCCGCTGTCTCCCGGGAGTCCCATTGTCATTCAGGATTACCCTGAGCTTGAGCGCGACATCCGCCGGATCGTGACCGAATACCAGATCGGCAGCCGTTTCAGTCAGGCGCAGACCTCGGCACTGCTCAAATCCACCATCGTCAGCATCCTGCGCCATGCAGATGATGCACAGCACGCGCACGACGAAAAATCCACTGTCATCGTCGGCCAGGTCATCGAGTACATCGGCTCCAATTACGCATCTGAACTTTCAAACGACTCCATTGCCGCAGCTTTTCATTTTCATCCTACCTATTTAAACCGCATCTTCAAAGCCTGCACCGGCTCAACGCTGCATGAATACGTTCTCCACTACCGTCTCAATATGGCCATGGAGATCCTGCGTACCCAGAATATCAGCGTCTCAGAAACGGGAAAGCTCTGCGGGTTCACCAATCCATACCACTTTTCAAAAGCCTTTCGCCGTTATACAGGCAAGACGCCGTCGGCCTATCAGAGTATCTCCGATTGACCGCGGCGTCACGCAGCAACTTATTCTTTCATGCCGCACAGCAGCTTTTCAAGCCGCCCGGCGGCTTCCTTTGTATCCTCAGGATCGGCAAATGCCGTCAGTCGGAAATATCCCCTGCCGCAGGCGCCAAAGCCCTCTCCCGGGGTTCCCACAACCTGAATCTCATGCAGCAGCAGGTCAAAAAACGACCATCCGTCCATCCCGCCCGGGCAAGCAAGCCAGATATACGGCGCATTGCGTCCTCCAAAGTACCGGACTCCCGCTGCATCAAGCGCCCGCATCAATACGGCTGCATTTTCGCGGTAAACCGCAATATTCTCCGCGATTTCCCGCTGTCCCTCCGGGGTAAAGACCGCCGCTGCACCCTTTTGCAGGATGTAGGAGACACCATTTGTCTTTGTCGTACGGTTTCTCACCCACATGGCGTTGAGATTCATCCCGCAGCGTTCCAGCGTCTGCGGAATCACGGTATAACCAAGCCTTGTTCCGGTAAATCCGGCGGTTTTGGACAGCGAACAGATTTCGATGGCGCAGGTACCGGCCCCTTCAATTTCAAAAATACTGTGCGGAAACCGATCATCCCGGATAAAGGCTTCATACGCCGCGTCAAAGAGTATCACCGAGTCATGGGCATTTGCAAAATCCACCCAGGCTTTGAGCTGCTGCCGGGTAAAAACCGCGCCGGTGGGATTGTTCGGCGAGCAGATGTAGATGACATCAGCCCCACATTCCTCACCTGGCATCGGCAGGAATTCGTTTTCGGCAGACGCTGCAAGATGGATGATCCTGTGACCCGCCATGACATTGGCATCCACGTAGGCGGGATAGGCAGGCTCCATTATCAAAACCGTGGAATCCTGCGCAAACAGGTCAAGAAGATCCCCCAGCTCGTCACTGGCGCCGCTTGACACAAACACTTCGTCCTGCATCACCGTCACGCCGCGAGATGCGTAGTGTGCGGCAATGACCTCCCGCAGAAACGGCAGACCGCATTCGGGGCAGTATCCGCGAAAAGTCTCCTGCTTTGCCTGATCTTCCACCGCTTCATGGAGCGCACGGACAACGGCTCCCGGCAGCGGTCGGGTCACATCGCCAATCCCCATGCGAAGAAGCTTCTGTTCCGGATGCGCCGCTGTATAGCTGCTTATTCTCTGCGCGATGTTGTGAAAGAGATAGGAATCCCGGAGACACGCATAGTTCATATTGAGTTTTGCCATTGTGCAGACACCTCCGCGCATTACGGCACATCACTTTTGATACAATCATACGGAAAGCAGCAGCTTCTGCAAGGGCAAAAGCTGCTGCTTTTTTACTTGTCAGCTACGAAAATACCCGTTTAGCCCCTGATGGACTGCAGCGCCTTCTCCATGCGTACAAGCGTCTCATCAAGATCGGCGTACTGATGGCTGAAGTTGACATAGGAGACGTTGTAAAGCGAGACACCGTTGGCAAAACAGGCGCGGAAAAACGCGTCCGGCTCATGGCCTTTGGCCTCCGCAGTCGGACGGAAAGCCTTGCAGGCGGGCATGCCCTTCATGGTCATGGGATAGTCGTACTTACGGAAGAGTTCATCCACCTTGCTCCAGAGGTAATCGCCATGGGTACGGATATGTCCCACAACGTCCTGCTCACGATAGGTTTTAATCGCCGCCTTGCAGGCTGCCAGAGACAACGTCTCACCGCCGTAGGTGGAGGAAATGCTCACGCCCTGACCGCGGTCTGCACAATGCATGATCTCGCGCTTACCCAGATACGTGGACAGCGGCATACCGTTGGCAATACCCTTGGCAAAAACGGCAAGATCCGGCGTCACACCGAAATACTCCTGCACGCCGCCGATGGCAATGCGAAAACCGGTCACGATTTCGTCAAAGATCAGCAGAGAGCCGTTCTTCTCGGTAATTTTGCGCAGGAAAGGATAGAACGTGCGGCCCGCTTCGGGATTGGCGTAATCCATGGACACGATAACCGCCGCGATTTTACCGGAAAACGCATCAAAGAGCTCGGCAATCGCCTGCTCGTCGTTCCAGGATGCGGTATGAACCAGATCGCTGACGCAGGCGGGCACGCCGGGAAGATGAGAGGCTGCGACGGCTGCCTGACTGGGAAGCACCCGTGCACCGCTGCCTAAAACGTTGAGCCAGCCGTTATAGCCGATCTGGATGATATGATCCCGCCCGGTATATGCACGTGCAAGACGGATGCAGGCGGCACATGCCTCGCCGCCGGTTTTCAGAAACTTCGCCTGTTCGGCGCAGGGAATGATCTCGCAGAGCAGTTCGCTGACCTCACACTCCAAAGTGGAGGGCGTACCGAATACAATACCGTTTTTGAGCTGTTCAATGATCGCCTCATCCACTGCCGGGAAGCAGTAACCCAGAGTTACCGGGCCAAGGCCGTTTTTATAGTCGATATATTCCCGGCCGTCGGCATCCCAGACACGGCAGCCTTTACCGCGCAGCATAACTGCAGGCTCTTCAGGAAGCAGGCGGGCCGATTTGGAGCTTGTTGAAGAACCCCAGGGCATGGTATGCTCCAGTCTCTCGTACCACTGCTGATTTGTCATCACAATCAATCCTTTCCAAGGTAATCGGGAGCTTACGGCTTCAGTATACCCTTATCCTTCCGGCCACACAAGCACTAAACACCTGAAAAACGATAGTATCCGCTGCAAAAGACATCAATGAGCCGTTTCCCCGTCGTCATCCATGAACTCGCGGCTGACGATACCCTTCTCAACACGCTGCTGCTCCACCATATCGGAGAGCATATTCTTCACATTCGCCGCATCCTTGATCCAGAGGATATCAAACTCAGGGGTAGACTGATCACCGGTGCAGCAATGGATGGTACCAAGGCCAAAGAGGCGCTGCCAGAGGGAGCGCTTCAGGGTCAGATCCATGATGCGATAAAGTCTGACCTCTTCTTCTTTTTTATTGAGAATGCCCGACTCAATAAGCAGTTTTTCCTTCGTCAGCCTATATATCGTAAAGGTCCAGGGCAGGCCGAAGATGATGCGCTTGCGATCCTGCCAGACATATTCCATATTTGCCATTTGAACACGCCTCCTGTTGAGATAGTAAAATAGTTTGATCCGTTTGACTCCATTGTATCACACTTCACCCAGGAAGTACAGTAAAAAATGACCTCAATGGAAAGCAAAAAAACGTGCGCCGATTTGCTCCCTGCTGGTAAGACAGTAATATGAATTTTGATAGAACAGGCATGATTACGGTCATGCCTGTTCTGCTTTTGCGAGAATATCCACGGGGATAAATCCTACAAGATCATAACAGATGTGAATCTTCTGCTTTCTCTTGCCGCTGGATTTGTCGGGCGCTTCTACATAGACTGCCTTGACAAGTTCATGCAGCGCATAGGGCGTGAGTTCAGTCAGCTCACTGTTTCTCTTTACCCTCT
>SVMB01000166.1 GCA_015067675.1 Oscillospiraceae bacterium
CAGGATAATCACCCGGACATGGCGCCGCTGTTTGAGCGCTTTGTGGAGATGTGCCGGGTGTATAAGGCTGAAAAGAGCCTTGCGGCGGTCTGACGGGAATGATGCCCTGAAACTCTTATCTTTTTTCTACGGAGGATACAATAGAATGGTCAATTTTGCTCTTCACCAGCTTGTTCGGTATGGCCTTGAACGTGAACTCATCGCTCCCGAGGATGCATCCTACGCCATGAACCGGATGCTGGAAGCCCTGCAGCTCGACGGCGTGGAAGAAGCCGCTGCTGCCTGTGAGCTCAGCGATCTGGAAGATATCCTGAAAATCCTGCTGGACGATGCCGTGGCACGCGGCGTCATCGAGGACTCCATCGTCTGGCGTGATATCCTGGATACCCGCCTGATGGGCTGCCTCACGCCCAGACCCTCCGAGGTGCAGGCTAAGTTCCGCTCCCTGTACGCCGAAAGCCCCGAAAAGGCCACCGACTGGTACTATAAATTCTCCTGTGATACCGACTATATCCGCAGATACCGCATTAAGAAGGATATGAAGTGGGTCACCGACACCAAATACGGTGCGCTGGATATCACCATCAACCTCTCCAAGCCCGAAAAGGATCCCCGCGCCATCGCTGCGGCCAAACTTGCGCCCCAGTCGGGCTATCCCAAGTGCGCTCTCTGTCGGGAAAATGAGGGCTACGCAGGCCGCGCCAATCACGCCGCCCGCCAGAATCACCGCATCCTGCCCCTGACTATCGCCGGCAGCGATTGGTTCTTCCAGTATTCCCCCTACGTCTACTATAACGAGCACTGCATCGCCTTCAACGGTAAGCACGTGCCCATGAAGGTGGAGCGTCAGACGTTTGAGAAGATGTTTGACTTCCTGCGCACCTTCCCCCACTACTTCATCGGTTCCAATGCCGATTTGCCCATCGTCGGCGGCTCGATTCTCTCCCATGACCACTTCCAGGGCGGTCGGTATACCTTCGCCATGGAGCGTGCGGAGGTGGAGAGCGCGTATACGATCCCGGGCTATGAGGACGTGAAGGTGGGTATCGTCAACTGGCCGATGAGCGTGCTGCGCCTCAATGGTAAGGATGATAAGCGGCTGGTGGAGCTGGCCGATCATATCCTGACGGCCTGGCGCGGCTATACCGACGAGGCAGCCGTGATTTACGCCGAGACCGACGGCGAACCTCATAACACCATTACCCCCATCGCCCGCATCCGCGACGGCGCCTGGGAGCTTGACCTGGTGCTGCGCAACAACCTCACCACGCCCGAGCATCCCATGGGTCTTTACCATCCCCATGCCGAGCTGCACCACATCAAGAAGGAAAACATCGGCCTGATCGAAGTCATGGGTCTGGCGGTGCTGCCTGCCCGCCTGAAGGGTGAGCTTGCAAGCCTTGAAGAGGCGATGGTGAAGGGCGAGAATCTGCGCGCCGACGAAAAGATCGCCCACCATGCAGACTGGGCCGAGGGCTTTGCCGACGAGATCAAGGCTAACCCTGAAAAGGCCGGTGAGATCATCCGCCGCGAGGTGGGTCTGGTCTTTGCGCAGGTGCTGGAGGACGCCGGCGTCTATAAGCGCACTGCGGAAGGCAAAGCGGCTTTTGAACGGTTTATCCGGAGCCTGTAATTGAATGAATCCTCTCTGAAAATAGGCGTAAATTGCCGAAATGAGGTTTATTATGAAACTGAATCCCATCTTTAATTCCAATATGGTCTTTGCCCACGGCAAGCCCGTGCGCATCTGGGGCGAGGGATCGGGCGAAATCCGTCTGACCTTTGCCGGACAGAGCAAAACCATCGCCGCCGACGGCCGCTGGGAGGTCGAATTCCCTGCGATGGACTGCGGAGGTCCCTATGAGCTGACAGCGCTGCAGGGGGACAACCTCATCTTGCTCACCAATATCTGGGTGGGCGAGGTGTATCTGTTCGCCGGGCAGTCGAATATGCAGTTCAAGCTTGGCGAGAGCGCGGCAGCGCCGGAGACGTGGATTGACGAGCCTCGTGCGCGTATGTTTGCCACGAATCGCCTTGAGAAGAACGAATTCTTTTGTGCCGAGAGCGGCTGGCGTCCCTGTGTGAAGGAAGAAGCCGGTCACTGGTCGGCGATTGCATACCATGTGTGTACGGCGATTGCGGCGGAGAAGAACATAGCCGTGGGCGCGGTGTTCTGCTATCAGGGTGCGTCGGTGATCGAGAGCTGGATGCCCGCGGGTGCAGTGCGCGAGGCGGGGATTCTGGACAAGCCTGCGGCGGTGCTGCATGAAAAGACGGCATACCATAAATGGAACGAGGAAGGTGTGCTGTACGCCAACTGCTTTACGCAGGTGATCCCGTTTGCTTTCACGGGCGTGTTCTGGTATCAGGGCGAGATTGACGCGGTACCGGAGGAGTGCTTCCTTTACGACCGGGAGCTTGCGCTGCTCATTGACATCTGGCGGTATGATCTGCGGGATGACGCGCTGCCGTTTGTGGTATTTGCGATTGCGGACTATGATACGCGTCCGGACGAGCGTTGGAAAGCGGTGCAGACGTGCCAGATGCGCATGGAGACGATCTGTGAGAATGTGAAATCGGTGAAGACGGCGGACGTGTGCGAGAGTAATTGTATTCATCCGCCGACAAAGGCTGTGCTGTCGGCCCGAGCGGTGAAAGCGATGGCGGAACTGACGAAATAGAGAAAATGCAATGACGGGAGACGATGGTAAGGACAGATACAGCGGCGCAGCCGAATGAGGAACCGCGAGCGGTTCCTCGGGGTCAAGGGTGCTTTGCACCCTTGCGAGGGGGACAAAGGGGGGCGAGTAGCCCACCGTCCTGCCCGCATCGGCGAACCGGCAGAATGAAAGATGAAGCGTATCATCGGACGGCAAAATGAAAAAATAAATCTGAACCTTGCCGATAGATGGTATCATCCGCTGTCTGCGCGTCGAACGACAAGCGAAGTGAGTCGTGAGCCACGTTTTCGAACGTCTACTGTTAAACCAAGTGAAAGAGAGAATCCGTATTCTGTACCGGAAAGGCGCCGGAGAAACAGAATACGGATTCTTTTTGTCGGGTTATGTTGAAGAAGACGTTCGGAAACGTGGCTCGTCACTCGTTTTACTTGTGACTCGAAGTCAGACGACAGAAGATACCATCAAAAATACAGGTCTTGATTTATCTTTTTTTTTGATTTCTGTTAACCCCCATCTCTCATTCTGCCTGTTCGCCGATATGGGCAGGACGGTGGGC
>SVMB01000167.1 GCA_015067675.1 Oscillospiraceae bacterium
CGACTACATCAATCGACGGATCAACGAGCTGGATAAGCAAAAGACGCAGCTTCAGCGGGAGATTGCAGAGCTTGAATCCGCGTCTGTCCGCAAGGATAGTGACATCCGGCAAATTACGGATTACATGAACCGCTGGGAACTGCTCAGCATTCAGGACAAAATGGCCGTCGTGGATATCCTGATCGTCAAGATCATCGCAACCGAGAATACGCTCGATATTATTTGGAAGATATAGGTATGCTTCACGTTGATTGCTGCGAGGAAGCGCTGCGCATCGTGCAGGATAACCTTAACCATAAAAACTTCTACGCGTTCAATCCCGCCTTCCCGCCCTGCGGTAAATAATCCGCTTTCATCCGGCAGCCGAATCACGGCTGCCGGATTTTTTCATGCCCCCGAAAAAATTTTTTCAAAACTCCTGCGACAAAATGGCCTTCTCATACGACTAATATGTGACAAGCCGCAAAAGCGTACGAAAAGGAGGTCATACCGATGAAACGAACCCTTGCCATCCTGCTCATTCTCTCGTTCCTGCTCTCCCTCACGGCCTGCGCACCGGCGGACACGCCCGCCGGAACTACCGCCGCTGCCACCACAACTATACCCACAGTCTCACCCAGCACAGATTTCTCCACCGACGAGGAATACCACTACGTCGCCGAACGAAGAGACTCCCCGGAATGGATGAGCGGTGACAGAGCGGTCGCTGCAGGCAACGGCCGCTTCTGGCAGCTTACAAGCCGTACAGACACCGATGACCACTCCTCATTCATCGCCTCTCTCAGAACCTCCGGCGGCGGCTTCGAGCGTCACCCCTATAAGGTCGAAGATCATCACATCCTCAGCGCATTGGCTCCCATCCCCGGCGAGCGCTATTGCCTCTGGTTCATCGAAAGCGTCCACATTCCCGGCACTCCCGGGCGCAATCATTACGGCCCCCACAACATTGTCCGCATCAACGCCGACGGCGAGGTGGTTGCCTCCGCCGACATCACCGCCCTCGTCGGCGAACGTGATATCAGCCGCTCCGTCGGCGTGGCGCTCCCGGATGGACGATACTTTCTCTGCGTTGAGGACCTTGTATGCCTCTTTGACGGTGAAGGTAAGCTGCTTATTCAGACCAACGCCGATCCATCCACCGGTTTCCCCGAGGCGGCCCTCACGTTCTCCGGCACGATCACGCTGCTGCTGGATGTGAACGGTGCCCGGCAGCTCTATCTGCTCAACGAAACAACCCAGAGGCTTGAATCCCTCGGTCAGGTCAACGAAAACAATGCGGATATCCACCTGGCAGCAGGAGATGCCTTCTTCGATCTCTACCTGTTTGATAAGGATTTGTGCGGCTACTCCCTTACCACAGGACAGAAAACGAAACTGTTGACCTTCCATCATTTTGACATCAATGCCTCTCAGGTGGTACGTGTGCTTCCGGTCGGAAAATCAAAGACCGGCGCGCCGCGCTTTGGCTGCTACGTGATCAGCGACGGACTGGCATCCCCGGTGTTGCTGGAACATCGCGTCAAGGAGCCTGAACGGATCACTCTGCGGATTGGCACCATGCGTCCCGAAGGCGATCTTCCCAGAGCCGTGAACGATTTCAATTACGAAAACACAGATTACCAGATTGAGGTTATAAAATACGCAGCCGATGACGACGCCTCCGGCATGATCAACTTCTCCAAAGCGCTGGCCGCGGGTGATATTCCCGATCTGCTGGATTTAGCCAATCTGCCCGAGCACACGCTGATTCGGCAAAAGCTGCTGCGGGATCTGACGCCGTTCATCGAGGCGGATCCCGACCTCTCCACCGAGTCGTTCCTGCCCAACATTCTGGACCTGCTCACCCATGAGGACGGCTCTATCTACGCCCTGACCCGCGACTTTTCTGTACATACCATGCATACCCTGCGCTCACAGGCAGGCGATATTCCCGATGACTGGACTTTTTCCGACGCACTGGCAATTCTGGATGCCAATCCCGGGTTCATCCTGCCCTACCAGGGCGGTTCAGTCCTTTCGGTATTGTTTTGCGCGACATACTCCGTTGACCACTTCGTTGACTGGTACAACCTCACGTCATCCTTTGACAGTCCTGAGTTTCTGACCGTTCTGGAGCTTATCAGTCGATCCAAAGCCGATCATGAGTCGGCATACACCACCGCTTTCGAGAGCTTTGCCGCCGGAGAGTACCTGATGTTTTACGACATGGCTCTTAATCGCCCGCTCGGCTTTATTGATAACTTCCGTGCCCGATTCGGCGACGACCTGCAGTCCCCCGGTTTCCCCGGCACCGGCTCCACCGTCTGGCTGCAAAGTAAATTCGCCATGACAACGCATTGCATGTACCCGGACGGCGCGTGGGATTTCATCCGCTCCACGGTTCTGAGCGTTGACGGAGCGGAAATGCCCCACAATATTCCGGTGCTCGAAGCCGAATATAAGGCAAGTCTTGATTCCTGGCGCACGTACTATGACAAACGCGTAGATGATTTGCGCTACATCCCCACAGAGGAGGACTTCGCCGCCTATGACGCTATCATCCGGGGAGCCAAAGCCGAAGATAAGACTGATTACTATGTGTTTCCCATCATGCTGGAGGAGCTTGAAACCTTTTTCGCCAACGAACAATCGGCCGTCGAGACCGCTGAAGCCATACAAAGCCGCGTGACAAGCCTCCTCGCCGAAATGCAGTAAGTGCCCCAAAAAGGCCCGCAGGACGTATCCTGCGGGCCTTTTTTCTACGGCGTTTCCTTCACCACGACCATACTCTCGGCCACGGCGATGATTTCCTCCTTTGTCAGATTCCCGGAAAGCTGAAACATAATCCCCAGCTCGTTGTCAAACCAGAACAGCTCGCTAATTTCAAACCCGTACTCGGGATAGTCGCTGTGGTACAAGTCACCCTCCATCCCGTTGATTCGCAGCCGCTCCACCGTGCGATTCTCGCTGAGCTGCACGCTGGCCTTGTGGGCCCCCAGAAACTTCACGTTCCAGAAGAAGTAATCGTCCTCTTTCGTATGGTAATAGCTTTCACTGTACGCATACCGGTCCTCTTCTCCGTCCGTCGGGAGGCTGTGCACCTGCTGATAGCCCTCCGGGATCCATGTCAGCTCATATTCCGGCATCGTGATATCCGGCAGCTCGTAGCCTGCACTGTAAATGCTTCTGTTTCCCCGGATTTCCCGCTTCCAAACCCGTGCCGCCGCCTGTGTC